>JAKFXD010000020.1 GCA_021731565.1 Methylocystis sp. | reverse complement strand
GGATAATCCAGCCGATCGATCGCGCGGGTGAGCTGACGCACGACGGCGGCTTCCTGATAGAGCGCCAGCACGATGGTGTAGATCGGCAGCCGCGCGTCGCCTTCGAGCGCTTCCGCCTCCGCGCTTGGCTGAATGCTCGCCGCGCAGGCGAAGAGCCGCAGAAAGGCGCCGCAAAAGAACATCGCCGCGAGTAGAAACGCCGAGGCAAGGCGCAGCAAGTAAAAGGGCGCGTAGAGGCTCGCCACGAGCGCGATCAGCGCAAGAAGCAGCAGTCCGACCTGTCCGCGCTGAAGGCCGCCGCGCGCGCAGAGCTCCCGGTCGACGCGTTCGGCGAGAAAGGCCGCGTTGCGGGCGGCGCCGTCAGGATCGGCGCGGCGCAGCGCCTCCAGGAAGCGCGTTCGCGTGGTGATGGCGAAAAGCGCCCGCCCTTTCGCCGCGCGCCGCACGCTCATCAACCGGAAGACTCCGGCGCCGCTCGGCGCGAACAGCCAAAGATAATTGCGCGACGCGTCGCGAATCCGCGCATAGCCGCATTCGACCGTCGCGACGCCTGACGCGCAGACATCGACTGGATCGTCGATGTAGTCGACGTCAAGATGCTGGGCCAGCGCCCGATAGAAGACGTCCTCGGCGACGAGTCCCTCGGCGAGCAGCGCTTCGTCCGCGCAAACGCCCTGGCGGCGCGCCGTGGCCGCGGCGAACCGCAGCACCTGCTCCGGCACGCCATGGCTCGACAGAAAGGCGATTTCGACGGGGATGGGCTGCGGCGCGGTCGCGCGGCGCGGCGGAACTCTGCGGGCGGCGCCGGCAAGCGATCGGCGGCCGACGGTCTGGCGAAAATCGTCCTTGCTCGGCGAAGCAGCAGCGGCGGCGGCACTATCGATCGGAACGAAATTCATGCATTATTCCGGCGAACGCAGGCAGCTTTCGAACGACTATCAATCTCCAGCAGGGGCTATGCAATAACTTTATGCGCTGTATGAACTTTTTGCGGCCTATCCGCAGTTCGCCCCGATCGGCTCTTCTCGCTTCGCTTCGCGCGGCGCTCGCCGCGCTCGTCCTTTCGTCCGGCTTGGCGGCGGCGCGCGCCGACGGCGCCTCGACCGCGCCGGCGTCGCCCGCCTCGACTGCGCCCTCGTTCTGGGACCCCAGCCGGACTCCGGACAAGCCGGATCTCACCGGATTGCGACAGATCAGGTTCCTGACCGAGGACGACTATCCGCCGTTCAATTTCCTGCTTCCCGACGGGCAGGTGGCGGGCTTCAACATCGATCTCGCGCGGGCGATCTGTGTCGAACTCGACGTCGCCTGCACGATCCAGAGGCGACGGTGGGATTTGCTCATCCCCGCGCTCAACGACAACAGCGGCGACGCCATCATCGCGTCGCTCGCGATCAATGACGAGACCCGCAAACAGGTCGATTTCTCAGGGCCTTACATGATGACGCCGGGGCGGTTCGCCGTGCAGGCCGACACGACGCTGAAATCCGCCTCGCCCACCGCCTTCGCCGACCGGCCGATCGCCGTGGTCGCCGGTTCGCGGCACGAGGCTTTTCTCAAAGCCTTCTACCCGAACTCGAATTTGACGACGTTTGAAACGCCCGCCTTGGCGCGCAGCGCGCTGAAAAACGGCCGCGTTCAGGCGTTTTTCGGCGACGCGATCTCGCTTTCGTACTGGCTGAACGGCGCGGAAGCGGCTGGTTGCTGCGTCTTCCGAGACGGACCCTTCACCGATCCGAAATATTTTGGCGAAGGCATCGGCATCGCCGTAAAGAAAGGAAATGCGCCATTGCGCCGCGCGCTCGATTACGCGCTTGCCCGGCTCGCCCAACGCGGCGTCTTCGCCGAGCTTTATTTGAAATATTTCCCCGTCGGACCGTTCTGAGCCGCGCGGCCCAGCAAGTGGGCGATGGCGCCGCGCGCGCGTTTTATCGCGGCGTCGAGCTGATCGCGCAACTCGCCGGCGCGCGACTCCTCGCCGCGCAGCGCCTGCTCATAGGCCTCCGCCGCATGTCCAACCTCGAACGCCCCGACCGCCCGCGCCGAGCCCCTGATGGTATGCGCGAGACCGATGCGCCAGTCGCCGTCGCCGACCCTGGCGGGCGCGCGCAGGCGCTCGGCGCATTGCGCCGCCTGCGCGTCGAACAGCTCCAGCAACTCCCGTTCGAGATCATGGTCGCCGAAGGTCTGGCGGGAGAGATGAACGAGGTCGATCGGCGATTCCGCCTGCCCGTCTAAAAGCGGCTGCGGCTGAGCTACGCAGTTCAAAAAGTCGGATTCCGCGAGTTTCGCCATCCCCATTCCCTGTTCTCCTTGATATTTATACCAGAGCGCGATCCTTCGGGAGGCCTCGGCCAATGCGCCAAGCGACGCTTATTCGCAAGACTGCCGCGCCTAACCTGAAGGACGCGTTAACGAAGTTTCCCGATACGCGCCGCCCCCATGTTTCAATTGCCCGGAATGGGCTGTAAAGTTTGGTTAATCTTTATTCACCGGCGGCCGCTTAGCGGCAGGCCGTGGATTTCGGCCGGACCGCATGGTTCTGCGCCGCCTGGAGTGGGCGAATGGCGACATCGGGAAAAATCCAGGACGCGGCCTCCGCCGCCCTGTCTGCGGTCGAGGAGGCGCTGGACATCGGCCCAGCGCCTGACGCCGCAGCGGCGGACGAGGCGAACGACCGATCGGGCCAGGCCGCGACGCCCAGAGCGGATACGCACGCCGGGGACCAGCGCCGGTCGGCGCCTGCTTATGGCGAACCGCAGCACCGTCAGCCGCCGCAGAACGGCGTCATCGCCCCCGCCTTCGCGCCGGCCAACGACGACCGCCGCACGGTCGGCGAGTTGCGGCAGGCGCTGCAGATCAAGCCGAACCGCTCGATCATGGCCTTCACCTTCGTCGCCATGGCGCTGTGGACGGCCTGCTGGCTTCTTTATCTATATTTCCATCAGGGAGAAATCCTCGACGGCGAGAATTCGATGCTCGCGCCGAAGCCGGTGCTGACGCTCGCCGCGCTCGTCGCGCCTCTCATCTTTCTCTTCCTCACCGGCTTGATGGCGCGCCGCGCCCATGAGATGCGGCTCATCGCCAATTCGATGACCGAAGTGGCCATTCGGCTCATCGAGCCGGAGACGGTGGCCACCGAGCAGATCGTCTCGCTTTCACAGGCCATTCGGCGCGAAGCCGCCTCCATGGGCGACGGCATCGAACGTGCGCTGGCGCGCGCCGGCGAGCTGGAAGTGATCGTGCGCACGGAGGTCACCAACCTCGAACGCTCCTACACCGACAATGAGCGGCGCATTCGTCTGCTCATCGACGAGCTGACGCGCGAACGCGAAGCCATCATCGTCAACGCCGACAACGCGCGGACCGCGCTGTTTGGCGCGCGCGAAACGCTGTCTCAGGAGCTCGCGACGACCTCGGTCCATCTCGCCGAAGCGGTGAGCCAGGCAGGCGCGCGGGTCGCCTCCTCCCTCGGCTCGAAGGGCGAAGAGATCCGACTTGCGCTCGACGAGGCCGGAGAGGCCTTCGAGTCGACTCTGGCGAGTCATGGCGAGCGCATGCTCTTCACACTCGCCCAGACCGGCGACGAGGTCGCCGAAAGGGTGACCGGCGCAAGCGACGACGTAAGCCGCCGCTTCGCCGAAGGCGTCGAGGAGTTCGGCCGCAAGCTGGAAGCCGCGGGCGACGCGATCGCCGGCGACTTTGGCGCGCGCGGCGCCGAAATGCTCGAACGGTTCGAAGAACTCGGCGCCGGTTTTTCCGAGGCGGTCGGCGGCCAGGGAGAGCGGATCGTCGCGCAACTCGCCGAAACCGGCGGCGCCATTCGCGAAACGATCGAAACGCAGGGCGGTTCGTTTGAGCGCTCGCTCGCCGAGACTCAGGAACGCCTCACCGCCCGCGTCGCCGAACATGTCGAACAGGCGCGAACCACGCTCGAGACGGCGGAGACGCGAATCGTCGGCCTGCTCGACGAGACGCATCAAAAGGCGCAGAAAGAATTCGACCTGCGCGGACAGGCGCTGCACGAGGCGGTCTCGCGCAGCCTGAACCAGAACTCCACGGCGCTCGTCGAACAGGTCGACGCCCTGCAGGAGCGCTTCGTCGCGGCCGCCAGCGAAGCCGTGACCGCCATCGGTCAGCATGGCGATCGAGTCACTGAAACGCTCGCCGACAATATTCGGACATTCGAAGAAACCGTGGTCGGCCGTGGCGGCGAAGTCGCCGATCGGATCACCGAAAGCGGGAAGCAGATCGAGACCACCGTCGTCGAGCGGCTCGCCGCCTTTGAAGAGACCGTGGTCGGCCGCGGCGGCGAGGTCGCCGATCGGATCGCCGAAAGCGGAAAGCAGATCGAGACCGCCGTCGTCGAGCGGCTCGCCGCCTTTGAAGACGCCGTCGTGCGCAACAGCGGGGAAGCCGCCATACGCATCGCCGAACACGGCGACCGCGTCAGCGCCGTCATCTCGGATGGACTCGCCGCCTTCGAGGACACATTTGCGCAGCACGGAGACGACGTCGTCTCGCGAGTCGGCGAACATAGCGAGCGGGCCGCGACGGCCGTCGCCGCCCAACTCGCCGCATTCGAAAACGCCGTTACGCTGCGCAGCGAGGAAATCGCGCTAAGCGTCGGCGAACATGGCGAACGCGCCGCATCGGCGCTCGTCTCCGGACTTGCCGAATTCGAAGACGCTGTCGATCGCCGCAGCGGCGAAGTCGCCGAACGGGTCAGCGAGCAAGCCGAGCGGACGAGCGCGACAATCTCGGCTCAGCTCGCCGCGTTCGAACAAACGGTCACGCGCCACAGCGACGAGGCCGCCGCCCGCGTGAGCGAGCACGGCGGACGCGCAACCTCGACAATCGCCAGCCAACTCGCCGGCTTTGAAGAGACGATCGAGCGGCGCAGCGCGGAAATCGCGCTTTGCGTCAGCGAACAGAACGAGCGCGCAACGTCGACGCTCGCGGCTCAGCTCGCCTCGTTCGAAAGCGCCGTCACGCGACATGGCGAACAAATCGCGCAACGCGTGGGCGAGCAGGGCGAACGCGCGACATCGACGCTTTCGGCGCAACTCGTGGCCTTTGAGGAGGCCGTCATGCGTCATGGCGACGACATCGCCGAGCGCGTCGGCGAGCGCGGCGAACGCGCCGCATCGGACCTCTCGGCGCATCTCGCCGCTTTCGGAGATGCGTTGACGCGCCACAGCGAGGAAATCGTCGAGCGGGTCAGCGAACATGGCGAACGTGCGACCGCCGCCCTGTCTCAGGGCCTCTCGACGTTCGAAGACCTGGTCGCGCGCCAGGGCGAAGAATTGGCGGCCCGGGTGGCCGTCCGCACCGAACGCGCCGCCGTCGAACTCGGCGACAAGCTCTCGGCCTTCGAAGAGAGCGTCGCCGGCAATGCCGGACAGGTCCATGACGCTGTCGCGCAGGGTCTCGAGGCCATCGAAAGCGTGCTCGTGGGCCGCGGCGGCGAGATCGCCGACCGGCTGGCGGCGCACGCCAATCGCGTCGACGTGAGCCTCGCCGAAAAGCTCGGCTCGTTCGAAGACTCGATCAAGCGTCATAGCGACAGCGTCGCGTCGGTCGTCGGCGAACATGCGACGCGCGTCGATGAATTGCTCGACGAGCGGCTTAACGCGCTGGAGACCGCGGGCATGCTCGTCGCCAAAACGATGGAGACGACGCGCGAACTCGCGCTGCAGGAATTCGACACGCATGGCGCGGCCTTGCGCGACAAGCTGCGCCAAAGCGTCGCCGACGCCTCGTCGGCGCTCGCCGAAAACGCCGAAACGATGCACGACCGCCTGGCGACGACGGCGAACGACGCCGTGCTGGCGATCGCGACCCAAGGCGAACGGCTCCATGACCTGCTGCACGACCGGCTCGGCTCCTTCGAGGACGCCGTCCTGTCCGAAAGCAGGGAGGTCGTGGCGTCGCTCGCCGATCAGGGCCAGCGCATTGCGGAGACGCTCGGCGAACAGTTGACGCAATTCGAGAATGCGCTGCTGCGCGACGGCGGCGCCGTCGCCGATCGCGTCGGCGCGCATGCCGAACGCCTCACCGGCGAACTGACGCAGCGTCTCGCCGCCGTCGAAGACGCAATCGGCAACAAGGGGACGCAGCTTGTCGACGAACTGACGACGCGGACGGCCGATGCGGCCGCGCGCCTCGACGCGCAAACGCAGCAGATCACGCATCAGCTTGACGATCGGTTGCAGTCGCTCGATCAAACGCTGCGCGCCGAGGGCGGCGCGCTCGTCGACCGTCTGTCGGCGCAGGTCGAGCATTACAACGCCCGCATCGGCGACAATTCTCGCCATTTCGCCGAAGAGATCGACGCGAAATTGGCCGAAATCGACGAGACGATCGAAAACAAGGGCGGCCATCTCCTCGAACGGCTCGGCGCGCGCGCCATCGACATCGCTTCGACGATGTCCAACAAGATCGAAGCCTTCGAGAGCGTCGCCAGCGCTCGAACGGTGGAAGCGGCCGACCGCATCGATCAACTGGTCGGACGCGTCGACGCCGGCCTCGGCGCGGGCGGCGAGATTCTCAAAGAGGCGCTTTCCAAACACGCCACTGACGTCGCGCGCGTGATGGAAGACGGCGGACGCCAAGTCATGCAGGCGCTGGACGCCAAGATTAAAGACGTCGACTGGGTGCTGCTGTCGCGCTCGAGCGAACTCGCCCAGGCTTTGGCGTCGAGGACGGAGGAGATCAGTCAGACCCTGGGCGGCCAGGCCAAGGAGCTGGAGTCGACCCTCGACAATCGCATCGCGCTTCTCGAGACCAATGTCGTCAGCCAGCTCGGCGCGGTTTCTTCGGAAATCGACGAAAGAGGCCGGCTGGTCGTGGACACGATCAGCGCGCGGTTGCAGGACATCAAGGACATTCTGGCCGACGCGCAGCGCGAATTCGATACGACGCTGCACGCGCGCACCGGCGATCTCGGCCAGTCGCTCGCCGCGCGCGTCGCCGAAGTCAGCGCGACGCTCGACGCGCGGCTCATGCAGATGCGTTCGGTGCTCGATGAGCGCGGCGCGATCGTCGCACAGGAATTGACGGCGGTCGCCGGTCTGGCGGCGGCCGCGGTCGAAAACGCCGGCGCCGGGCTTGTCTCGCGCCTCGACTTGAAGCGCGACGAGTTGACGGACACGCTCGACGCTTCGCGCGAGGCGCTGGCGTTGACGCTGGAGACCAGCGCACAGAATTCGATTGCGACTCTTCTGGCGACGAACGAGAAGATTCGCGCCGAACTGCCCGTCCTGCTCGACGGGCTCGGCCAGACCAACGCCTCTCTGCATGCGATCGTCGACCAGACCGGCGGCAGTCTCATCACGCTCGAACACGAACTCGGCGCGCGACTCGCGGAGTTTCGCGGAGCGCTCGACGAAGCCTCGGCGCAGGTCGCCCACGTCACCGCGACGGCGGGCGACTCGATGCGCGACGCCAACGCCATCGTCGAGGCGCTCGACGAGCGACAGCACGCGCTGGCCCAGAGCGCCGAAAAGCTGGCGCAAAGCCAGCAGGCGCTCGATGCGACCATGGCCGCGCGCCATCACTCGCTCGAACAGGCGGCGGCGGCCATCGAGGGCCGGCGCGCCGAGCTCGAAAGCGCGATCGCGACATTCAGCGAGCTGATGGATCGCTCGTTCCACTCGATCGAAACGCGCTCGCGCGACCTTGGCGGCGCGCTGAACGAAACCTCGAGACAGACCGCCGATCTGATCGAGTCGCGCTTTGCGGCGGTGCGCGCCGCTGCGGAAGGCGAACGCGAGCAGACTTCCGAGGCGCTGCGCGCCGCCTATGCGCAGGCCAATGCGGAAATCGCCGGGCTGTTCGACGGCGCGCGCTCGAAATTCGACCAGGCCGCGAATGAAATTCGCGGCATGGCGCGCGCCATCCATGGCGAGATCGAGAAGACCCGCCAGGAAGTGCGCCGCGGGGCGACCGAAATTCCGCAGGAAGCAGCGGAGCAAGCGGCGACGCTGCGGCGGGTTGTCGGCGATCAGGTGAAGGCGCTCAACGAACTCACCGACATGGTGGCGCGCTCGGGCCGGGTCAGCGACGCCGCCGATCCGGGCGCGTCCCCGCCGCGCCGGGCCTTTTTGGACCAGCCCGCGCGCAAGGACGCCGCATCGCCGCGGGCCGCCGCGCAAAATCTGTCGAACCGCCAGTCAAACGGCGGATGGCTGAGCGACCTGCTGGCGCGCGCCTCTTTCGACGACGCCGCACAATCGCCGCGTCCGGCGCGGTCTATGGCGGGCGCCGGCGCCCTCGACAGCCTGACGCTCGACATCGCGCGAATGATCGACAGCGCCGCCGTGACCGAACTCTGGCGGCGTTACCAGCGCGGCGAAAAGGGCGCAATGTTCGGCCGGCGCCTGTACACGGCGCAAGGCCATCAGACCTTCGAGGAAATCAAGCGGCGCTATCGCCTGGATCAGGATTTTCGCGCGACCGCCGATCATTACATCAAACATTTCGAGGATCTGCTCGTCGAGACGAGCCGCGGAGACCGCGACGGCTCGAAGGCGCTCGATCTGCTGACCGGCGACGCCGGCAAGGTCTACACCATGGTTGGGCACGCCTGCGGACGTTTCGAATAGCGCGCGGGAATTATTCGATCGCTTCCGGCGGCGTCGCGCCGATGCGCGCTTCAAAATCGGCTTCGGCGCGAAGACTGTCGAGGTCTCGACCGATGGTCGCAACCGCGAGCAGCCGGTCGCCCTTGAAGTAAGACACGGCGCAATCGGCGGCGGGATCTCCTGAAATTTCCAGGCGGTCCCACGAGGCGGCATGGCCGACATAGGAGATCGTCTGGTCGTAGTGCTGGCTCCAGAAGAAGGGTGCGGCGTCGAACTTTTCCTGGCGGCCAAGAATATTGCGGGCCGCCGTCTGACCCTGCCGCTCCGCGACCACCCAATGTTCGACGCGAATCCGCTCGCCGGTGATTTTGTCGGGCCAGCTCGCGATGTCGCCGGCCGCGTAAACGTTGGGCGCGCTGGTTCGCAGATATTCGTCGACGAGCACGCCGCGATCCACGGCAAGGCCGGCGGACTGGGCGAGCGAGAGATCCGGCTTGACGCCCACGCCGATGACCACGACGTCGGCCTCGAGGATCACGCCGCTTTTTAAGGTCAGCGTGCGCTCGCCGATTTCGGTCGCGGTCTCCTCGAGATGGAACACGACGCCGTGGCGCTCATGCAGCTTCCGCACATGCGCGCCGATTTCAGGTCCGAGAATGCGCGCCATCGGAATCGCCTCCGGCGCGACGACATGCACGTCGAGATCGCGGGCGCGCAGCGCCGCGGCCGCTTCAAGGCCGATGAAGCTCGCGCCGATCACCGCGACGCGGCGCGCGCCGGCGCAGGCCGCGATGAGATGGTCCGCATCGGCGAGCGAGCGTAGATAATGCACGTGGCTTCGATCGGCGCCTGGCGTCGGCAGTTTGATCGGAAAGGCGCCCGTCGAGATCAGCAATGCGTCGTAGGAGAGCGCCGCCCCGTCGGCGAGAGTCAGGCGCTGGCCCGCCGGATCGAGCGACTCGACGCGGCGCCCCAGACGCAGCTGGACGCCATTGTCGCGATACCAGCTCGGATCGCGCAGAGGCAGCCAGTCCGGCTGGGCGGTTCCCGCCAGATAGTCCTTGGAAAGATTGGGCCGGTCGTAGGGCGCGGCCGAATCCGCGCTGATCAGCTCCAGCAGTCCGTCATAGCCCTCGGCGCGCAGCATCTGCGCGGCGGCGAAGCCGGCCGCCCCGCCGCCGACGATGACGACGCTGCGCGGTCGGGCGGCGCCCTCATACGCGGCCGGCCGCGGATCGGGAAGTCTCTCGCGGGCGAAAACCTTGCCGTCCGCCTGCTCGACCCGCCAGCACGGCAAGGGATCAAAGGCGGGCGCCCGTAAGGCGCGGCCATTGCGCAGGCTGAAACAGGCGTGGTGCCAGGGACACCGGATCGAGCCGCCGACCACCAGCCCCTCGGCCAATGGCCCGTGATAATGGGTGCAATGGGCGCCGATCACGAAGAATGCGTCGCCCTGCCGCGCCATGATTGCGCCCTCGCCCGCCACATGACCGAGCAAGGGACGATCCTCAATGACGTCCTGGGGAGCGACGCCCAGCGAGAAGTCGGGGCCCTCCGGTTGGTCGCGCCCCTCTTCCGCCATGTCTCTCTTCCCTTTCCGCCGGGCCTGGCGCAGCGCGCCAGCCCATCGCCGCGCATCTTTTACAAAGGGCGACGCTTGAGCAATGACAAGTGTCGTCGAACGATCGAACTGGGCTGATTCGGCAGAAAGCGAACATGGATTGTCATGTTTAGAACAGGCTGTGCCCCACGAAATCAAGAGAAAGACGCCTGGCGCCCCCAAAAAATGTGACATTGCCGCCACAGTGTTTAGAACAAATATTCATCCAGGCCAATTTTGCCTAACAATTAGGCAGATGCGCGGAGCTTAGACTTGAATGGCAGTCCGGTCGCGAGTGATATCAATCAGATTTTGCTTCCAGCCGGAGTTCACAGCGATGAAGTGGTCCTATCTAACAAGCGTTGCAGCTCTCACCCTTGCAACCAGCATCACGGGCGCTGCCCACGCTCAGTCGAAACTTCTGGAGGTCGATCCGACCCTGGTTGAGGAAAATCAACCGGCGCCTCCTCCGGCGGCCAAGCCCATGAAGAAGGGCAAGATCGTCAAGGGGCCCGCTCCCGCGCCGACGCCGGCCTGGATCGACGCCATCACGATCGACGGCTATATCGAAGGCGGCATCGCCCTCAACTTCAATCAGCCGTTCAACAAGCTGAGCTGGGGCCATCTCTATACCGACCGCGCCAATTGGCCGACCTTCAACGGCGCCGTCCTGACCGTGCAGCGTCCGCTCGACCCGAAGGCCGAAGGCTATGACTTCGGCTTCAAGTTCCAGGGCATGGTCGGCCAGGACATGCGCTACAACCATTATCTTGGCATTCTCGATTATGCGATCAATTCAAGAACGCAGATCGGACCGATCGAGGCCAATATTACGGCGCATCTGCCCTGGGTCAGCCCGATCAGCGAGGGCGGCGTCGACCTGAAGATCGGCATGTTCCCGACCTACAACGGCGCCGAGCTCATCTACGCCAAGGACAATCTGTTCTACAGCCACTCCTACATTTTCAACTTCGGACCGTTCATTCACACCGGCGTGATGGCCACCACCCACGTCAAGCCCTGGCTCGACGTCTTTACGGGCGTGACCAGCGGCGTGAACACGAGCCTCGGATGGCCGGGCGACAACAACGCCGCGGCGGCCTTCCACGGCGGTTTCGGCTTCAACTTTCTCGATGGCAATCTCACCATTTTGGCGATCACCCATACCGGTCCCGAGAACCCGAGGCAGACCGATCCGCTCGGCGTCGGCTGGCCGGTTGGTTTCGCCAATGGCAACCCCTGGGTGGCGACAGGCTGGCCGAATGTTCTCACGGCGGGTTGGCCCCTTAACCAAGGCGGCTTTGGCGCCCCGAACCTTTGCGCCTGCGACGTCAACACGACGATCCGCTCCTTCAATAACCTGACCACGACCTGGAAAGTGACCGAGGACCTGACGCTCGTCACCGACATGAGCTTCATGCTGGAAGGCGGCTGGAATCCGAGCTCCTTCGGACTGCCGCAGAAAGCCTGGGCCGCGGCCAATGCGATCACCGGCACCGGCTTCTGGGGAACGGCCCCGGCCAATCCGATGGGCGCCACCGCCTTCGGCATCGCGCAATACGCCTCCTACAAGATCAACGATATCTTCAAGATCAATGCGCGCGCCGAATACTTCCGGGATAACAACAACTTCTTCGTCGGCGCCTATCCGGGAAATTTCGACGCCGTCAATCTGTTCCATGGCTTCTGGTGCCCGTCCTGCATCAACCAGAACCTCGGGACCGGCCTTTACGCCACCCGGCCGATCTATTCGGGCACGAGCTATCTCGCGCTCACGCTGGGCGCGACGATCACCCCCGAACTGCCCAAACTGCCTATCATCACCGGCCTGATCCTGCGTCCGGAACTGCGTTGGGATACGTCGGTCAACGGCACGACGCCCTTCTTCAACCGCACCGGCCTGAGCTCGTCGCAGGGCATGTTCAACATGGACGTGATCATCCCCTTCACGATCCTTTAAGACGCAGATTCCCAAGCGCGTCTGAAAGCCGTCCGGTCCGCCGGGCGGCTTTTTTATTGCGGCAGTTCCTGATCGGCGTGATTGTGCGGCTGATCGCGCATCAGGATTTCGACGTCGGCGTCCTTCGTCGACTGCACGCGGAAGGTTCCCTGAAAGGTTTTGCCCTCATGGCGCGCGATGGCGACATATTCGCCTTCCGCCAGCACCAGCGAGGGGAAGGCGCCGATCAATTCCCGGATCACGTCGCCGCCCGGGGTCAGCACGGAGAAGCTGGTGTTGGCCAAAGCCTCGCCGCCCGGCTGCTTGACCAGCTTCAAAGTGATCGTCGCCGCGCGATGGCGCAGGGTCGCCTCGATCAGCTTGCCTGCGGGTATTTTCAGATCCGCCGTTACGACGGAGTTGGTTTGATTGGCGCCCCCCTGCGCGCCCAGACCCGTATCGAGCAATGTCGATACGATATGATACGCGCCTTCGGGCAGGCCGATCATCTCGTCCGACTTGGCGTTGGCGAGAATGAGCTTCGCTTCGGCATTGCCGCGTTCGGGAACATAGATCGAAATCGACAGCCGCTGCGCCGGGACTTGCGCGTCGCCCAGCTTGTCGATGAGCCTGAGCCCGCCCGCGTTGAGCGCGATCCGCTCGGCGACATTGCTTCCTTCAATCGCCACCCGGCGGGTGACGCCGGCAAGCCCATAGGCGGCGTGAACGATATAGGCGCCGTCCGGCAGAGGCAGGGTCGGCGACGCCTCTTCGGATTGCGCCACAAGCTTATGCGAGCCATCCGGCTGGGCGCGGTCCTCGAAGACCCGCCAGATGAGGCCCGAGCGGACCGGCTGCGGATCGTTTGCGGAAAGGGTCGCGCTCAGCCGCAGCGTCGACAGCAGCCTCGCGGGCGGCGTCGGCGTTCCGGCGGATTCTGGAGCGCCATGCGGCGGGCGGGGATGGTGGGGCGCCTGCTGCTGCGCCTGCGCCGGCGGCGAAAAAACCGCCGCGCTCAAGAGCGCCGCCGCGGCGACTCCATCCAGCACGCCCGATCGGACCTTGCTCATCGGTCTGTCTATGCCGGCGAATTCGGTCTTTGTCGATTCTCGCCCTGCGGAAAGGCGTCGCGAATGGCCGCGACCTGTTTTGGCATTAGCGCCATCGCGCCGGTGAAGCCGTCGCGGCGCGCGGCCGCATAGGCGGGTTCTTCCCCGGTCCGGACAGGCGGCGCGAGCGCCGGAACGCCGGCCGAGGCTGCGGCGAGAACGACCATGGCCCGCGCCGTCGCGATGGCGGCCCCGCCGCCGGCGGCGAGGCCGAGCGCGGCGCAAAGCCCGGCTTCGTCGAAGGCCAGCGCCGCGAGACGCGGCGAGGCGCCGGCGAAGCTTGCCAGCGCCAAAACGCCGGCCGGATCGGCGCCGACCAAGGCGCCGACCCTTGTCGCGCCGTCGGCGAGCCCGGCCTGCGCCTCGCGCACGGCGAGCTTGACCGCGAGGCGCTGCAGGCCGGCGGCGCCGTCGAAACCGGGAAGAAAGACGCCGTCCGGTCCGGGGCCGAACAGCGCGTCGAGATCGGCCTCGATGAGGTCGCTGTCGAGCGGCGCGACTTCGACGAAGAGCTTCGGCGCCCCGCCCTTCGCGCGCGCCGCGTCGATCAGCGCGCCGGCGCGCGCGCGGGCGCCGCGCCGCGCGTCGTCTTCGGCGCAGGAACCCAGTCGCAACAGCAGCGCGTCGGCGCCGCAATCGAGCGCCGCGGCGAGGTCTTCGTCGCGGGCGTCGGAATTGAGGATCAGACAGGCGCGCATGGGACGGGGCTAATATCCGAAAACCATCGCTCTGCTTGTAGCACGCGCGCCCCCCGATTGCGGCAAGGGTCGCGTTGACGGGGCTCGGGACGGCGCGCATAAGCGCAATCAATGATCGATCGTTTTGAAACCTATCTTTTAAAACTGCGCGAAACGCCGCTCGCTGAGCACACCGAGCATACCGGTCGCGCGGCTCTTGAAACGCTGCTGGGCCAATTCGCCAAGGATGCGCACAAAGGCCTGCGGGTCCAGCATGAACCCAAGCGAGAGAGAGACAAGGGCGCGCCGGATTTCAAGATTTCGCGCCATGGCATGATCCTCGGCTATGTCGAAGTTAAGGAAATCGGGACGAATCTCGACAAGATTCTCAAGTCGGACCAGATCAAGCGCTATCGCGAACTCTCCGACAACATCATCCTCACCGATTATCTGCAGTGGATATGGATCGACGGCGCGCATGTGAAGGCGCGCGAAGCGCTCGCCTTCCCGACTGACCTCGACGCCCGCAAAATCCGCATCGCCCCGGAGCGCGCGGAAGCCGTCGGCAAGCTCATATCGGCGTTCTTCTCCGAAGCGCCCGAAGGCATCGGCCGCGCGCAGCAACTCGCCTTGGCGCTGGCGACGCGCAGCAAGCTGCTGCGCGAATTCTTAAGCGAGGAGTTGATCCGCCAGGAGCGCGAGCATCAGGAGGAGCGACTCTTCGGACTCTTCCAGATTTTTCGCGATCAGGTGTTTCACGAACTGACGACGGCCGATTTCGCCGACGCTTTCGCGCAAATGCTGGCTTACGGCCTGTTTCTCGCGCGGCTCAATTCCGACGACAAGCAGGTGACGCTGCGAAACGCCGAGGAGTTCATCCCTGGCTCTTTCCGCCTCATTCGCGAACTCGTCGATTTCCTCTCCGAGCTGGAGAAGGACGACTATCGCGACGTGCGGTGGGTAGTCGAGGAAGTGCTCTCCATCGTCAACGGGCTCGACCTGCCCGCCATCCACGAGGATTTGTCGTTCCGCGCGCGCAGAGCGATCAACCGCAGGGTTCGCGCGGCCGATGAAGAAGAGCATCGGCTCTTCGAGCGCGATCCCTTCATCTATTTCTACGAAGACTATCTGAAGGCCTATGACGCCAAGATGCGCAAGAGTCGCGGCGTCTATTACACGCCGCCGCCGATCGTGAATTTCATCGTCCGCGCAGTGGACGACATTCTGAAGGCCAGTTTCGGCATTCGCGAGGGCCTCGCGGATTCAAAGCGCGTCACCGTGCTCGATTTCGCCTGCGGCACCGGCACGTTTCTGCTCGAAGTGTTTGAGCGCATCTTCGACAACATCGGCGGCGCCGACAAGGGCCGCGCCGACCCGATCGTGCGCGAGCATCTTCTCAAGAACATCTACGGCTTCGAATATCTCATCGCGCCCTACACCATCGCGCATTTGAAACTGTCGCAATTCCTGCGCGACAGAGGCCATCCGCTCAAGGACAATGAGCGGCTGCAGGTGTTTCTCACCAACACGCTGGAGCCGATCGAGCCGCAGAAGAATTTCCTGCTGCCGGCGATTTCGGCGGAAGTCGAAGCCGCGCAGGCGGTGAAAGAAAAACCGATACTGGTGATCCTGGGGAACCCGCCGTACTCGGGCCACTCCAAGAACAAGGGCGCATGGATCACGACGGCGATCGACGGATATAAATACACTGTTGAGAAAGACGAC
>JAKFXD010000121.1 GCA_021731565.1 Methylocystis sp. | reverse complement strand
TCGCAAGCCCGCATCTACGGGAGGGCTCCGGCGTTGTCGATCGGCGGCGGATCGGGATAGAGCTTTATGCTCGCCGTCTGTTCGCCGCTCTTCAGGATAACTTCGTGCCGGTCGATCCGCGAGATCGTCCATGAATCGACCGTATCTCCGACCTTCCTCCAGGCTCCTTCCGGCGCGTCCTGGGAGACGACATAGGCCTGATGCGCTTGACTGTTCTGGACGATGGCGCTCACCGTCAGGCCTCCCGGCGCAATTGCGTTCGGCGAAAGATCGGCCTCGACGGGAGTCTTGGCTCTCGGCGACGGCCGCCGGCTCCTCGAAAAAATCGGACGGGACAGCGTTTCCACATCGGCGCTCGCGAGCTTGGGGGGGTCCAAGTCGCCGATCGTCAGCGTCGGCGGCTTCCAGTCGGGCGCCGCGACCTCGCCGTCCAAACCGATCGATCCGAAAATCCCGGAGAGGGCGAACAGTCCCGCCATCAAGGTCGTGGCGAAGAGAAGGGCCAGGATGATCGCCGACAAAGGCGACAGGCGCGCCTGCTTCAGCAGCGCGGCGAGCCGCGCGGTCTGGCCGACCATCTCCGCGACGAGCTTTTGCAGGATGTCCCGCGTCATCGGCGGCCCTTTTGCGACGCGCCGCCGAATACGTCGAACTCGACTTCTATGTTCTGCTCGGCCGGATTCGGCCCTCCGCCCCAGAGGGATTCAGGGTTGCGCAAGGCGGCCGCCGTGACGATCAGCAGCGGCGGTTGGCTTTCGATCGCCCGCGCCAATTCATGGACGCTTTCGTAACTTCCAAAGGCTTGGATCCGCGCCCCGACAAGCGTCACGCCGCGGAAGTCCTTTTCCGGCAGCATCTGGATGGATTTCACCGTCACCCGAGCGGCTTCCGCCATCGATTTGAGCCGGGCCTGCAAATTGGCGTTGATGACTCCCTCGCTGTCTCCCTCGATGAGTTCGCCGCCCGCGTTGATGTCCGCCACCTGCCGCGCGTAATCCTGAATCTGCGCCTCATGCGAAACCACCGCCTCATAGCGCGCAAGCGTTTGCCGGCGCTCCGCGACGGCCTCGGCGCCTTCCGCCAGGAAGCGTCGTACCGGCTCGACGAAAATAAGATAGAGGAGCGCGACGGCGAGCAGGTTAGCGCTCACGAAAATCCCGCGCCGAACGGCGGGAAGGCGACGTATGCCCTTCCAGTTCATTGGGACGTCGTCCGCTTTTGCTCCTTGATCTTCGCCTCGAGCGAAAATCTTTCGCGCTTCTCAAACGAATCTGGCGTGATCGGCGCGGTCAATCCGGCGTCCGCGAACAGCGGCGACTTATTGAAAAGCGCCGGAAGACCCACGGCCGAATCCGCGAACCCTTCGATGTCGAGCGCCTTTTCATTGGGCCTGGGCTCGGCGAGCGCCAAAGTGGTCGCAAAGGCGCCGTCGGGAAGAATGCGCGCCGCCTCTTCCCAAAGATCGGCGAAACGAGGACTGCCGCGCCGCGTTTCGCGGAGCACGGAGAGGAGTCGGCTTTCGGACGAGGCGAGATCCACGGCCCGACGCACCCGCGCCGCGCGCGCCGACATTTCCTCGATCCTGGCGTCGAGTTCGGCGATCAAGGCGGATTGGCGCCACAGCGTCGCCCCGACGCCGATCGCCGCCAAAAACAAAGTCGCGGCGCAAAGTCCGATGGCGGCGATGCGAAATCGGTCCGCGCCCGGCCGCGCGCGTTCGAGTTCGATCAAGGGCGCTTCTTCGGACCCGCGCAATCCGGATGGGCGGATGGAGGAAATATCGGAGAGTGCGATCCCGGCGTTCTCGATCGCGCCGACGATGTAATCGCGGCGCAAGATCCACAGCGCGACGCTTAATTTGTCGGATGGGGAGGAATGTCTCGCGGCGGTGTGGCCATAGACCACCTCCTCCAATCGAAACGGCGTCTTGCGTTCGATGTCGACTTCCAGCAATTTCGCGAGATTGTCGGCGGCTGCCGCGGGTATGTCGAAGCGGCGCACGAAAAAGGCGCTCGCGTCGATCTCCAGTTCGATCCGCGCCGCATTGCGCGCGACGCCGCGGCGCGCCAGCGCCTCTTCAAGCGAAGAGGCCGCGATTTCGTCGGCGGGGAGACGCCAGAGCGCCGCGCCGCGCCGATCGCGGCACCAGAGATCGCTACTCCCTGCCTTGAGGATCAACTGCCGATTGTCGCGATCCGTGAGCCAGGCGACCGTCTTTGGAGAAAAAAGAGAAAAGAATTCTCTCCGGTGCCAGGAGAGGAACTGGCCCGCCGCACGGTTCAGCGAACCTTTGAGCACATCTCGCGTCCAGAACTCGTTTGACAAGTAAAGCAGACTCCGGCGCGACATCGAAACGCCGGGCCCGGAGCCCGGCGCCGATGCAAAGAGACGCGGAACGATAGCCGCCGCGCTCCTGGCTGACAATGCGCCGGTCCGTTCGGGCGATTTTCGACTTATGGCGAACAGCCGCGCCTTCGCTGTCGTATGCGACGCCCGCAGCCGGAATGTGCCCCATTTGCCACATTCGCGAAGTAAAGAGGCAAATATGGCGGAAAATGCATAAAGCGCCATTGATGACGACAACGGTAAACGACAACATTCGGCCGACGAAAGTTACTTCCACTCGGATAGCGAGAGGGTCGACCCGTGACCGTAAAATTTCGCGTAGCTCTGTTAATGACGGCGGCGCTCGTCGGCGGCCCGGCGATTGCCGCGGATTTGCCCTCGCGCAAAGCGCCTGCCCCCCTCCCCGTTCCGCCGCCGCTGTGGACCGGCTTTTATGCCGGTCTGAACGCCGGCTATGGCTGGGGAACGACGACCGGCGCCACGACGGGGGCCCTCCCCCTCGTCGACAACATCGCGAACGATCCCGCCTGGGGAACGCCTCCGGGCTTCACGGCGGCGGCGCTCTCGGGCGTCGCGAACGTCAATCAGTCCGGCTTCGTCGGCGGCGGGCAGATCGGCTATAATTATCAATGGAGCCCGGCTTTCGTCGTCGGACTCGAGGCCGACATTCAGGGCTCCGCCATCGGCGGAAGGGGCGGACGCTCCGGCATTGCCCCGTTCGGGCCTGATCTTTCCGGCTTCATCGATACGGCCATCGGTTCAAGCACTGTCGTCGCGGGCGTCGACTGGCTCGGCACGGTTCGCGGCCGTGTCGGCTATCTCGTCATGCCGACCCTGCTCGCCTATGGAACGGGCGGCCTCGCCTATGGCGGCGCCCGCGCGGTCGCCAGCCACGCGCTCGGCTTTACCGACGACGTTCCGACAGTCCATCCGACCTTCGGCGGCGTCGGGCGCTATTCCGACATAAGGGTCGGCTGGACGGCCGGTGGCGGCCTCGAATGGATGTTCGCGCCGAACTGGAGCCTGAAGGCCGAAGCGCTTTATTACGATCTCGGCGCCGCGAGCTTCGCCTCGAGCCCGGTAGGCGCCCTGTTCAACAACGGCAACAATATCATCTTCGCCAACATCCCGACGACGCGGGTGCGATTCGACGGCGTCATCGCGCGCGCCGGCCTCAACTATCATTTGAATTGGGGCGCGGAGACGCCCGCAGCCCCGCCGGCGCCGCCGCCGACCTGGACCGACTTTTACGCGGGCCTCAACGCCGGCTACGGCTGGGGCACGACGACGAATGTCACGACCGGCGCCGTCCCCGTCGCCGACAATATCGCAGCCATTTGGGGCACGCCTCTGGGCTTCACCGCGCTGGCCAATTCTGGCGTCACCAGCGTCAACCAGTCCGGCTATGTCGGCGGCGGGCAGTTCGGCTTCAATTATCGATGGAGCCCAGCCTTCGTCGTCGGTTTCGAGACCGACATACAGGGCGCTTCGATCCGCGGATCGGCGGGCGCCACAGGCGCTGCGCAATTCGGACCGGATTTGTTCGCCGCCAATGATACCGCCTTCGGCGCGCATGTCGTCGTCGCGGGCGTCGACTGGCTCGGCACGGCGCGCGGCCGCCTCGGCTATCTGGTCACGCCCGCCCTCCTCGCCTATGGCACGGGCGGCCTTGCCTATGGCGGGGTCCGCGCCACCGCCGTTCACTCGCTGGGCTTCGTCGACGACAATCTGACGACCATCTATCCGACCTTTGGCGGCGCCGGCCGCTATTCCGACGTAAGGGTCGGCTGGACGGCCGGCGGCGGCGCCGAATGGGCGTTCATGCCGAATTGGACGCTGAAGGGGGAGGCGCTCTATTACGACCTCGGCTCGGCGAGTTTCGCTTCGAGCCCGGTGGGCGCCATGGACCCCGACGGCACCAATGGCGGCGGCTTCGCCGGCGCTGTCCTCTTCGCCAACAGCCCGACGACGCGGGTGAGATATGACGGCGTCATCGCGCGCGCCGGCGTCAATTATCATTTCAGTTGGGGAGAGCCGCCGATCGTGGCAAAATACTGACGTCGGCGCCTTGACCGTCGAAAACGCAGCAAAGCAGATAAAGCGACGCGATCCCCCGGGGGCAGGGAATCGTTCCGCCGCGCCAGGCGCGCGCGGCGCGGCGAACGCGACGAAGGGAAATGGGGCTAGTCAGATGAACCGCCATACGAATCCTGGTGCAGGACGAAAACTCCTCTTTTTCTTTGCGAGCGTGATCGGCGCGGCGTTTCTGATGACGGCCGCCGCGATCGACATGGCGGCGGCCGAGGGCGTTCTCCCGCCAAAATGCGAAGGCGGCAGCCCGGAAGCGGGGTGCTTCAAGGAAATCCGCGTCGTCAACAACACCAACAAGAAAGTCTGGGTCGTCATTCAGGCCTCGATCATCGTCCAGCCGGCGCTCAGCAAACCGCTTAACGGCGACAAATGGGGCGGACCCTGCGACGGAACGGGGACAAATCCGCAACTCGGAGACCCCTGGCTGCAGAGGGCGCTCGAATACACTTCCTGGGTGAGCGGCGTGCCGGACCCGAACAAGAAAAAGACATGGCCCGCGCTCTGCTTTCCCGTGCGCGGCGACTATTATCTCTACGTCAATCCGACGACAGGCGTCGCTCCGGGCGCGACGGTGTCGGTTCTCATTCCCTGGTGGGCGCATATCAATCGGGATAAGAATACCAGCCTCGACGAATTCGTCGATTGGTGGAATGCGGGAAGAATATATGTCCTGGACGATCAGAACGCTCTGAACGAGAGCTATCAGGCGAGCCTCGACATCGTTAAGAGCCGAGCGAAAAATTCCGACATCAAACTCGTTTATCAAAGCGACGGTCCTCAACCCAACTGCACCCCCAAAAGGCCAACCGACCAATTCGCCAATGTTTGCGTCGCCGCAGAACTGGCGGCCTTTCGGGCCGGTCCGGTAAATGTCGGCGGAAATCCGGCCAAGACGATCGACAACTCGCTTGGCAAGCACATCCCCTATCAGCTCAATGAATATACATTGGCGTCCGTCGATAAGCCGACGGTAGGCGGCGTGCTTCGGAACCTCGGCGTGAACTATAATGTGTCGAACGTCGATCAGGTATATTTGCCCATCGCCATGGCGCCGATCAACGGCCCGGCCGACGCGGGTTACATGGGGACGACGCTAAATGTGTCGGACTTCCGGAAGAGCATGCAGAATTTCGCCGGAGCGGACGCGAACGGAAACCCTCCGATCAATCAGCAGACCAAGCAATACGACCCGAGCCTGCTGAAATGGCCGATCTACAATAACCCGCAGAAAGATCCGACAAAGCTGGATAGTCCCAGAAGATACCCCAACGCCGGCATCCGAGTGCCGTCGACATTCGCCGCCCTGGCCTTCTATGCGTCTCCTGGCATGTTCGTCGACCAGGGCAAGATCGTGCCTGAAATCGTTCCGCTTCCCACGCCTTACAAGTTCACGCCTCCTGGTGAAAGCTGGCGGACATTGCCCATCACGTTCCGCAATGTTTTGGTGAACTGGGAAAATTGCCTGGAAAAGCCAAACCCCACGCTGTGTCCCCTTGTTTCCTGGTACGCCGTCATCGGGGGGATATTCGACTTTAACTACAACACCTATTTGGCGAGATGCACGCCACAAGCTACGCCTTATCTGCTGCCGATTCGCACGGCCAGAAGCGCCCAGCTTCCGTCGCTCGAGGCATATTTGCAGTTCGTGCACGGCTGGGTGCCTTTCCGAGTGGGACCGAACTGCGGGACGGCCCAGGTGCCGGATTTGCCGCCAGTCGAATTCCCCCCGTCGCAATGGGGTTACACTGTCATAAATTATCAGCAGCTCCAGTATGACTTCATGAATTTTGCCAATAACCCCGTGCTCAAGCCGGTCGACGGCCGGCAGTTCAACAAATATGTTGAATTCATCCATGGGCCTCAGCCCAATTTTCTCGATGCGTCGGCCTACGCCTATTCCATCGACGATCTCCAGAGCTTCCAGCACTTTCCGGGAGACGGACTCGTCTTCACGATCGGCGGCGGCAATGGCTTACCCAATCAAAACAAGATTCCGCCTAAGCCGCCGCTGCCAGCCCAGTGGTACTTTTTCACCGTGACGTTTGGCGGCCTGAAGAATCCCCCTCAACCGCCCGTCGTCCGCTGGAAAAAGTTTGGCATCTGCAAGTCCACGCCGGACTGGGAGTTCGTGAGCAAGACAAATCCGGACGGGATCGGCCTTGACGCACGGTTGCTGCCTCAGCAGCCGCAGGGGTGCATCATCTCGGCCGAGGATGAGAAGGGTAAAATCTACAGGTTCAAAATATTGAAATACGACTTAAGCGCGCCTGTATTCCCAATTCATGTATGGCCCAACTTTACCCCACAGGCGCCCAAAGTGTTCGATCCGAATGTCATAGATTGTTCGGTCAGTCCTCCGGACACCGCCGCCTGGTGCGCCCAGATCAACGAAGTGGCGAAAGCAAGCGTCGGGAACACCCCGCCGCAATATACGATCAGCACGCCGGTCCCGATCGGCAACCCTCCGTGAGAGGGGCGCTGGCGGCAAGCCCTCCCGAAAGGGGGCTTGCCCGCGGCCCTAATAAAAAGGCCGGCGGTCGAGGCGAGGCGCCCCTACCGCCGGCCATTTTTTTGGCCGCGCCTATTGGACGACGAAGGGCGCGTTTTTCAATCGCTCGCGCCGCGCCTCCGGCGTTTCCTGCGACGCCGGCCTCCGCGTCTTCTCGATCGCGCCGAGCGCGAAGGGACGGAAAACCTGATTGACGTCTAACGGCTTGCGCTTCGGAAATGGTTGAAAGCGATCAGCGGGCAAAATCGCGCCGTAGCGATCGGCGTCCTCCCGCGCTTCTCGTCGCTCGTATCTCTCCGACACCGGGAATCTGGGAAAAAGCTTCGCCGGCGTGTCGACGGCGAGCGTCGGCGCGGCCTCCACGCCATTCACCGTCTCGGACATTTCCACGCCGATCGCGAGGGGCGTGTAGATGGTCGGCTCCTCCGTCTCCGCATAAGCCATCGCCTCTTCGTCTTGCGGCCCGCCGCCAAGAACTTCACATAGCTGGAAGCGCAAGCGGCACTCGCCGCCCGACGAAAAGCGAGGCGCGTGATCGAAGAGCTGCTCGCGCGCATTGGCGAAGGCGGCGACGCATTCCTTCTCGGTGAAGATCTGCGAAGCGAAGCAAGCCTCGCGAGAGGCGAAAAAATAGGCCTTGCCCGCAGCCGCCGCGGGGGCGGCGCCGGCGTCGAAAAAGCACAGAAGACCGGCGAGCGGGATGGCGGACGATAAACGGAAGGCTGCCCTTCGATGGCGACAACTCTTTGCGAATGCTCGCCTATTCGACATCCACGGCCCTCGACACAAATCCGAACTGGCGTAAACATATCCTTAAATATGTCTTTCCCACGTCCGAGCCGCGGGCGCTCGGAGCCCCTCGACGTCATGGATATGCGCCGGTCGGGCGAAGGGCGTATGATGGAAGCGTCGGCAGTACGGCGAGAGGCGCGTCCGTCCGAGCCCGGGAGCGAAAGGTCGATCATGGAAACGCGGCCCCAGCATGCCGAAGAAGGTGCGGACAGCGGTTCTGGACCGCGTCGCGTCGAGGCGAACAGTCTGCAATTCGCCGAGGCCTTCAGCCAGTTCCTGCTGAGCGAAAAGGCGATCGACGAACTCGCCCTGCAGCGTTCGCAACGCGCGGCGCGCCAGAGCGGCGAGCGTTTCGACCGCGTTCTCACCAAGCTCGGTCTCCTGCCAGAGGCCGATCTTTGCGCGCATCTCGGCACATTCCTGCGCATTCCGCCGCTCGAAGCGAGCGATCTGCCGCTTGAGCCGCCGCTTTGCGACGCTATCCCGGAAAAGTTCATCCGCGCCAATGGACTTCTTCCGCTTAGGGCTGAAGGCGGCCGGCTGACGCTCGCCGTGACCGACCCGCTCGACCTCGAACCGGTCGACGCCCTCGCCTATGCGACGGGTTTTGAGATCGAGCTTCGGCTCGCGACGCCGGCGCAGTTCCAGAAGGCGTGGTCGACGCTTTACGGCGGGCGCCAGGATGGCGTGTCGCTCGTCGACAACGACACGCGCGCGCATGACGCCAGCGAATTCGACCTGCAGCGCCTTCGCGACATCGCCAATGAGGCGCCGGTGGTGCGCCGCGTCAACCAGATCGTCGCCGAGGCGATCGAGGCGCGCGCCTCCGACATTCACATCGAGCCTTCGCTGGAAGCCGTGCAGGTGCGCTATCGGATCGACGGCGCCTTGCGCAACGCCGAGACGTTGCCGCCGGGCCTCAAGGCCGCCATCGCCTCGCGCATCAAGATCATGGCCCGTCTCGACATCGCCGAGCGCCGGCTGCCGCAGGACGGACGCATCAAGCTCGCGATACGCGGCGTCGACATCGACTTTCGCGTTTCGACTCTGCCGACGGCGCATGGCGAAAGCATCGTGCTGCGCATTCTCGACCGCAGCCAGGTCGCGCTCGACTTCGACAGGCTCGGCTTCGAGCCGCGAACGACGACGCAACTGCGCCAGGCCATGCGCAATCCCAATGGCATCGTGCTGGTGACGGGGCCGACCGGCAGCGGCAAGACGACGACGCTCTATACCGCGCTAAGAGAGCTGACGATGCCCGACGTGAAGGTCTTCACCGTCGAGGACCCGATCGAATATCAGCTCGCCGGCGTCAATCAGGTGCAGGTCCAGCCCGCGATCGGGCTGGATTTTCCCAATACGCTGCGCGCGATTCTGCGCCAGGACCCCGACATCATCATGATCGGCGAAATTCGCGACGCGGAAACGGCGCGCATCGCCATACAGGCCTCGCTCACCGGCCATCTCGTCTTCTCGACGCTCCATACGAACAGCGCCGCCGCCTCGATCACGCGACTCATCGACATGGGCGTCGAAAATTACCTCATCGCCTCCACCGTGAAGGCCGTCCTGGCGCAACGGCTCGTGCGCCGGCTCTGCCCGCATTGCGCGGCGCCGCTCGAAACCCGCGACCGCTGGCGCGCGCAGCTCGCGGCGGAGAGTTTCGCCGCCGAGCCCGAGCGCCTGTCCTCGCCCAAGGGCTGTTCGCACTGCCGCAATCTCGGCTATGCGGGGCGTTCGACGATCGCCGAACTTCTCATCATGAATGACCGCATGCAGCGTCTCGTTTGCGAGAACGCGACCGACGCGGCCCTGGAGACGGCGGCGCGCGAAAACGGCATGACGACGATGTATCAATGCGGGATGGCCAAGGCCTGGCGCGGCGAGACCAGCATAGAAGAAGTCGCCCGCGTCACGCGCATGGATTGATGAGGCCGATGCCGACGTTCAAATATCGCGCCTATAGCGCCGCGGGCGATCTCCTCGAAGGAGAGATCGAGGCGAAATCGAGCGACGAGGCAGAGGAGACCCTGTTTCGGCGCGGGCTTACGCCATTCGAAACGCGCGAGGCCGGCGCGGCGGCGCAGGGGCTGTTCGCCCGACTCCGCTTGCGACGGCGGAAGCCGAGCGCGGCGCAGATCGCCTCCTTCACGCGGGAATTCGCAACTCTCGAAATCGCCGACGTGCCGCTCGACCAGAGCCTGCGCATTCTTTCGGCGCAAAGCGCAAACCCCGCCTTGCGCGACCTCGTGCAGGAGATGCTCGCGCGCATCGTCGACGGCGCGTCGCTTTCGGACGCGCTTTCGCGCCGCCCCGATATTTTCGCGCCCGAATATGTGAATGTCGTGCGCGAAGGCGAAACGGTCGGCAAGGTCGGGCCGGCGTTGAACGATCTCGCCGACATGCTGGAGCGCGAACTTGAATTGCGCGCGCGCATCCAGAGCGCGCTTGTCTATCCGGCGCTGCTCATCACGCTCGCCGTCATTTCGACCGGCGTCGTGCTCGGCTCGCTCGTTCCAAGCATTGCGCCGATCTTCGCCGACAATGGCAAGGAAATGCCGGCCGGCTTGCAATTCATCCTGGACCTCGAAGACAATTCCGGGACGATCGGCCTCTTCCTCGCCATCCTGATTGGCGCGCTGCTGCTGCTTCGCAAGATGGCGCAGACGCGCCCGTCCTGGCGGATCGCGATCGCGCGCTTCTATTTGCGCATTCCCGTGATCGGGCCCCTGCTCGCGCAATTCGCGACGGCGCGTTTCGCGCGCACGCTCGGCTCCATGCTCAAGGCTGGCGTGCCGCTGCTGCAGGGTTTGGAGAGCGCGCGCGCGGCGGTCGTCAACGCCTTTTTCAACCATGAACTCGCCAACGTGATCGAGGCGGTGCGCGGCGGCGCCAATCTCAGCGCGGCGCTTGGCGGCGTTGCCTATATTCCGACCGTGGCGCCGCAGATGATCTCGATCGGCGAGGAGACGGGCCAGCTCGACGACATGTTGTTGCGCATCGCGACCATGTTCGAACGGCAGGGGCAGCGCGCCATCGAGCGCGCCATGGGCTTGCTCACGCCGACGCTCACCATATTGATCGCCGCCGTCGTCGGCGGATTGATCATGACGGTGATGGACGCGGTGCTCGGCGTCAACGAGCTTGCGGTGAAATAATGGCGCGGCTTCGTCGCCCGCCGCGGCGCCGGGCGGGCTTCACCCTGCTCGAATCCCTCGTCGTCCTCGCGCTGATGGCGCTCTTCGCGGGCATGGCGACGCAATTGCTGCGGCCGCCTTCCGAGCGTCTGCGGCTCGAAAGCGCCACGCGCGCGCTGTGCGCGAGTCTGCGCGCGACCCGCGCCCGCGCCATCGCGACCAACGCCGAGGCGGCGGTTCTTTTCGACCTCGACAGCAAGAGCTATGCGTCCCCCGTCGGCGGCGAGGGCAAATTGCCGGCCGACGCCCAGATTTTCCTCGAGATCGCGCATACGCAGCGATTGACGGACCGTGTCGGCGCCATTGCCTTTTTCGCCGACGGCACGTCGACCGGGGGCGACGTCACGCTGGTGACGCCGCAGGCGCGCGCGACCATCGGCGTCAACTGGCTGACCGGCGAAGCGACATGCGCGCTCGTCTGAAATCGAGAGAAGGGTTCACGCTGATCGAGGCGCTGGCCGCCTTCGCCATCCTCGCGCTCGCTCTCACGCAACTTCTCTTGGGCGTCAGCGGAGGCGCCCGCAACGAAGCGCGCGCCGATTTTCTGCTGCGCGCGGCGCGTCAAGGCGCGTCGCATCTCGACAGGCTCGGGGTGGAGGGTCCCGCGCCCTTCGGCGTGACGACCGGCCGCTACCCGGACGGCCTGCTCTGGAAGCTTTTCGTCGCGCCGGGCAAAACCATCGACGGACCGGACGGGAAGCCCATCGCGACGAGCTTTCACGCGCGGCTCGTCATCGAGCGCCCGTCCGGCTATGGCGAAGCGGCGACCTTTTCGACGTTCAAGATCGCGCCGCCGCCGAGGCCCGGGCAATGAAGCGATCAAGGCCCAACGGTTTCACCCTGCTTGAATTATTGCTCGCCGTCAGTCTCTTGGCGCTGATCGTGAGCACGATCATGGGCGGCGTCGGCATCGGCCGTCGCGCCTGGGAGACGAGCCATGCGAGCGAAGCGCTCGACGAGGTCGAAAGCGCGGCGCGCGGCGTCGCCAGCCTCCTTGCTCGCAGTTTTGCGCCAGGAGGGTCCGAGGCGCGGACGATCTCGGCGCCGCAAGTGATTTTTCAAGGAACCCGGGAAGGATGCCGCTTCGTCGCGCTGAGCGAGGGCGGCGCGCAATGGGGCGGTCTTCTCCTTGTCGAGATCGGCGGCGACGGGACCGAACTCGCAGTCTGGACGGGCGTCTACAGGTCTCCCGAAGCGGCGCGCCCTGGTCGAGCGGGAATGCGCAAAACCGTGCTGTTGAAGGGCGTCGCGTCCTTCGAACTCGCCTTTTTCGGGCGATCGCGCGACGCAAAGGGGCTCGGCTGGAGCCCCGCCTGGAGCGAGGCCGAGAATCTTCCCCAACTGGTTTCGATCAGGATCGGCGCCTATCGCCTCGGCCGGGTGATCGAAGCGGCGACGACCGTCGCCCTTCCCCAGCAATGACCCCGTCTCAGCCCATTTCCAGCGGGCCGACCGACCAGACGAGCCACAGCCCCAAGGCGAGATGGGGACCGAAGGCGATCGGCTCGCGCGGATTTCGCAGCAGCTCCCGCCAGGCCGCGAAGGCCGCGGCGACAAGCGCCGACAGCGCCGCGTAAATCAGGCAGCTCGGCAGGCCGGCGAAACCGAGCCAGAGGCCGGCCACGCCAAACAGCTTGGCGTCGCCCTCCCCGACGCCGGGCGTCCCGCGCAGCGCCTCATAGGCGCGCCCGAAGAGGCGCAGCGCCAGGAAGCCGGTCACGGTCGCCGCGAGTCGGCTCGCGGCCTCCTCGGGCGCGCTCGCCAGCGTCGTCGCCGCGCCGGTCAAAGCCAGGAACAGGACCGGCCCGTCCGGGATGACGAAATAGCGCGCGTCGAAAAGCGAAATCAGGCAGAGGGCGGCCAGGAGCGCAAGGCTTGGAAAAATAACAAGGCTTGGAACAATAAAAAGCCGCGGCTCGGCGGGCTGCGCGAGAAGATAGAAAAATCCGAGAACGGCCGCCCAAACCGCGGGCGCAAGCGCACGTCCCGCGCCTCTTGCGCATATGGCGTCCCGCGCCAAGGGCGCGAGCGCGCGTCGCCGACGCGCGCAGGCAGGAGAGAATTTCAAGGAGAACAAGCGCATAGCCAATTTGATACGCTTCCGCCCGAAGGCTTGCGACCCTGCCTCGACCCACAGATCGGACGAAGTCCTTGCATTGATAAATATCATCGCTTGCAACCGAACGGCGCCGCCGCGCGTCCGTATTCGGGGCTGCGTCGGCCGGTCCGGCGGGCGCCGCGCCGCTGTTATGGTTCAGGAGTTTCCGATTTCCTTGCTCCCCATTATAAATCAAACTAGTGGGAGTAGGATATCCTGCGGCGGCCTCCTGTCGTGACGAAGGCTTGGTGAAAGTGCTAAACGGAAAAGAGGCCGGCTCAGCTCCTCATTAGATTCAGGTCGCCGATTTGCGTCGTTTTCTTCGAGTAGGGGTTCTGGCCGCCGCCGTCAGCGTCGCGGGATGCGAGTCTTCGACATTGGGCGGGCCGCCAGTCGCGGAATGGAATGTCGCGCCCATCCGCCAAGCGCCGCGAGGCGCGGGCGGAGGCGGGCCCAACGCGGTGTCTCTGTCACGATCTCCATCCGCCCGCACGATCGTCTCGACCGGAACGGGGAAGTTCATCGGCTCGGTCAGCAATCGCGCCAATCCCGCCGAGCAAGCGGGAGAGGAAGGCGTCACCCTCAATCTCGTCAATCTGCCCATATCGCAAGCGGCGAAAATCGTCATTGGCGACATTCTCGGCGCAGACTACGTCGTCGATCCCAAACTCGACGGCAAGGTGACGGTCCACACGGCCAATCCTGTGCGCAAAAGCGTCGCCCTCGACCTGTTTCAGTCCGCCTTGCGCGTCTCCGGCGCGGCGGTGGTCAACGCCGGCGGAATCTACAAGGTCGTTCCCGCCGATCAGGCGGCCACCTCCGGCGAAATGATTACGACCGAACCCGTCTCCCCGACGTCGCAGCCGCTCGGCGACTTGGCCCGCGTCGTGCAGCTTCACTACGTATCCGCTTCGGACATGAAGCGGGTTCTCGAACCGATCGCCGCGCGAGGGACCATCGTGCGCGCCGACGACGCCCGCCAGACGCTCACGCTGAGCGGCTCGGCCCAGGACATCGCGACGCTCCAGGACGCCATCGGCATGTTCGACGTCGATACGATGCGCGGCATGTCCTTCGCGCTCGTGCCGGTGCGCAGCGGCGACGCGGACATGCTGGCGGGAGACTTGCGAAATGTCTTCGGCTCGGAAAAGGAAGGACCGATGGGCGGCATGATCCGCTTCATCGGCAATAAGCGGCTGTCGTCGATTCTGGTCATTTCCTCGCAGCCGGAATATCTCGCCCGCGCACGCTCCTGGATTCAAAAGCTCGACGCGCGCGCCGAGCATAGCGAGAAGCAATTCTTCACCTACCGCGTCCAGAACCGCCCCGCGCAGGAATTGATGGTCGTATTGACCTCCCTCTTCGGCGCCAAGGGCCAGCAGGCCGATTCCAGCGTATCGCCCCGCTTTGGCGCGGCCGCGATGTCCTCCGGCGCCGACTCGGCAGGAAGCGGCCAGTCGTCGACAAGCCCGCTCGGCGCCCTGTCAGGAAGCGGCGGCGCCGGATCGGGGGGAGCCGGCGGGTTGAGCGCGGGCGGCGCGGGAAGCGGCGGTTTGGGAGGCGGCGGCGCGGGAAGCGGCGGTTTGGGAGGCGGCGGCGGCTTCGGGAGCGGCGGTCCTTTGGGCTCGGGCACGGGCTCTGGCGGCTCCAGCGGCTTCAGCGTGCCCGGGGGCCCGCAGTCCGCCCAGTCGGCGGCCCCCACGCCGGCGGTTTCGCTTGACAATGATCGCTACAGGATCGGCGTCGACCCGGCCAAGAACGCCCTCGTCGTCATGGCGACGCCAGAGGACTTTCGGCGCATCCAGCAAGTGATCGAAACGCTCGACGTTCTTCCCAACCAGGTGTTCCTCGAGGCGACGATCGCCGAAGTGAAGCTCAACGACACGCTGCGCTTCGGCGTCCGCTGGTTCATGCAAAATCATGCCAATCTTTTCGGTTTCGGCGTCGCCGGCAACACGGGAGGACCGGCGGCGAATACGACGCTCGGCCAGAATGTTCTGGGAATCAACGTCGGGGCCAATTTCCCCGGCTTCGCCTACGCCTTCCGATCGCTAAACCAACAGGTGACGCTGAATGCGCTGAATGCGATCACCGAGGTGAACGTCATTTCGACGCCGTCGCTGACCGTGCTCGACAACCGCGAAGCGATGCTGCAGGTCGGCGATCAGATACCGGTGCAAACGCTCACCAGCGTCTCCGCCATCGGCAATACGTTCAATTCGGTGAACTACACGAATACCGGCGTCATTTTGAAGATCACGCCCCATATCAGCGAGAGCGGCCGCGTGATGCTCGAACTCGAGCAGGAAGTCTCGAATGTCGATCCCAACACGCCGCCGGGAAGCACGACGCCGACCATTCAGCAGCGCCGGGTCAAGACTCAAGTGGTCGTCAACGATTCGGAATCGCTGATGCTCGGCGGCCTCGTCAAGGATCAGCGCGGCCGCGCCGCCACGCAATTGCCGGTCGTCGGCGATGTGCCGATCGTCGGCAGTCTGTTCAAGGACAAGGGCGACGCCATCGACAAGACCGAGCTCGTCATCATGATTACGCCGCATGTCGTGCGCTCGCTGAGCGAGGGGCGCGAGATCACCGAGGAATTCAAGCGCAAGCTGCTCGACATTTCGACTCGGGCGATCGGCCGGCCGCACGATATCGA
>JAKFXD010000042.1 GCA_021731565.1 Methylocystis sp. | reverse complement strand
ACCGCGGCGCGGCGGTGTCATTCAGCCGGCCGGAACTCAACGTCATCTTCAATCTTTACGGCGCGAAAGTCGCGCAGGGCGAATGGCGCGATTACGCGATCGACTTCACGCCGGCCAAGGCGGTGTTCTCGATTTTCCGCCGGGCGAGCGAGGCGCCGCTCTATCGAATCGAAAAAAATCCCGCCCTCGCGCGCCGGCAGGGCGCCTATTCGGTCGTCGCGGCGACGGGGCTTGTGCTGCGGCGCGGCCATGATCTGTCGCGCGTGGTGCGGGTTCTGGAGCCGGCGCTGAGGCTGGTCGGGGCGGAGTAGAACTAAAAGCCCAATTATCTGGTTGGCGCGACATCCGCCAAATGTTGTATTTTAGCGCAAAGGCTAGCATTTGCTCAGGGTTGAGGCGCGCTATGCGCGAGGAATGCGACCGGAATAAAATCATATAAACAGCGAAGCCGACGTTGGGGGCAGGAGTCTGTCATCAATCTTGAACGGATCGCAGAAGAAGCGAATATCACGTCATGCCGAGCGAGTGAAACTCTCACTTATTTAGAGTTAGAATACGAGGATGAATCCATCACCGTAAAGGAGACAGACGCTTATCTGAAGTAAGCTCTATCTCGAAATTCCAGTCGTTGCCCAAAACTAGATCGGAGTGGCAATGAACAGCCGGATCTAGGTTTGCTACGAACATATTACATGATATGTAAACATTTGGTCTATCTGGTACCGCAGCTGGAACAGCAGCGTCCACCGTGATTGTTTTGTTTAATACATCTGGTCGAGCTTTTAATTGGGTTGTCGTGCCATCACCAATTTGAACAATGCAATTGTGCATTGCTGCTACAGCATACAACAGGATCAATGTTCGAAGATTATCTCTGCTAAAAGTAAGTTCTTGGCTATTTATAAGTCCATTGCTTTTTAGAGTAGCGATGAAACCATCAAACAATTGATCGGCGTCGAATGCTGGCTTAGCCACTAAATATGAAGACAGGCATTTCACCAAATTAAGTTCTGTTTTTGTTATATCCTTCGGCAACATCCAAGTTCCGTTAGGATTTTGGATCAGTCGACCAGAAATGTCGCCAATAAGTTCGTAAGCAGCAGCACGACGCAGGCCAGTTTCTTTGAGAATGAACTTTGCATCGATACGATTGACCGCCCCCATCAAGTAGTCTCTGGTAGCCGCAGGCATACTGTTCACATCGATTCGGCGATGCCCGTCGGGGCCGAAGCTTGAAAAGTGAAAACGCGCGGCAGCAAACCACTCTCGCGTTGACCGAGTAACGATCCCTTTGTCGCGCTCTTGGTGATGAGCGATAAAATGTCCTATTTCGGCAACGGATTCACGCCCATCACAACGATCGCGAGCAAAAAGAAAGAGGCCCATAAGATCGTCTGGACGAAAGTCCCCACGAAGAATTCGCTCCACCCTTGCTCGCGATTTTGGATCAGCCATGACAAAACCGAAACAGCAACATATTTACGCGAAGAGGAATCTTTACGGCGCTTTGAATCAGCATTGCGCGGCGCGTTCAAAACGTCTTCCTCGCTCAAGACTGTGACTCCGAAGAAGCCGAAAGGGAAGCCCGCTAAGACTTCCCCTTATTCCAGCGCTTTGCGCGCTAGCGCAAAAAGCGCGCGGCCTTAAATCGCCAGACCGGCGCCGTTAGGCTGTCGATAGGTGAGCCGCTTGCCTTCCGCGCCCCGGATTCTAACGTGCGGTCAATGTCGCCGTAGCAGATCTCGGCGTGGTGGTAATGGCGGGAATCCAGCGACGCCATCAAAACCGGTCGGCGCGATAGGGCGTCGGATCGATGAAGGGCGTCTCGCCGGTCATCATCTCGGCGAGCAGGCGGCCGCAGACCGGTCCGAGCGTCAGACCGTGATGGGCGTGGCCGAAATCGAACCACAGGCCCTTATGGCGCGGGGCGGGGCCGACGATCGGCAGCATGTCCGGCAGACAGGGCCGCGCGCCGCGCCAGGGCTCGGGGTCAAGCCGTTCGGCGAGCGGAAACAACTGGCGGGCGGTAGGCTCGCAAATCTCGATCTGCGCCGGCGTCGGCGGCGCGTCGCGGCGCGCGAATTCGGCGCCGCTCGTCAGCCTGACGCCGCGGCGCATCGGCGCCAGAAGATAGCCGACGTCGGCGTCGAGGATCGGATGATTGAGCCTTGCGCCGTCCTTCGCGGCGTAATGCATATGGTAGCCGCGCTTCCAGCCGAGCGGAATGCAATAGCCGAGCGGCCCGTAGACGGCGTCCGACCAGGGGCCGAGCGTCACGACCGCCGCCCCGGCGACGAGCGGCCCCTCGGCCGTCGCCACGCGCCAGCGTCCGTCCGGCTCCTGCGACAGGCTGCGGGCGTCTCCCGCGAGCAGCCGGCCGCCGCGTGAAACGAACAGGTCGGCATAGGCTTGCGAGAGCGCGCCGGGATCGACGATCGCGGCGGTGTCGCGATAATGGATTCCGCCGGCGACCGGCGCGAGTTCGGGCTCCAGCGCCGCGACGGCGGCGGCGTCAAGCGCATCGATATGCAGGCCGTAGCCGCGCAGCCGCTCGGCTTCGGCGGCGGCGGCGGCGAGAGTTTCGTCGCGACGATGCAGCTTGATCCAGCCGCTTTTGCGCAGGAGTTCGCCGGCGCCGGCCTGTTCGATCAGCGCTTCGTGTTCGATAAGGCAGTTTTCGATCAGCGGTCGCCGCGCCTCGATATTTCGCGCTACGCGCGCGGGCGCGCTCTCTCGCCAATAGCGCAGCAGCCACGGCCCTACCGCCGGCAGGGCCGAGAAATGGTAATGCGCCTCGGGGAGAAGATTCAGCGCATATTTGATCAGCCGCGCCGGGTCGCGCGGGAAAAGATAGGGGATGAGCGAAGATCGCTCGATCAGCCCGGCGTTGCCGAAGCTCGTCTCCCGACCCACGGCCCCGGCGCGATCGATGAGCGTAACCTCGCGGCCGCGCGCCTGCAGATGCAGCGCGGCGCTGACCCCGACGATGCCCGCGCCAAGAACCACGACATCCGTCGATTTCATATATCCTCCAGGGCGGCGGCCTCATATATGGACTTTGATGCAACGCGCGTGCTAGGCGCCTCTCTTCTTCCAGAAAATTTCAGGGCGCCCGATGATCCCCCGCTATTCCCGACCCGAAATGACCGTGATCTGGGAGCCGCAGACAAGGTTTCGCATCTGGTTCGAGATCGAGGCCTATGCCTGCGACGCGCTCGCCGAGATCGGCGTCATCCCGAGGGAGAGCGCCAAGGCGATCTGGGACAAAGCGGATTTCGTCACTTTCGACGTCGCCAGGATCGACGAGATCGAACGCGTCACCAAACATGACGTGATCGCTTTTTTGACTCATCTTGGCGAATTCATCGGCGTCGAATCGCGCTTCGTTCATCAGGGCATGACGTCGTCCGACGTGCTCGACACCTGTCTCGCCGTACAATTGTCGCGCGCCGCGGATCTCCTGATCGCCGACGTCGACGCGCTGCTCTCGGCGCTCAAGACCCGCGCCTATGAGCATAAATACACGCCGACGATCGGCCGCTCGCATGGCGTTCACGCCGAGCCAACGACTTTCGGGCTCAAACTGGCGCAGGCCTATGCCGAATTCACGCGGGCGCGGGCGCGACTCGTCGAAGCGCGCAGGGAAATTTCGACCTGCGCGATTTCGGGCGCCGTCGGCACATTCGCCAATATCGATCCGCGCGTCGAAGACTATGTGGCGCATAAGATGGGGCTGACGCCCGAACCGATCTCGACGCAGGTCATTCCGCGCGACCGGCATGCGGCTTTTTTCGCGACGCTCGCCGTGGTGGCGTCGTCGGTTGAACGGCTGGCGATCGAAATCCGTCATCTTCAGCGTACCGAAGTGCTCGAAGCGGAGGAATATTTTTCGGCGGGGCAGAAGGGTTCTTCCGCCATGCCGCATAAGCGCAATCCGGTGCTGACCGAAAATCTGACCGGCCTCGCGCGCCTCGTGCGCGGCATGGCGATTCCGGCCATGGAGAATGTCGCGCTGTGGCACGAGCGCGATATTTCGCATTCTTCGGTCGAGCGCATGATCGCGCCGGACGCGACGGTGACGTTGGATTTCGCGCTGGCGCGCCTGACGAGCGTCATCGACAATCTCGTCGTTTACCCCGAAAACATGCGCAAGAATTTAGAAAAGCTCGGCGGCCTCATCCATTCGCAGCGCGTGCTTCTGGCGCTGACCCAAAAAGGCGCCTCGCGCGAAGACGCCTACGCCATGGTGCAGCGTAACGCCATGCCGGTCTGGCATAGGGCGTTCGAAGGACGCCCGTCGCATGAAAATAATTTGGAAGGGGATTTCCGCGCGCTGCTTGGCGAGGACAAGGACGTGAGCGAAAAATTGTCGGCGAAGGAGTTGGACGAGCTTTTCGACCTCTCCTACCACTTCAAACATGTGGATACGATTTTCGCGCGGGTGTTTGGGGAGGCTTAGCGTCGATGCTGATCTCCAGATATCCAAGCTGCAATTCTTTCGCGAAGGCGATCAGCGCCGCCGTGAAGAGCGCCATCGCCACGGCGAACATCAATCCCGCGCCGTATTCATGGCGCATATGCATGTAAGCGGCCGCGAAGCTGACGATGACGAGAACGCTTGTCACGATGCAGCTCGCCACGCCCCAGTAAATGGCGTAATGCATCAGCATGCCGCGCTGTTTGAGGATCGGCAGCTCAGCTTTCAGATGGGCCTGCGCCTCGTTATCTCCGCCCGTCTGATTGATGGTTCTCGAACGATCGACGATTCGGTCCAATCGTGAAACGAGGACGGACAGGAGCTGCGCCTCGGCCGCCAGCAGAAATGCGGGGCCGGTGACCTGCGAGATCACATTGGAAAGCTGTTCGATCGAGGGCGGGTCAAAGATAAAGATCATGACGGTCTCTGAGCGTGTGGTCTTGCATGCGGAACCAGCCAATTCCAATGCGGCGTCGCCAGTCAAGCCTTACCTCGATGGCCAGCGCCATTTTGGCGATTCATGCTCGGGCGCGAGCGTCTCGCCCAGACGCTTCTCTAGCGCGATTTCGACGCAACGATCGTCCTTTCTCAGTTCCGAGACCAGATTGGCCGAGTGCGACACGATGAAAATCTGCGTTTCGTTCGAGACCTTGCGCATCAGTCGGGCCAGCGCGCCGATGAGATTGGGATGGAGGCTCGCTTCCGGTTCGTTGAACACTATCAGCGGCGGCGGCCGCGGCGTCAGGAGCGCGGCGACGAGCAGCAGATAGCGCAGCGTGCCCTCCGAGAGCTCCGTGGCGCGTAGCGGCCGGAGCAGCCCGTGCTGGCGCATGAGCGTCTCGATGTAACCGTCCGACGTCGAAATATCGATCGTGCTGGAAGGAAAGGCGTCATCGATCGTCTCATTCAGGCCGTCCGCGTCGCCAACTTCCAGAATGGTTGCTAGCGCCCCCGCGAGGTCTGCGCCGTCATCGGCGAGCGCCGAGGTGAAGGTGCCGACCTGCGGCCGTCGGGCCGGCGCATCCCGGTCAGCGCGCAAATTGTCGTAGAAGCGCCAGCGCCGCACCGTCTCACGGAGGATTGAAAGATCATAGGCTTCGCGCAGGTCGGCGCAATGCGTCATCATGCTGTCGACGCCGGCGAGCGACGTTGCGGCCTGCCGCCATTCGCCATTTTCGCCGCGAATGCGCACGCTCGGTCCGCGGCGCTCGGCGAAAAAATTGGCGCGGTCGAGATGCTCTCCGGTCCATTGCGCCTCAAGCTTGATCTGCGGATCGAGCGGGAAAGCTTCCGTCGCACTGGAAGTTGGGCCGAGGTCGATCGCGTAACCAAAGGTCTTCGAAGCGAAACCGAGCTTCAGCGCCTTTCGCGACTGGCGCGCCAATGGTTCGATTGGCGTTTCGCCCATTTTCATCGCGCGGGAGAATTTCTCGGGACCAGCCCAAAGCGTCGAATTCAGTCCGCCCTCCCGGGCGATGGACTGGATGATGCGCCCCTGCGCGACATCGGCGAGGAGGCGCAGCGCGCGGTAAAGACTGGACTTGCCCGCGCCATTGGCGCCAGTCACGACGGTCAGTCGACCCGGCGCGAGGACCAGATCGCGAATGGATCGATAGCCGGAAATTGCGAGCCGCGTGATCACTGAGCCTCCCGGCCGGCAATATCAATGGGCGCGCGCGGGCCGGCAATGGGCGCCCTTCCAATAAGCCCCGCAAAGCCTTAAACAGCGGGCATGATTTGGCTTATCTTCGCTCTGCTGACCGGCGCCGCAGTGATGTCGGTGCTGGCGCCGCTCGCCATGCGAGGCGGGGCTGAGAATGAAAGCGCCGCCGACGTCGCCTTCTTCGAGCAGCAGATCGCCGAGATCGAGCGCGAGCGCGCCGAGGGGCGGCTCGACGCCTTGGACGCCGAAGCAGCGAAGACCGAGGCGGCGCGCCGCCTGTTACGGGCCGAAGCCGCGCCGAAGGCCAAGGCCGCCGCCTCGCGCAAATTGGCGCTCGCCGCCGCGCTTGCGGCCATCGTCGCGATACCGGCGGTCGCGCTGACGCTCTATGCGCGCCTCGGCCATTCCGACATGCCCGACATGCCGCTGACGGCGCGGCTTGAATCCGCGCCGGACGGGCGCGACCTCTCCGGCGCCGTCGCGCGCATCGAACAGCATTTGCGCGAGCATCCCGAAGACGGCCGCGGCTTCGAAGTCGTCGCGCCCTATTATCTGCGCACCGGCCGCGGCGAAGAGGCGATCCACGCCTATTCGGAAGCGCTGCGGCTGTTGGGCGCGAGCGCGGCGCGGCATGCGGCGCTTGGCGAAGCGCGCGTCGTCATCGCGCGAGGCTTGGTGACGCCGGAAGCCAAAACGGATTTCGAGGCGGCGCTGGCGCTCGATCCCTCAGCGCCGCAGGCCCAGTATTATCTCGGGCTCGCCGCGGCGCAGGCCGGCGATAAGGACAGAGCGATCGAAATCTTTTCGAAGATGGCCGCTGACGCGCCGGCCGACGCCGCCTATCTCAAGGCTGTCAACGCGCAGCTCGCCAAATTGCGCGGGGAAGCAAGCGCGCCCGTCGCCGCGCGCGGGCCGTCGAGCGAGCAGGGGAAAGCGATCGCGGCCATGCCCGCCGATGAGCGCCAGGCGATGATCCGCGGCATGGTCGATCGTCTCGCCTCGCGGCTGGAGGCCGAGGGCGACGATGTCGAGGGATGGCTGAAGCTCATTCGCGCCTATAGCGTGCTCGCCGAGACCGAAAAGGCGAAAAAGGCAGTGAGCGACGCGCGACAGGCGCTCGCAAGCAAGCAGGACGAGCTGGCCCGCATCGACGCGCTGGCGAAGGAATTGAATATCGGCGGCTAGAGCGAAGCTTCGCGTCTTCGCGGGAGCATGGGAGCGTTCTGAACAAGATGACGCGCAAGGGAAAGCGACTGACGTTGATCGCTGGAGCGATGGCGGTTCTCGGCGTCGCCGCCGGTCTGATGCTGTTCGCGCTGCGCGACAATATCGTGTTCTTCTACACGCCCTCGGAGCTTGCGAAGAAAGAGGTCGCGGCCGGCGCGCGGCTGCGCATCGGCGGGCTGGTGCAGGAAGGTTCGGTCGTCAAGAATGGCCAGGATGTGAATTTCACCATCACCGACAAGACGAGCGATCTTGCGGTGTCCTACACCGGCCTGCTGCCGGATCTCTTTCGCGAGGGACAGGGCGTCGTCGTCGACGGCGTGCTTCAGCAAGGCGGCGCTTTTCGCGCCGACAGCGTGCTGGCCAAGCACGACGAGCGCTACATGCCGCGCGACGTCGCCGACGCCTTGAAGAAGCAGGGCGTCTGGCAGGGAGAGAAGCGGTGAGCAAAATTTGCGCGCGTCAAGCAAGTGCGCGTCAACCCTCTCCCTTTGGGAGAGGGTGGCCGCGCAGCGGCCGGGAGAGGGGTTACGGCGCTGAAGGTAAGGGCGGCGAAAGACGCCAAAGATTGTTTCCCCTCACCCCGGTCCTGCGGACCGACCCTCTCCCGATGGGAGAGGGTATCGCTGCGCCGTCCGGAGGTCCGCATGATCGTTGAAACCGGCCATTACGCGCTTGTTCTCGCCCTCGCTTTGGCGCTGGCGCAATTCGCCATTCCCTTCATCGGCGCCCGCCTGAACGACGCGGCGCTGATGCGCGTCGCGCGCCCGGCGGCGATCACGCAATTCCTCTTCGTCGCGCTCTCCTACGGCGCGCTGACCTACGCCCATGTCGTCTCCGACTTCTCGCTCGTCAACGTGATCGAGAATTCCCATTCGCTGAAACCCTTCATCTATAAAATCTCCGGCGTCTGGGGAAACCACGAAGGCTCGATGCTGCTGTGGGTTCTCGTTCTTTCCCTTTGTGGCGCGCTGATCGCGGTGTTCTCGAACGCCATGCCAGACCGGCTGCGCGCTGACGCGCTCGCCGTGCAGGGCCTGCTGGGCGCCGCCTTTCTGCTCTTCATTCTGCAAACCTCGAATCCCTTCGCGCGCGTCGCGCCGGCGCCGTGGGAAGGCCGCGATCTCAATCCGATTCTGCAGGACCCCGGCCTCGCGATCCATCCGCCGCTGCTCTATCTCGGCTATGTCGGCTTTTCGATCGTGTTCTCCTTCGCCGCCGCCGCGCTCATCGGCGGACGCATCGACGCCGGCTGGGCGCGGGTCATTCGCCCCTGGACTCTCTTCGCCTGGATCGCGCTGACGCTCGGCATCGCGATGGGGTCGTATTGGGCCTATTACACGCTCGGCTGGGGCGGCTTCTGGTTCTGGGACCCGGTCGAGAACGCCTCGCTGATGCCCTGGATCGCCGGCACGGCGTTGGTGCATAGCGCCGCGGTGATGGAAAAGCGCGAGGCGCTGAAGGTCTGGACGATCTTCCTCGCGATTCTGGCCTTCTCGCTGTCGCTGCTCGGCACGTTTCTCGTGCGTTCTGGCGTGCTCACCTCGGTGCACGCCTTCGCCAGCGATCCCGACCGCGGCGTGTTCATTCTCGCCATTCTGGTCTTCTTCATCGGCGGCGCGCTGGCGCTCTTCGCGCTGCGCGCCGGGGCGCTGCCGGTCGGCGGACTGTTTTCGCCGATCTCGCGCGAAGGCGCGCTCGTTCTCAACAATCTGCTGCTGTCGGCGTGCTGCGCCACGGTCGTCGTCGGCACGCTCTATCCGCTGGCGCTCGAAGCGATCACCGGCGAGAAGATTTCCGTCGGCGCGCCTTTCTTCAACACCGTGCTGATTCCGATCGCGTTGCCGCTCGCCTTGCTGATGCCGATCGGCCAGATGCTGTCCTGGAAGCGCGGCGATCTTGCCGCCGCCCTGCAGCGGCTGCGCGTCGCCTTCGTCGTCGGCGTCGTCGCGGCGGCGGCTTTCGGCGCCTGGTACGGAACGCCGTTCCTCTCGATCGTTACCGCCGGCATCGCGATCTATCTCGTCGTCGGCGCCTTGAGCGATCTCGTTTTGCGCGCGCGGACAAGCTCGGGGCGCCCGAGCCTGAAGCGGCTTGTCGGCCTGCCGCTTTCCGCCTTCGGAACGTCATTCGCCCACGCCGGCATGGGGCTGACGCTGCTTGGCCTCGCCGCCACCGGCTGGGGCGTCGAGAGCATTGTGGCGATGAAGCCTTCGAGCTTCTACGAAGTCGGTCCTTATCAGATCGGCATCGAATCCGTGTCGCCGCGCCAGGGACCGAATTATTCGGAAGTCTTCGCGGTGATGGCGGTGCGCAGGGACGGCGCGACGCTCGCGACGATCGAACCGGCGAAGCGCTTCTATCAGGTGCGGCGCATGTCGCGCTCGGAGGCCGGCATCGTCACGATCGGGCTCGGCCAGGTCTATGCGGCGATCGGCGAGTCGCATGAGGACGGGACGATCGACGCGCGGCTGTATTGGAAGCCGCTCGTCACGCTGATCTGGATCGGCGCGCTCATCATGGCGATTGGCGGCGCGCTGTCGCTCGCCGACCGGCGCCTGCGCATCGGCGTCGCCCGCCGCGCCGCCGCACCAGCCCTGGAGCCGGCGGAATGAGCGACGGAGCCCCCTCCCTGTCCCTCCCCCGCTTGCGCGGGAGAGGGGACCCTAACGATCGGCATTCGCCTCGATCCGAGGGATCGCCGAGTCTAACTCCCTCTCCCGCGAAGCGGGGGAGGGTTGGGGTGGGGGTATTAGTCGCCTTTCTCCTCTTCCCGCTCGCGGCTCACGCGGTCACGCCCGGCGAAATGCTCGACGATCCGGCGCTCGAAGCCCGCGCGCGGGCGATCGCCACGGAACTGCGCTGCCTCGTCTGCCAGAACCAGTCGATCGACGATTCCGATGCTTCGCTCGCAAAGGATTTGCGCGTGCTTGTCCGCGAGAAGCTCAAGGAGGGGATGAGCGATGCGCAGGTGCGCGACTTCATCCATGCCCGCTATGGCGACTTCGTGCTGCTGCGACCGCCGATGAAGCCCGGCACGCTGCTGTTGTGGAGCGCGCCGGCGATCGCGCTGCTCGCCGGCGCCGCCGCCGTCTGGATGGCGGCCCGGCGACGTTCAGGCCTCGCCGCCGCGCCAACGAAGGCGCTCACCGCCGAGGAAAGGGCGCGTCTCGATGGACTTGGCGTCGCCCGTTTCGACGATTCCCAGTCGCGGGATTAGGCCGGGCTGTCATTCGGTCGTTGCACGAAAATATTAGACGACCCCGGCTCGAATAGGAGCCGTCTATGACATCGGTTGCTTCCCGCGTCGAACTTACGGCTGGTCACGATCCCCACAGCCCCAAGCCCAAACTAGATCATTCCTTCGACATTCGCGGCGTTCTCGTCTTCCTTGGCGTGATGGCTTGCGGCCTCGGCTTCACCGCCTTCAGCATTTGGAGCGATCTGCGCGAATCCGGCGCGCCGGTGACGACCTATCTCCCCTTCGTCCTGCTTGGCGTCGCGCTGTTGATCGCGCTCGGCTTCGAATTCGTGAACGGCTTCCACGACACCGCCAACGCCGTTGCGACGGTGATCTATACGCATGCGCTGCCCGCCAATGTCGCGGTCGTCTGGTCGGGCGTGTGGAACTTCTTGGGCGTGATGGCGTCCACCGGCGCGGTCGCCTTCAGCATCGTTTCACTGCTCCCCGTCGAACTTATTCTGCAAGTCGGGTCGAGCGCCGGCTTCGCGATGGTGTTCGCCCTGCTCATCGCCGCGATCATCTGGAATCTCGGCACATGGTGGTTGGGCCTGCCGGCCTCGAGCTCCCATACGCTGATCGGCTCGATCATCGGCGTCGGCATCGCCAATGCGCTCATGCGCGGTCGCGACGGCACCACCGGCGTCGATTGGAGCAAGGCGGTGGAGATCGGCTATTCGCTGCTGTTCTCGCCGGTCGTCGGTTTCATTGCGGCGGCGCTTTTGCTGCTCACCATGAAATTGCTGGTGCGCAAGCCCGAGCTCTATCAAGAGCCCAAGGGCCAGAACCCGCCGCCGTGGTGGATTCGCGGCCTGCTGGTTGTCACCTGCACCGGCGTCTCCTTCGCCCATGGCTCGAATGACGGTCAAAAGGGCATGGGCCTCATCATGCTGATCCTCATCGGCACGGTGCCGACCTCCTATGCGCTCAATCGCGCGCTGCCCGCCAGTCATATTGCGGCCTTCACGAGCGCCTCGGAGGCGGCCTCGAAAGTCGTCGAAGGGAGGGCGGCGGGCTATCGGGTGCTCGGCGATCCGCGCCCGGCGGTGACGCAATATATTTCGCGCCATGAGCTGAACGAAGGCACCTTTCCCTCGCTCGCCGTGCTGATGCGCGACATCGCCAAGGAAATCGAGACCTACGGCTCGATCTCGAAAATTCCTTTCGCCGCTGTCGGCAACACCCGTAACGACATCTATCTCGTTTCCGAGGCCTTGCGTTTCCTGGTCAAGGACAAGGAAGCCGATCTGACCGACAACGACAGGAAAATCCTGAAAAACTACAAGGACCAGATCGACCAGGCGACGAAGTTCATCCCGACCTGGGTCAAGATCGCCGTGGCGATCGCGCTCGGCCTTGGAACGATGATCGGCTGGAAGCGCATTGTCGTCACCGTGGGCGAGAAGATCGGCAAGCAGCATCTGACCTATGGTCAAGGCGCTTCGGCGGAACTCGTCGCCATGAGCACCATCGCCGCCGCCGACATGTATGGCTTGCCGGTCTCGACGACGCAGGTGCTGTCCTCGGGCGTCGCGGGAACCATGGCGGCCAATGGCTCCGGCGTGCAGATGGGCACGATCCGCAATCTGCTGCTGGCCTGGGTGCTGACGCTGCCATGCGCCATCCTCTTGTCGGGCGGGCTTTATTTCACGCTGAACCTTATTTTGGGCCTCTCGGGGCGCTAGCGCATTTTCCGCCAATGCCGGTTCGGCGTAGGAGCAGGTTCCGATCGTAAAAGCCCGTCAACTTTTTCGGAACTTGCTCTAAGGCGCAGCCAAGCAAACGATTAAGGCCATCGGCGTTTTCCCCAACGGCCTTTGCGTTGGGACGGCGGCCTCTATCCAATCGGCCGCGCCTGCAATATAGGGACGGTCGAGTTCCCGCCGCCCCGGCGCGCATCAAGGAGCGGACCATGGCCCAGCATTCCACGCCCCATTTCCACAATCAGCCCGGCGTCGCGCAAATCAGGATCGGGGCCAAGGAATTCATGTGCATCGGGGCGCTGCCGCCCTTCGATCACCCGCATGTCTACATCGACATGGGCGCGTCGAACGAGACCGTCTGCCCCTATTGCTCGACCCATTACGTCTATGACCCCGCCCTGCGCGGCGGCGCCGACCCGGCCGAATGCGTCTATCGCGTGTCGCAAGACAGCGCCGCCTGACATAAGCCAGCGGGTGAGCGCGCCGATCGTCATCGCAGGCGCCGGCATCGGCGGCCTCGCGGCGGCCCTCGCGCTGGCGCGCGCCGGCAAACGCGCGCTGGTCCTCGAACGCGCGCCGCGGATCGAGGAGATCGGCGCCGGACTGCAGATCGCGCCGAACGCCGGGCGCATTCTCGCCAAGCTCGGGCTTGAGCCGGCGCTTGCCGCCGTGGCGCTCGAGCCGGCGGCGATCAATATCCGCCGCGGGCGCGACGGCGCCATTCTGGCCCGGCTGGACCTTTCCGATGCGAGATCGCGCTGGGGCGCGCCGTTCCGGCTGTTCCACCGCGCCGATCTGCAGGGCGCGCTGCTGCAGGCGGCGCTGGAGAACCCGCAGACACATGTCCGCTCAGGCGCCCGCGTCGGCGATTTCGAGGCGAGCGCCCGAGGGGTCCGCATCCGCGTGCATACGCAGGAGGGCGTCGAGGAAATCGAAGCCGCGGGTCTTGTCGGCGCCGACGGCGTGCGGTCGAGCGTGCGGGGACATCTCGTTCCTTCGGAGCGCGACGCGCCCGCCTATTCCGGCTGCGTCGCCTGGCGGGCGACGCTTCCCGCCGACAGCGTTCCGGCGGCGCTGCGCGCGCTTGAATCCAACCTCTGGCTGCTGCCGGGCGCCCATGTCGTGCATTATCCGCTGCGCGACGCCTCGCTGATCAACGCGGTCGTCATCGTCGAAGAGCCGCCGGAGGCCGAGAGCGCCGCCTCCAGCCTGTCGCTGAAAGGCGAAGAACTCGCCAGCCGTTTCACGCCGAGTCACATGGCCGCCGAGCTTCGCGAGTTGATCAATGCCGGCGATTCCTGGCGGCATTGGCCGCTGTTCGCGCGGCCGGCGCTGAAACAATGGAGCCGCGGACCCGTGACGCTCCTCGGCGACGCCGCGCATCCGATGGTCCCGTTTCTGGCGCAGGGCGCGGCGCAGGCGATCGAAGACGCCGACGCTTTGGCGGAATCCTTCATGCGCTTGGGCGCGACGGTCGAGACTGCCTTCGCCGCCTATGAAACTGCTCGGGTCGACCGCGCCGAGCGGGTGGTGCGCGCCTCCCGCCGCCAGGGCGCTTACGATCATTTGAGCGGACTGCCGGCGGCCGTTCGAGATCTCGCGATCCGCGCGCTCGGCGGACCCGGCATACTCAGGCGCAACGCCTGGCTTTATCGCGATCCGCTCAGGTGATGACGCTTGGCGCGGCGCGCTGCGTATAGCGCTCGATTTCGGCGAGTTCGCGCGACAGCGTCATGAGGTCGGCGAGCGCCGCCTGAGTCTCCAGATATTGCTGCGCGGGATCGGGTTCGTATCGCTCGATGTAAACGCGCAGCGTCGCGCCTGACGTGCCGGTGCCCGACAGCCGATAGACGATCCGCGAACCGTCGGCGAACATCACCCGCAAGCCCTGATGCTTCGAATCCGAGCCGTCGACCGGATCGTGATAGGCGAAATCGTCGGCCGCGGCGACTTCGAGAGCGCCGAAACGCTTGCCCTTGAGCGTCGGCAGACGTTGGCGCAGCGCCTCGATCAGCGCATGGGCGCCGTCGCTCGCGACTTCTTCATAATCGTGGCGCGAATAATAATTGCGGCCGTAGATTGTCCAATGGCGCCGCACGATGGCGTCGACGCTTTCCTTGCGCGCCGCGAGCATGTCGAGCCAGAACAGCACCGCCCACAGCCCGTCCTTCTCGCGCAGATGGTCCGAGCCGACGCCGGCGCTTTCCTCGCCGCAGATCGTCACGAGGCCGGCGTCGAGCAGATTGCCGAAATATTTCCACCCCGTCGGCGTCTCGAAGAGCGGGACGCCGAGTCTTTCCGCGACGCGGTCGGCGGCGCCGCTCGTCGGCATCGAGCGCGCAACGCCTGCAACGCCCTTGCGATAGCCAGGCGCGATCGTCGCGTTGGCGGCGAGGATCGCGAGACTGTCGGAGGGCGTGACGAAACGCCCGCGGCCGATGATGAGATTGCGATCGCCGTCGCCGTCCGACGCGGCGCAAAGATCGGGCGCGGCGTCTGACATGGCGAGATCGTAGAGATGCCTGGCGTGGACGAGATTGGGATCGGGATGATGGCCGCCGAAATCGGGCAGGGGCGTCGCATTGATGACGCTGCCCGGCCGCGCCCCCAGCTCTTCTTCGAAGATCGCGCGCGCGTAAGGACCGGTGACCGCCGACATCGCGTCGAATGTGAAGGTGAAGCCTGACCGAAAAGCGTCGCGAATGCGATCGAAGTCGAAGAGCGTCTGCATCAGGGCTTGGTAATTCGCGACGCTATCGACGATTTCGACGCGCATGTCGCCGATCATGGTTTCGCCGATCCGGTCGATATCGACGTCTTGCGTTTCGACGAGCCTGAACGAGGTGATCTCGCGCGTGCGCGCGTAGATCGCTTCCGTCGCCTTCTCTGGCGCGGGGCCGCCGTTCGCGACATTGTATTTGATGCCGAAGTCCCCGTGCGGACCGCCGGGATTATGGCTCGCGGACAATATGATTCCACCGAAGGCGTTCAGCGAACGAATGAGCGCCGAGGCGGCGGGCGTCGAGAGTATTCCGCTCTGTCCGATGACGATTCGGCCGACGCCGTTCGCGGCGGCGATTTTCAAAATCCTTTGGATCGCCTCGCGGTTGTAATAACGGCCGTCGCCGCCGAGAACGAAGGTCGCGCCCTGATATCCCTCAAGAGCGTCGAAGATCGACTGAATGAAATTCTCAAGATAATGGCGTTGCTTGAAGATTTTGACTTTCTTGCGCAGTCCGGACGTGCCCGGCCGTTGGTCGGCAAAGGGTGTGGTTGCGATCGTCGTCGCGCGTAAATTCCCGATTTTCAGCGGAAGCCTCGCATAGCTGTCGGCGCCGGACCGGCGCGGCGTCCGCCTTTACCGTTCGCCTCGGGGAACGACAAAACAACGGCGCGGACGACGCCCGCGCCGCATTTTTTCAGTCAGCGTGAACGGCTTCGCGGTTACCAGCCCCAGCCG
>JAKFXD010000044.1 GCA_021731565.1 Methylocystis sp. | reverse complement strand
GGCCGCAAGACCCGCGAGATGCGTCGTGCTCGGCAACGGCATGACGCCCTATAGGGGGACGTGCAAATTCACGCCTGACGATGGCGGCAGCTTCGCGGTCGAGCCGATCGGCAAGTCTGGGTTTGACGGCGTGACGATTGTCAGCGTCGCCATTGTTTCGCCGGGCGTCGCCCAAGTCAGGGGACTGACGCGCGACGGCATCAGCTCCCTTTGGGGGGAAGCGAAGCGCTCGAAATCCGATCCAGCCTGCTGGCTCGGCAGCGACTTCAAGATTTGCGTTTATTGACGGCGGTCGGAGCGACGGCGTGGTGGGGGACGGGCGCGTTTAACGCGCACAAAAGGCAAGCGCACGCCAGGCGGTCAGGACCCAATCCTCGGGGAGGCGGCCCGCAAATTTGTGAACAATGACTTGTAGAGAAGGTACAGGGCGTGAGGCGACATGTTCTTATGTTTGAGCACCATTGCGAAATCTCGAACGCAGTCGCGCTTGAGGGAGCATCCTCTTATATAGTCGAGCAAGCTCGTCGTATCTGTCGCATATGGCCGTTCATCATTTGCAATCGGTTCGATCACTGAAGTCAGTTTAGAAAATTGGTGGAGCTTCACCCAGACTTCGTAATAAAGGCAGAGTTCGAGACCAATAAGCAGCGCGCAGATTTCGTTTCCGTAGCGGAAGAAGAATTCTTCTTCCGAAGAAAAAGGCCGATCGTCCGCGACGGTTCCGTCAGGGAGCATGCGTAAAGTCCTGTTGATCGGAATTTGTCTACGCAGCCAAAATGCGATGAAGGACGCTTGCTTGAAGTGATCGAGCTGCTTCGTTCCTTTCTTTATGCCGCTTTCCAGGGTTCGGCGTGCGTCGACCTTCCAGAAGTCGTACGACTCCCCTAGACGCCTTGCGCTCGTTTCGGTGAAGGCTCCCCACTCGGCGCCGATCGAGTAAAAATTGAAAGCCATGCAGTCGATGAACCATTTCCGGTCATCCAACCGCTCGATGATTCCGTTCTGGAATAAGGAGTATTCTGCAAACATCGGACGCGCCGGTCTTCACAATCCACGTCATGAATCAACTGTTGTCGCGACGCGGACGCGCCCGCAAATGTATCGTTCCTATTTGTCCTCCCGCGCCCAAATCGAACGCAAGGCGGTTCGCGCCTCGGCGCTGGGCTGCGGCGTATCCTTATCATCGGGGAGGCCGTTCAAACCATATTGCGGCCAGCGTTCAGACTCGGGGAGGCTGTCCAAATAAACGGATGCATCGTCCTGCGAGAGGATTTCATCAAGCGTGGGAGTTTTTCGTGCTTTTGGCATCGGCATCGTCCCCCGGTTCCCGGCTCCGACTCAGTGTCCGCGCGAACGCCTACCAGAGATTATAGACGGAAGAGATCGCATCGCCATCTCAATATATGAATTTGGGCGATCGGGTGCGACCCCGATCGCGTTGCGACTGATTCGCGCGGTTAGCGCTTCGAGAACTGGAAGCTGCGGCGGGCTTTGCGCTTGCCGTATTTCTTGCGCTCGACGACGCGGGAGTCGCGGGTGAGAAAGCCTTCCTTCTTGAGCGCGGGACGCAGTTCCGGCTCGTAAGCGGTCAGCGCCTTGGCGAGGCCGTGGCGCACCGCGCCGGCCTGACCCGAAAGTCCGCCGCCGGCGACCGTAACGACGATGTCATATTGACCCGCGCGCTTGGTGACGCCGAAGGGCTGGGCCAAAATCATACGCAGCACCGGACGGGCGAAATAGACTTCAACGTCGCGGCCGTTGACGGTGATCTTGCCAGGGCCCGGCTTGATCCAGACGCGCGCGACGGCGTTCTTGCGCTTGCCGGTGGCGTAGGCGCGGCCCTGCTTGTCGAGCTTCTGGACATAGCGCGGCGACTCGGGCGCCGTGGCGGCGCTTCCCTGAAGGTCGGAAAGCGAGGAAAGAGTGGTCTCGGCCATGGTCAGGCGCTCCGGCTGTTCTTGGCGTTCAGGGCGGCGACGTCGAGCGTCTGCGGGCTCTGCGCCTCATGCGGATGTTCGGCGCCCTTGTAGACGCGCAGATTGCCGAGCTGCTTGCGACCCAAAGGCCCGCGCGGCAGCATGCGCTGCACCGCCTTCTCCAGGATGCGCTCGGGGAAGCGGCCCTCGAGAATGAACTTCGCCGAGCGCTCCTTGATGCCGCCGGGGAAGCCGGTGTGGTGGTGATAGACCTTCTGGTCGCGCTTGCGGCCGGTGAGCACCACCTTGTCGGCGTTGACGACGATGATGTTGTCGCCGTCGTCCATATGGGGCGTGAAACTCGCCTTGTGCTTGCCGCGCAGGCGCAGCGCGATGATGCTCGCGAGGCGGCCGACGACAAGCCCGGAGGCGTCGATCAGCACCCATTTCTTTTCGATGTCGGCGGGCTTCGCCGAAAAGGTCTTGCCAAACATGGGATGGGAATTCCGTTTGAACGGTGCGTTCGGATGGGGAGGGGATAGGGGATGCGGCAGGGGAGGTCAAGAGATTTGTGTTGGAATGGGTGGTGCAGAACCCACTAAAACCATGCGATTCCCTATAGCGGTATTATAATACCTATGTGAAACTGGCGCTTGCCCTAGACCGGAATTTCCTTATTCTTACCCAGTCTTACTTTTTAAGTTCGAAAGGCGCGGTCATGGGCGCGGCTGACAAGCGAACGGTTCGGCTCTCGACCAAGGGTCAGGTGGTGCTCCCGAAATCGATCCGGCAGCGGCGAAATTGGGAGTCGGGCGCGTCCTTGACGATCGAGGAGACCGCGGAAGGAGTCTTGCTGAAAGAGGCTTCCTTGTTCGCGCCGACAAAGCTCGAGGACGTCTTCGGGATGCTCGCCTACGCAGGTCCGCCGAAATCCGTCGAAGAGATGGACGCAAGCGTTCTGGCGGAAGCGAAACGTCGCAATGTTCGCGATTGACACGAATGTCGTCGTTCGGCTTCTGACCGGCGACCATCCGCAGCAGTCGGCAAAAGCGAAAGCGCTTTTCCAGCGAGAGACAATCTTTGTCGCGCTTACCGTGCTGCTCGAAACCGAATGGGTGTTGCGTAGCGCTTATCGGCTTCAGCCCGCGCGTGTCGTCGGCGCATTGCGCGCCTTGGCCGGTCTGCGCAATGTCGTGATCCAGGATGCGCCCATATTAGCGAAGGCGCTGGCCTGGGCCGAGCGCGGAATGGATTTCGCCGACGCTCTCCACCTTGCTCAAGCCGGCGATTGCGACGGCTTCGTCAGCTTCGACGGGCGCCTCGCCAAAGCGGCGAAGCGCGCCGGCGCTGAAAACGTAACGAGTCTGTGAAGCCTACTGATGCAGCGCCTCGCCATGCAGCGCGATGTCCAATCCTTCGCGCTCGTCGTCCGAATTGACGCGCAGGCTTGTGAACAGCGAAGCGATTTTAAGCGACGCAAACGTGCCGACCACGCACCAGACGACGGTGACCAGGACGCCGATCGCCTGCACGTAAAGCTGATGCGGATCGCCCTCCAACAGGCCGGCGACCCCGGGATCGCTTTCTGAAGCGGTAATGGCGCGCGTGGCGAAGACGCCGGCGAGGAGCGTGCCCATGACGCCGCCTACCCCGTGCACGCCAAACACGTCGAGCGTGTCGTCATAACGCAATTTGTATTTCACCACGGTGCAGAACCAGTAGCAGACGGCGCCGGCGATCAGCCCGATGACGACGCCTTGCCAGGGCAGGATATAGCCCGAGGCCGGCGTGATCGTGCCGAGGCCGGCGACGGCGCCGGAGACGACGCCCAGCACCGAAGGCTTGCCGCGCTGGACCCACTCCAGTCCGCTCCACATCAAGGCGCCGGCGCAGGCGGCAAGATGCGTCGCGACGATGGCGAAGACCGCGCGCGAATTGGCGGCAAGCGCCGAGCCGCCGTTGAAGCCGAACCAGCCGACCCACAGAAGCCCGGTGCCGATCACGGCGAGCGAGAGATCGAAGGGCGAGAGGTTTTCGCGGCCAAAGCCAACGCGGTTGCCGAGCACGAGCGCGCAGACGAGGCCGGCGACGCCGGCGTTGATATGCACGACCGTTCCGCCGGCGAAATCGAGAAGGCCCATTTTCTGCAGGAAACCGCCGCCCCAGACCCAGTGCGCCGAGGGGACATAGACGATGAAGAGCCACAGCGCGCAAAACAGCATGAACGCCGAAAACCTCATGCGTTCGGCGACGGAGCCGGCGACCAGCGCGCAGGTGATGACCGCGAAGGTCATCTGATAGATCATGAAGAGAATTTCGGGGATGGTCTTCGCAAAGGGACTGATTGTGTCGAGCCCGATCCCCGCGAGCAGCGCCCTTGACGCGTCGCCGATAAGGGCGCCGTCGCCGCTGAAGGCCAGGCTGTAAGCGACGCCGATCCATAGGAGCGAGACAAGCGCGGTGGCGATGAGGCTCTGCGCCATGGTCGCGAGCACATTCTTCTTGCGCACCATGCCGCTGTAAAAGAGCGCGAGCCCCGGCAGCGTCATCATCAGCACGAGCGCGGTCGCGGCGATCATGAAACCGGTGTCGGCGCCGTCGATTTTGGCGCCCTCTTGGGCGAGCGCGGGCTGCGCGACGATGAGCGCCGCCAGCGCGGTCGCCGCTCGCGAAATCCTGCGGCGCAAGGGGCCGCACTCATATGGGATGCGGACACCCTTACGCAGGCCGCGCGCGAACGAGCTGTGCATCGATTGATCCTGACTGATGAGGGAAAGCGCTCAGAGCGCGTCGGAGTCGGTTTCGCCGGTGCGGATGCGCATCGCCCGCTCCAGCGGCGAGACGAAGATTTTTCCGTCGCCGATATGGCCGGTGAAGGCGCTTTGCCGGATCGCCTCGATCGCGCGATCGACGAGCGCGTCGGGAAGCGCGATTTCGATCTTAACCTTGGGCAGGAAGGAGACGATATATTCCGCGCCACGGTAGATTTCGGCATGGCCCTTCTGCCGGCCATAGCCCTTCACCTCGGTGGCGGTCATGCCGTGCACGCCAATTTCCGTCAGCGCCTCGCGCGCCTCGTCGAGCTTGAAGGGTTTGATAATCGCCGTGATGATTTTCATTTGCGCAAACTGCCCTCAACTGTGGCGAAGTGAGCGTCAACTAAGCAAGCTGCGTGCCATATTGCGTAGAAAATAATCGTTTCGCTTGCCACAGTCCCGCGCGACTCTGACCAGAGGCGAGGCGATATGTGTCTAATTTATATGCATAATGCATAATTAGTAATCGATCGTAGAGGTCGGCCGTCGACGCCTTTGTCAGGGCGCGCTTGATAGCGGCCATGTTTATGGGTTTTGTGGATGGCGGCCGTAGATCAGGAGTCGATCGGCCTGACGCGGATCAACCGTAGAGGAAGCGGCGGATAAGAATGAAGCTTGAAGACTGGTCGTCTGAGGCGATCGCCATCGATTTCGTCAATAAGGAAGACTGGCCCGAGCGCCGCGCGAAGCTTCCCGAACCGATCGTCCGCCTCGCCGAGCTTGCGGGATTCGAGGCGAAAGCCGGCTCCACATTCTTTGCGCCGGACGGCGGAGGCGGCGCGCCGCGCGTTTTCTTCGGCGCCGAGGGGAAGCAGCCCAAGGCGCACGATCCGTTCTTCGCCGGAAAGCTCGCGACGGGCCTGCCTAAAGGCCTTTATCGCCTTGGCGACGGCGTCGAGGCGCCGGGAGAGGCGGCGCTGGCCTTCCTTCTCTCAAGCTACGCCTTCTCGCGCTACAAGGCGCGAAAGAGCGAAGCGCCGCGTCTTTGCGCCCCGCAGGGCGTCGACCGAGCGCGCGTCGAGCGCATCGCGGCGGCCGTCGCGCTGGGGCGCGATCTCGTCAATACGCCGACCAACGACATGGGGCCGGAGGCGCTCGCCGAAGCCGCCCTCGCCCTTGGCGCCAAGCACGGCGCCAGGAGCCGCGTCATTGTCGGCGACGCGCTGCTTGCGGACAACTTTCCCTTGATCCACGCCGTCGGGCGCGCGGCCGCCCAGGCGCCCAGACTCGTCGAATTCGAGCATGGCCCGGAAGATGGTCTGCGCGTCACGCTCGTCGGCAAGGGCGTCTGTTTCGACACCGGCGGGCTCGACATCAAGCCTTCGAACGCGATGGCGCTGATGAAGAAGGATATGGGCGGCGCGGCGACGGCGCTCTCGCTTGCGGCGATGTTGCTTGACTCGCAAGCGCCGATCCGATTGCGCGTCCTGCTGCCGATCGTCGAAAATTCGATTTCGGCTTCCGCGTTTCGAACCAGCGATATTTACCGCAGCCGCAAAGGGCTAAGCGTCGAAATCGGCAACACCGACGCCGAGGGGAGGCTCATTCTCGCCGACGCGCTTGCCTATGCCAGCGAAACGCCGTCCGATCTGCTGTTCGATTTCGCCACGCTGACCGGCGCCGCGCGCGTCGCGCTCGGCCCGGAAATTCCGCCGTTCTATACCGGCGATGACAAGCTCGCCGATGAAATCGCGGCGAAGGCCACAGCCGCAAACGATCCGGCGTGGCGAATGCCTTTGTGGGATAGTTACGACAGCGGGCTCGACGGCAAAATCTCCGATCTCGTCAATGTCACGAGCGGTCCTTTCGCCGGATCAATCACCGCCGCTCTGTTCCTAAGGCGCTTCGTGGCGGACCCAAAGCGCTGGGCGCATTTCGACGTCTACTGCTGGAATCCCTCGACAAAGCCCGGCCGTCCGGAAGGCGGCGAGATACAGTCTGCGCGCCTGCTTTACGATTTGATCGAGGCGCGCGTCGAACAAAGGAAAGCGCATTCGTGAGCGAGAATTTCGACCGGCGGCTGACGCCCGCGCGCCCCGAAATCGCCGCCGCCTATCTCAAGGGCCGCGTGACCGCCGAGCGCTATGTCGAAGGGGTCGTGATGGAGGTCAGGGATGGCGTCGTCGACCTTCGGCGCGAACCGCGCCCCGACGCCGCCGTCGACACTCAGGCGCTCCATGGCGAGCGCGTCACCGTCTATGACGAGGAGGAAGGCTGGGCCTGGGCGCAGCTTGCGCGCGACAATTATGTCGGCTGGATCGCCGCCAATACGCTGTGGCGCGAATTAAGCGCGCCGACGCATCGGGTCTGCGCGCCGCGGACGTTCATCTATCCGGGTCCGAACATCAAATTGCCGCCGCTCAACGCCTTGCCGCTTGGCGCTGACGTCGCGATCGCCGAAGAGCGCGCCGGATTTGGCGTGACGCCGGAGCTCGGATTTATTTTCCGCAAGCATCTCGTCCCGCGCGCGGCGAAAGCGCCCGACTTCGTCGCCGTGGCCGAGACGCTTCTAGGCGCGCCCTATCTCTGGGGCGGCAAGTCATGGCTCGGCGTCGACTGCTCGGGGCTCGTGCAGGTGTCGCTGCTGATGGCGGGGATCAAGGCGCCGCGCGACACGGATATGCAGGAGGCCGCGCTCGGCGCGCCGCTCGCGCCCGGCGCGCCGCTGATGCGCGGCGACATCGTCTTCTGGAAGGGCCATGTCGGAATCATGCGCGACGCCGCGACGCTGCTTCACGCCAACGCCACCCATATGCAGGTGACGAGCGAGACGCTGGATGTCGTGCGCGCGCGCAATGAAGCGGCGGGCGCCGGGCCGGCGACCAGCGTGAAACGATTGCCGATGGAAGGTTCGCGCGCAACATGACGGAGAAGCTCTATCTCGACGATCTTCGCGTCGGGCGGCGGCTGCGTTCAAAGAGCGTCACGGTCAGCGCGCAAGACATCATCCGCTTCGCGCGCGACAGCGATCCTCAATATTTCCATCTCGACGAGGAGGCCGCCAAGGACAGCATGTTCGGCGGTCTTGTCGCGAGCGGCTGGCAAACCGGCGCGCTGAGCATCAAGCTTCTCATCGAGTCCGCCGATCCGCCCCTGGCCGGGCCGGTCATCGGCGTCGAATCCGATATCGCATGGAAACTACCGGTGCGGCCTGGCGACTCCTTGCGCGTCGAGGCCGAGGTCACGCGAATCGTCCGTCCGCGTCGCCATAAAGATCGCGGCTTCGTATCGATGAATGTAGCGACCTACAATCAGCGTGACGACGTCGTTCTGACGCAAAGCATCAAAATCCTGGCTTTCCGTGATCTTGGCCGCATCGGCGCAGGCTCAAACCGAGAGACGCCGAATCCGGGTTCATTTCCGATCGACTGAATCGTTTGAAATCGGCGCCGCCTCATTGCGAAACGCCGCGGCGAAGAGCGCGCGCGTGTATTCGCTCTTGGGTTCGGCGAAGACGCGCGTCGCGGGCCCTTCCTCGACCACCTTGCCATAGCGCATGACGATGAGATGCGCGGCGAGCGCTTTGACGACGCGCAGATCATGGCTGATGAAGAGATAGGCGAGCGAGCGGCGGCGCTGGAGATCGCGCAAGAGATCGATGATCTGCGCCTGTACCGACATGTCGAGCGCCGAGGTCGGCTCGTCGAGCACGACGAATTTAGGTTCGAGCACCATGGCGCGGGCGATCGCGATGCGCTGCCGCTGGCCGCCGGAAAATTCATGCGGATAGCGGTCCATCGTCGACGGATCGAGCCCGGTTTCCTGCAGCGCGCGCGCGACGATTTCGCGGCGCTGATGAAGCGTAAGTTCGGGCCGCTGCACCGTCAGCCCCTCGGCGACGATCTCCGCCACCGACATGCGCGGCGAGAGCGAGCCGTAAGGGTCCTGAAAGACGATCTGCATGTCGCGGCGAAGCGGACGCATGGCGTCGACGCTCTTGCCGTCGATGCGTTGGCCTAAGAACACGATCGGCCCTTCCGAGCGGATAAGCCGCAGCATGGCGAGCGCCAGCGTCGTCTTGCCGGAGCCTGACTCGCCGACAACGCCGACGGTCGCGCCTTCGCGCACCGCGACGGTGACGCCGTCCACCGCCTTCACATGGCCGACCGTCTTGCGCATGAACCCGCGCTTGATCGGAAACCACACGCGCAAATCGTCGGCCGAGGCGACGACGGGCGCTTCACTGTTCTCAATGATCGGCGCGCCCTTGGGCTCCGCCGTGAGCAGCGCCTTGGTGTAGGGATGCTGAGGCGAGGAAAAGACCGATTCTACATCGCCCTGTTCGACGATACGGCCCTTCTGCATGACGCAGACCGTGTCGGCGAAACGGCGCACGAGCTGGAGGTCATGCGTGATGAACAGCATCGCCATGCCGTAGGTTTGTTGCAGCCGTTCCAGCAGCGCGAGAATCTGCGCCTGCACGGTGACGTCGAGCGCCGTCGTCGGTTCGTCGGCGATGAGCAGATCGGGCTTGTTGGCGAGCGCCATGGCGATCATGACGCGTTGGCGCTGACCGCCCGAAAGCTGATGCGGATAGGCGCCAAGCCGCGCGGCGGGATCGGGAATGCCGACTTCGCCGAGCAGCTCGACGACCCGCGCGCGAACCGCAGCTTCGCCGCGCATGCCGTGCAGTTCGAGAATCTCCGCGATTTGCCGCTCGATGGTCTGCAGCGGATTGAGCGAGGTCATCGGCTCCTGAAACACCATCGTGATCCGTGCGCCGCGGATGGCGCGCAGACGGTTATCGTCGACGACGAGCATGTTCTCGCCGTCGAACAGCGCGTCGCCTGAAGCGACTGCGCCGGGCGGCAGCAGGCGCACGATCGACAGCGCGCTGATCGATTTGCCGGAGCCCGATTCGCCGACGATCGCCAGCGTCTTGCCGCGCTCGAGCGAGAAGGAGACGCGATCCACCGCCTTGGTCTCGCGCCCGCCATGCCGAAAGGAGACCGAGAGATCGCGAACGTCGAGGAGGGAGGGAGAGGTCATGCGAGCGCGCGCAATTCGTCGACGGTAGATGCGTCGAGATTGATGGCGCGCATTCCATCGGGGATGGAAAGTCGCCTATCCGCCGTGACAAAAGCGACACAATCATGGATTTTCGCTGTCGCGACATGGATCGCGTCGGGCATTCGCATGGATTTGACGGTCGCTCTCAGCCTTGCCGCCTGCAAGAGCACGTGCCGATCGACCGGAAAGGTTTCTATGGTCGAAGACGATTCAAACAATGCTTCATATGCATCGCACAATTCCTTGTCCCCGGTCTCCAGAGGTTTCGTCAGTAACTCGGCGACCACCAGTTCGCTAATCACGCCGACAGCTCCGCCGCCTCTGACGTGATCGAGCAAGGATCTCCCTCGCGTGACCGGAACGTCGTCATTTTCGAAGGCGTCGATGAACACATTCGCGTCGAGATAAATTCTGATCGTCATCGCTCGCGATGATCCCACTCGTCGCGAAGCGTGCGAACATAGTCATTAACTTCCTCAATGGAGTGAAAAGTGGCGCGGCGTATATGCTCATATTTGGAGAACCAATCGTCGCGCGCGTTGTTCGCTTCGCAGCCGGCGCCCGCATTCTCCACCTCAATCGTGATGGTTACGCTCTTTTCGGCGCCGATTTCCTTCCTCAAGTCATCGGGAAGCTTCGCCGCCGGGTAATGTTCACGCACAATTCTGTTCATCGTCTTGCTCCGCCTGCAAGTCTAGCACGCCGTCACCGGAAATTCTTTCTCGGGTCGAAGGCGTCGCGGACCGCTTCGCCGACGAAGACCAGCAGCGACAGCATCAGCGCGATGATGGCGAAGCCGGTCAGTCCCAGCCAGGGCGCCTGAAGGTTGGATTTTCCCTGCAGCAGCAGTTCGCCGAGCGAAGGCGAGCCGGGCGGCAGGCCAAATCCGAGAAAATCCAGCGCCGTCAGGGTCGTGATCGACGAATTGAGGATGAAGGGCAGGAAGGTCAGCGTCGCCACCGTGGCGTTGGGCAGCAGGTGCCTCATGATGATGCGGAAATTGCCGAGCCCGAGCGCTCGCGCCGCGTTGACATATTCGAAATTGCGGGCGCGCAGGAATTCGGCGCGGACGACATGCACCAGCGACACCCAGGAGAACAGCAGCAAAATGCCGAGCAGCACAAAAAAGCCGGGCGTCAGGAACGATGAAATGATGATGAGCAGGTAGAGTTGCGGCAGCGACGACCAGACTTCGATAAAGCGCTGGAACACAAGATCGACGCGTCCGCCGAAATAGCCCTGTATCGCGCCGGCGGCGACGCCGACGATCGAGGAAATCGTCGCCAGGATCAGGCCGAACAGCACCGAGAGTCGAAATCCGTATAGCAGGCGCGCGACGACGTCGCGGCCCTGATCGTCGGTGCCGAGCCAATTATATTCGAGCGCGGCGCAGCCGCGATTGGGCTGGCCCGGCCGCAGGCCTTTGGCTGCGGCGATTTCGCATTGCTTGTGCGTCAGCATCCAGGTCGGCGGCGAGGGCGCCGGCGTCGGCAGCTCCAGATTATGCGTGTCATAGGAGAAGCGGATCGGCGGCCAGAGCATCCAGCCATGCGCCTTGATCTCGTCGGCGATGACGGGATCGCGGTAATCGGTGCGGGCGAGAAAGCCGCCGAATTTCTCTTCCGGATAGGAGACAAAGGCCGGAAACAACAATTGGCCCTTGTACCACGCCAGAATCGGCCGGTCGTTCGCCAAGAAATTCGAGCCGAGCGACATGATGAAGAGCGTCATGAAAACCCAGAAGGACCAATAGCCGCGCTTGTTCGCCTTGAAACTTTCGAGCCGGCGGCGGTCAAGCGGCGTCAGCCGCAGCCAGCCTTCGCGATGAATCGGCGGCGCGAGATGGGGCGGTGCGTCGGTCGCTGCGCTCACGGTCAGACCTCGCGCGTTTCGAAATCGATGCGCGGATCGATCCAGGTGTAGGTCAGATCGGAAATGAGATTCACCACGAGGCCGAGCAGCGCGAAAATATAGAGATTGGCGAAGACCACCGGATAGTCGCGATTGACGATGCTCTCGAAGGAGAGATAGCCAAGTCCGTCGAGCGAGAAGATCGTTTCGATCAGCACGGAGCCGGTCAGGAAGGCGTGAACGAAGGCGCCGGGGAAGCCGGCGATGACGATCAGCATGGCGTTGCGAAACACATGGCCGTAGAGCACGCGCCGCTCGGTGAGGCCCTTCATGCGCGCCGTCTGGACATATTGCTTGCGGATTTCGTCGAGGAACGAGTTCTTGGTCAAAAAGGTCTGCGTGGCGAAGGCGCCGAGCGTCATCGCGGAGACCGGCAGGACGATGTGCCAGAGATAGTCCTTCACCTTGTCGAAAAGCGAGAGCTGCCAGAAATCGTCCGAGGTGAGACCGCGCAGCGGAAAGATTTGCCAGAACGAGCCGCCGGCGAAGAGCACGATCAGCAGCATCGCGAACAGAAAGCTGGGTATCGCGTAGCCGATGATGACCGCGTTCGACGTCCACATGTCGAATTTGGTGCCGTCGCGCACCGCCTTGGCGATGCCGAGCGGAATTGAAATCGAATAGGAGAGCAGCGTCATCCACAGACCGAGCGAAATCGAGACGGGAAGCTTCTCGCCGATCAGCTTGATGACGCTTTCGTCGCGAAAATAGCTGCGGCCGAAATCGAACATCGCGTAATTTTTCACCATCAGCAGGAATCGCTCCCACGCCGGCTTGTCGAAGCCGAACTGCTTTTCGAGTTCCGCGATGAACTTCGGGTCGAGCCCCTGAGCGCCACGATATTTCACGGCGGATTCCGCCGCCATCGTGCCGGTCTGGCTTGCGCCGCCCTGTCCGACGTCGCCGCCGCCGCCGGAAAAGCGGCCCGTCGCGCCGACGTCGAAGCCTTGCAGCTGCGCGATGATGCGCTCGACCGGACCGCCCGGCGCGAACTGCACGATGGCGAAGGAGATGAGCATGATGCCGAGGATCGTGGGGATCATCAGCAGCACGCGGCGGGCGATATAGGCTCCCATGCGCTCAGCGTCCCGTAAAGTTCATCTTGCGCGCTTTCTCTTCGTCCCACCACCAGGTCCACAACACGCCGGTGTCGAATTTCGGCGTGCGCTCCGGCCGGCCAAACAGGTCCCAATAGGCGATGCGATGCACGGGATTATACCAATGCGGAATCCAGTAGCGCTGCGCGCGCAAGACGCGATCGAGCGCGCGGCAGCATAAGATGAGGTCTTCGCGGGTTTGCGCCTGCAGCGCCTTTTCGACAAGCGCGTCAACCGCCGGATTGGAGACGCCCGCCAGATTGCGCGACCCTGGAACGTCGGCGGTCTTCGAACTGAAATAGGCGCGAAGCTCCTCGCCCGGATTCCAGCCCATGACCAGGACATCGTGAACGACGTCGAAGTCGAAATCCTCCAGGCGCTGCTTATATTGCGCGGCGTCGACGACGCGGATGCGCGCATTGACGCCAAGCAGCTTCAAATTCTTGATGAACGGCTGCGTATGGCGCTCGAAGACGTTGGAGTTGTCGAGAAATTCGAATTCGAGCGGCGTCCCGTCGGGCAAGCGTAACACGCCGTCCTGGCGCGTGCAGCCGGCGGCGACGAAAAGATCATTGGCCTTTTTGAGCAGAACCCGGTCCTGTCCCGTTCCGTCGGAGACGGGAGCGACGAAAGGTTCGCCAAAAACTTCCGCCGGAAGATCGGCGCGATAAGGTTCGAGCAGCGCCTTTTCCTGTTCGCTCGGCAGGCCTTTGGCTTCAAGGTCGGAATTTTCGAAATAGGACGAGATGCGCTTATAGGCGTCATACATCAGGTTGCGGCTGGTCCATTCATAGTCGAAGGCGTAGCCGATCGCTTCGCGCACGCGGGGATCCTTGAATATCTTGCGGCGCGTGTTGAAGAACCATCCCTGGATCTGCGGAATGTTGTTGTTGGGCGTCGTCGTGCGCTTGACGCGTCCGTCCTTGAACGCTGGAAAGTCATAACCCGTCGCCCAGACGCGGGCGATGTTTTCCTCTCGCTCAGTGAAGGCGCCGGCCTTGAACGCCTCGAAAGCCACCTGACTGTCGCCGAAATATTCGAATCGCACGACGTCGAAATTGCCCTGGCCCAACGCGATCGGCAGATCCTTCGCCCAATAGTCGGGATTGCGATGATAGGCGATGTGGCGGCCTTGCTCGAAGGCTCCCACTTTGTAGGGCCCAGAGCCGAGCGGCGGCTCCAGCGTGGTCGCCTCGAAGTCCCGGTCCTTGTAATAGGCGCGCGAGAAAATCGGCTGGCCGACGACGCTTACCGGCAGATCGCGGGTGCGGCCGGGCGCGAAACGCACGACAAGAACGTCGTCCGCCTCGGCTTCCGCACTGTCCAGATCGCGCAACAGCTGGCTGATGACGGGATGGCCCTTGCTCTTGAGAATATTGAGGGAAAAGGCGGCGTCATGCGCCGTCAATGGCGAGCCGTCGTGAAAGCGCGCCTCCTTGCGCAGGAGGAACGCATAGGTGAGCTTGTCCGCCGAGATGCGCACCTTCTTGGCGACGAGGCCGTAATAGGCGTCGCGTTCGTCGAGGCTCTGGTTCATCAGGCTGTCGAAGACGAGGGACATGCCGGTCGCCGGATTGCCTCGCAACACATAGGCGTTGAAACTGTCGTAAGTGGGGCTGGCCGGCGACAGCGCCAAGGTTCCGCCCTTGGGGGCTTGCGGATTGACATAGCCGAAGTGTTTGAAGTCGGCGGGCTCGCCGAGGTCGCCGAAGGTCGAGAGGCCGTGGCTCTCGATTTCGCCCTTCGCGAGGGCGCCGAAACGGCTGGCGGCGGGGTCCGGCGCGCCGGTCTTGGCCAAAACGCCGCGCGGAACGACCAGGGCGGCGACGCCGGCGCCGATGATGGAACGGCGAGACAGACGAATGCGCGTTAGATCGACGATCTTGGAATGAGCCAAGTGTGTCCTCAGGTGGAGGGGGCGGGCGCCGCCGTCAGAGAGCCGCATTATGTCGGTTTTTGGCGGCTTCGCCAGCAACCCGTTTCGGGCCGTCTGCCCGCTGCGGCCATTCTAGCAAAATGCGCGACCGACGCGCCAGAGGACTTAAAATGACCGACTTCGACCTTGGCCTTCGCGAGCGGGCCGTCATCGACGGGGCGTGGGTAAGTGCGGAAAGCGGCGCGACTTTCGCCGTGAACAATCCCGCGACCGGCGCGGTTCTCGGCCAGGTTCCCGACATGGGCGCAGGAGAGACGCGCCGGGCGATCGACTCCTGCGCGCGGGCGCTGCCGAAGTGGCGCGACCGCGCCGCCAAGGAACGGGCGCAGATCATGCGCCGCTGGTTTGAGCTGATCATGGCCGATCAGGAGCGGCTGGCGCGAATCATCACCGCCGAAATGGGTAAGCCGCTGGCCGAGGCGCGTGGCGAAATCGCCTATTCCGCGAGCTTCGTCGAATGGTTCGCGGAGGAGGGGCGGCGCATCTACGGCGACGTGATTCCAGGGCCGATCGACCGTCGTCTTCTGGTCTTCAAACAGGCGATCGGCGTCACGGCGGCGATCACGCCGTGGAACTTTCCCTCAGCGATGTTCGCGCGCAAGGTCGGCGCCGCGCTTGGCGCCGGCTGCACGATGGTGGTGAAGCCCGCCGAGCTGACGCCTTTTTCGGCGCTGGCGCTCGCTGAGCTTGCCGAGCGCGCTGGCGTGCCTTCGGGCGTCATCAATGTCGTGACGGCGAAGGACCCCGCGCCGGTCGGGCTCGAATTCACGCAAAATCCGCTCGTGCGCAAGCTGACCTTCACCGGCTCGACCGAAGTCGGCAGAATCCTGCTGCGACAGGCCGCCGAGAACATCCAGAAATGCTCGATGGAGCTTGGCGGCAATGCGCCGCTCATCATCTTCGAGGACGCCGATCTCGATCGCGCCGTCGATGGGGCCATCGCCACCAAATATCGCAACAGCGGACAGACCTGCGTTTCGGCCAATCGCATCCTCGTTCACGCCTCGATCATCGACGCCTTCGCCGAAAGACTCGCGGCGGCGGCCGGCGCGCTGAAGGTCGGCGAAGGAACGCAGGAGGGCGTCGCCATCGGGCCGCTGATCGAAGAGGCGGCGGTGGAGAAGGTCGAGCGTCATGTCGCCGACGCCATCGCCCATGGCGCCAGGGTTCTGACCGGCGG
>JAKFXD010000077.1 GCA_021731565.1 Methylocystis sp. | reverse complement strand
CGCATGAGTTCATCGAGAAGTCGGCGATCGCCTGGTTCAAGGCCTATCTCGACAAGGTGAATGCCGGCGAGATCGAGCACCTCCAGCGCGGCGACGCCGAAATCCGCCAGGGCGCCCTCATCAACGCCGCGTAACGCTGCGAGGACATCGCGAAGGAGAAGCAGGCGATGAGCAATATCGTACGCGACAGCGATGTGTGCGAACTGACCGAACCGGCCTACTTCGCGTTCGGCGACAAGGTGAAGGCGAAGCGTACGATCCGCAATGACGGCACCTACGCCGGCAAGGAGATTGGCGACATTCTCGCAAAGAAGGGCGAGATCGGTTACGTCGTGAGCATCGGCACCTTTCTCCAGCAATTTTACATCTATGGCATCGAATTCGCGGAGAGCGGCAATCGCGTCGGCATGAAGCGTAAGGAGCTTGAGCCGGCGGTTGCGCGCGATGAAGAGGATGAATTGCCGCTTCCGGGAGCCGCGGCGAGATGATCGACCCCAGACTTCCCAAATTTCAGTGGGGTCAGCGGGTAAAGACGCTCAACGACCTCGTCAATGACGGCGGCTTTCCCGACAAGGCGCCGGAAGCATTGCTCGTTCCAAGCGGCGGGCTAGGCGAGATCGTCCAGGTCGGCAGTCATACCGACACAAACACGCCGATCTATCTCGTCGAGTTTGCTGAAGGTCTGGTGGTCGGTTGCTTGGAGGAAGAAATCGAGCCGGTGTAATCTGAGATGAGCGCGATGCGAAAGCGAGCGGTGACGCAAGCGGATGTCTTGAATACGCCGCAGCCCAATGAATTCGATCTCAGACGAATCGAACGGGCGCTCGCGAAGCGGCGTCGATACAGATATGTCACGCCGATTCTGCTGAAGACCGAGAATGGCTACAGAATTCAGAGCCCGTGCTGCTCGCGCAACATCGATCCGGACGGCGGCGTCGTCGATATCGCGCTGCTTCTTTATGACGCGCAAAACAGGAGCTGGCGCCTTCTTCGCAAGGATCACGCCGCCGGCGTCTGGGAGTTCGATCGCGCCTTCGAGCGTTTGACGGAGTTGCTCGACTATCTGAACGAGGACGCCGAACGGCGCTTTTGGCAATAGCGTCGGCGTGAAAGGGATCAGGCATGGGCATGAACACAGAAGAGCTGGCGCAGATCGACGCGATCCTCGTGGCCGCCGGGGCGCCGGATATCGCGGCGCTGCGCAAGCAGTTCCCGCATCTTTCCTTCTCGAAATGCGATGCGTCGGATGTGATCGAAGCGCCTTTCTCGAGCTATCCGGGTTGCGACCTGCATCTCTTAAACGGCAAGGATCACTGCGTTCAGATTACCAGCGAGCCGGCTGAGGCGACCGGGATCATTCTGGCGTTGCGGAGGGTCGCATCGTGACCTCGACGCTGGAAATCGACACGGAAGAAAGCGGCGCGGGAGCGGCGGCGTTCATTCCGCTCTCCGATCCCGACGTGACGCTTGACGATATCGCCGCGGTCGAAGCGGTGCTGAGTTCGAGCCGTCTGTCGAGTGGCCCGCGCGTCGAGGAATTCGAAGCCGCCTTCGCCGCCTATGTCGGAAGAAAATTCGCCGTTGCGACGGCCGGCGGAACCATGAGCTTGGTTCTCGCACTGCTCGCGCATGGCGTCGGCCCGGGCGACGAAGTCATCGCGCCGGCCTATTCCTTCCGCGAAACGCTCCACGCGATTGCGCTCATCGGCGCGCGTCCAGTCTTCGTCGATATCGACTACTGGTCCGGAACGATCGCTCCGGCCAAGGTCGAAGCCGCATTGACCGAGAAAACCCGCGCCATTGTCGCCTGCAACACCAACGGCCATCCCGCGCCATGGGACGAGTTGCGAGAGATTGCGAAACGCAAGCGGATTGCGCTCCTCGAAGATTCGACGGAAGCGATTGGCTCCCGATACAAGGGCCGTCTTGTCGGCTCCCTCGGCGACGCCTCGGTGTTCGATTTCTCGCAGCCGGGACCGCTCGTCTGCGGCCAAGGCGGCATGGTCGTCACTGACGACATAAATGTCGCCGTCGCCTTGAAAAGGTTTCGCGCGCACAAAATGAACGAGCGTTCTTCGGTCGTGGTCGGATCCAGCGCGCCCTATCAAGTAGAAATGAGCGACATCGCTGCGGCGCTCGGTCTCTCGCAACTTAAGCGCATCGAAGAGATTCTCGAGAAGCGCAAGCTCATCGAGCATTACTATTTCAAGCACATTAAGTCGTTCGAGGGAATCAAGGATCCTTTTATCAGCCCAGACGTAACGGAGATTCACTGGTTTCTCTACGTCGTCCATCTCGGCACGAGATTCAGTCGGTCGTCGAGAGACTCGATCGTCGAAGATCTCGGCGTGGAAAATATCGAGGCGGCCGCCTATAGCGCGCCGCTTCATACGCAGCGGCGATATCTCGACGACGGCTATCGTCGCGGCGATCTCTTCGTCACGGAAAAAGTCGCTGACCGTTCGGTCGCGCTACCCTTCCACGCGCATCTTACCGAGAGCCACATCGCTTTCATCGTAGAGACGATGAAGGACGCTTCCGTCAACGTCGGCGCCGGGGCGGCGATTTATTGATCTGAACTAACAGGGAGTAAGGAAAACATCATGTCAACGATCACGATCATGCCGTCGGGCAAGACAGTCGAGGCCAGCGAGGGAACGACGCTGCTAACCGCGATCCGGTCAGCGGATGAAAAGCTTTTGCCGGATTTCGACGCAACCATGAACGACCTGAGCCCATGGCATATCTTCGTGCACGAAGGGCGCAAAGGGCTCTCCAAAACAAGTCGCGAAGAGAACGAGAAGCTCGATGCGATGGTCGGCGTCGGTTCCAAGTCCCGCCTAGCATGCTTCGCTACCGTCCTTGGCACGGAGAACATCAAGGTCGAGCTGCTCGGCTTCGGCTCTGGCCTGTAAATACGGAGTAAGAAATGTCCGACATCGCGATCATCCATGTCCGTTTCGCGTCCGACGGCTCCGTCGCCGAAATAAGCGAAAGACCGGCGCCCTTGACCGCTCAGCAGTGGTTCAACGAATTGAGCGACGCCGCTCCCACGTTGTATCAGGCCTTGGCGGGAGGGCGCGGCATTTTCCGCCTCGACAAATCGCAGGTTGAGGCGATTCGTTCGAAGGCGCTTGGACAAGCGGCTTGATAACGACCTGTTGGCGGAGCCCCGCCAGCGCCAACCAGCGGGCGGGGCGCTCACTCGACAAATCGCGCCCTGAACAAAGCGAGCTGCTCGGGACGGTTCAACCCTTTGTCGACGGGCCACTTATTCTCATAAAAGAATGAGTTCACGGCGCGCGTAACGTCCTTCCCTCGAATGAACCAACGCGCGGCGCCGTCGGGAAGCACGATCGCCGGACCGTCATCCCGATGCACGGCGGCGGCGTCAGTCCAAATCTTCGTGCCGGAAAACAGATAACAGCCCGCGAGCCGGGAGAGATCGTCCCGATTGGCTTCTTCTACGATGGTCATCGTGCTCATCGACTATTCTCCCCTTCGCCCGACGCATGCGCCATGCCATTTTTCCACTGTGCAACGGCGGGCCGCAAGGCGCCTCGGCAAGATTCCTGCATCAATATGCAGCGCAGCGGCGCCGATGACATTGGCATTCTGCGCCCTTGACGAGACGTGATGTCATCTTGTGACGGCTCTGGCGAGGCTGACTGTCGGGAAGGAGCAAGGGGAGCTTGCAGTCAATGAGCGATGGAGTGCAGCTTTTCGTCATATGCGCGACAAGCGAAATCCCGCCAGGCGAGGCGAAGGCGTTCAGTCTGTCGCGCGTCACCGCGGACGGGGCTAGGCCCTATTCGATTTTTGTCGTGCACGCAAAGAACGAACAGTTTTTTGGCTATCTGAACGCCTGTCCCCACGCGGGCGCGTGGCTGAACATCGGCGAAGGCAGATTTTTCAGCGACGATCGCTCACGTCTGCGCTGCGGCCGCCACAAGGCGGAATTCGATATCGAGTCGGGCGTGTGCGTCAAAGGTTCCTGCAAGGACAAAGCGCTGGAGCCGATCCCGATCGTTGTCATGGAAAATGATATTTGTCTGTGCGGCGTGGAGCTGAGCGAAGCGGAGCCGCAAATCCACGATGACGATGAATTCGAGGACACGATGGAAATCATGATCCATCCTGGTTGATCGGTCCCAGCGGTGCGAGACAGAAATTCCGGGAAAGGGCCGAAATGACCGTTGGAGAATTACTGAACAAGCTTACCGAACTGCCTCTCGAGGCGGTCGTGCTCATGGAGAGCGACGGCGGACTCTCCCTGGTGAGCGCCGTCGAATATCTGCATGGGCAAGGACCGGGCGCGCCGCCCGAAGTCATCCTCACGCCGAGCATGGATGAGTGAGCGCGCGGGCGCCTTGAGCAGAGAGTCAACCTGGAGCGGTGGGATCTAGCTGTCGGCCAATTCGCTCTGGAGCGGAACGCCGAAGAAACTTTCTTCCTCGCCGCCCCAGGCCTTGTGCAGCGCCAAGCCTTGCCGCCAATATGAGACTTCGAGTTCACTCGCCGGCCGATGCGTCACCCTTCCCTCTGGCGTCTGCGCCAGCAGAAAGGTTTTCCCATTTCGTAGAAAGCGATTGAGATCCTTGTTATCGGTCGGGCGCACGACGCAACGCGGGCGGTCATCGATGAGAATGGTCGTCGGCAGCATGACCAAGGACTCTCCCTTCTTGCCTGATCGCTCTAAAAGCCGTCTTCCTTTCGGCCCCAGGGATGAGAACCTGGCACAAGAGACGCCTTGATCCCCGCCTTGGCGACGTCATCCGGGGTTTTGTAAAAGGTGGCTTCGTGCGCCAGAGCCCCGCTTTTCGTCATGATCGCGACATAACGCGCGGGCCGGTCGATGTCACAGTAATAGCCGCCGCCAGGATCGTCCGTCCGGCGCAGATTTCCGTCCCAGTCAACGAAATAGCCTTCATCCGGCATTTTTACCTCGATGCTTTATCACGCAGGCGCCGTCGCAAATCCCTTGCCATATCTCGCGCATCGTCGCGCCGCCAAAGCCCTGGATGCGCGAGGGTATGCAAATTGCTTGAACGCGCCATAGTCGCCTTTGCGGCGATCGCAACGACGAGGGAGCGCGGGAACGTGTCGGAACTAGCCTGCAGAGGGGCGTCGCTCAGCGACATGAAGGGCATTTGGGATCTTGTTCGCGGCGTCGCCGACGACATTCCCGTGTCGATTGCGAGCGATGCCGATCAGGAGCGCGCGCTTTCCAATCTGATGGAATGCTGTTCAGACAATTGTTCCACTGTCGTGTGCAACATGGAGAAGGAGATTGTCGGCGCTCTTCTGGCGGAGCGCGACCTTTTGGATTTGGCGCTCGCCAATAAGGAAACGATCAATGTCCGCCTGACGGCGGCGGCGGCCGGACATCGCGACGCCGCTTTCAAACTATTGTTCGACGCGCTGATTTCGCGTGGCGCCCCGATCTACATCAGCCTGCCGACAGGCGAGGGACAAGCGCTCGCCAAGATTCTCGGCGACGCCGGCTTTTCGTCGGCGTCCGGCGATGGAAAAGCCGAACTCTTCAAATGGGAGCCGCCGGTCCAAGCCAAGGCGGCCGCCTGATTGAGCGGTCGCGTAGCTCTCCGGGTTGGTAAAGCCATCGGCAAAAATGCGAGACGTCTACAGGATGTCGTCCGGCGCGCCGAATTTTGCGTAGCCGGCTTCGAGGATCGCAACGCATTTTTTCAAACGATCATATTCCGCCGCGTTGACGACGATGCTGCGTGTTTCGAGGGCGTCTTGCGGCGGTGTCGCCGTGCATGCGGCGAGCGCGTCGTGAAGCACTTCGCTGAGGCGAAAGATGCGCTCGCTTGCCCTTTCCAGATAAGGGAGGGGATTGGCGCGAATATTCGCCTCATGCAGCGCGTCAAGCTCCAGCAGGCGCGCAAAGCGCCGCTCGGTCAGGCGATCGGCGAGCCCGAAGTCGTGCTCGATAATGGTCATGGCTTGGCTCTCTCGGTCGATGAGGCATGCAGAAGCAAGCAGTTTGCAAACAGGGCTGTTTGCAAAAAACATGAAAGATGCGCGCCAGTCCCGGCTGGCTCGCCGCTTGCAGGCGCGACTTCAGCGCGCGCCGCGCCATCGCGCGACGCCATCCGGGAAATTGGGCCATGAGCGAGTTGTATGTCATTTGCCAGAATGGCGAGATTGACGATGGTCAAGCTCGAGGGTTCTCGCTGATGCGGATCGAATCCACCGGCGAGCCGAAGCCCTGGAATATTCTGATCACGCGTAAGGGAAACCAGTTCTTCGGCTTTGAAAACGCCTGTCCGCATATGAACGAGCGCCTCGACGCCGCTCCCGGAGAATTCCTGGACGAGGAGGGCAATTTCCTCACCTGCGGACAGCATGGCGCGCAATTCGATCTCGACACCGGCGAATGTTTTATCGGCCCTTGCCAGGGCAAGAGCCTCCCGCCGATCAAAGTCATCGTGGACGATGGCGATGTCTGCATCACCGGCGTCGAACTTGCCGAGGACGATGGGTTTGACGATTCGGAGGGCGCTCCGGAAGTCATGATCACCTCTGACTAAACTCACGCTGCAAGGAAACAACGTTCGGCGCCGCGCGCCGCTTGATCGCAATGAGGTGACGCGATGACCGATATGGCCGAGCTGCAAGCCCGCAAAAAGCCGATTAATTTGGCGATCGTCCATGTTGATCCCGACGAATTTGTTGCGCATTTCGGCAGGTGGTTGGAAATTACCGCCTTTATCACCGCCTTGCGCGCCGGCGAGACCTCGCCGTCGCCTGACGGCGTGACGCCGAAGCTTCAAGCCGCCCAGCTCGGCGGCGACGTGGTGAAAGGCGTCGGCAATGACGCCATCTGCGCCTTTTGCATGACGGCGGCGCTAAAGGGAGACGGCGCGGCGGTCGACAAGGTCGAGACGGCGCTGACATCCGCCTTTGGCGATGAATTTCCCGGCGCCAATGCGCTTTGGTATTTTCGCGCGACAATTGACGCCCCCGTGAGCCTCGATGATTTTGTCGGGCAGGCCGGGAAGAAGCTTCTGGCGCAGGACATTCCGCCGCCGCCTCTGCGCGCGAGGGAAAATTGGAATGCCGGCCTGCGCTTTTTCGAAAGGGCGCGCAAATCGAATTTCGTTCACGAGATCATGTATCCGCTCGCCAAATGGCATCGCGAGCGCTGGAACGAGACAGCGGAGAAGGGCGTTTCTTTCCTCGCGCATATCGAGGACAATTTGCCTGTGTTGCGCGAGGCGCTCGAAGATTCGCGCAATGACGAGGCGTTCATCGCCAATTTGCTTTTAAAGGCCGCGCCGGCGATCGACACGGAGCTCGCTGACGACATGCAGGGCTATCTGCGGTCGCTCGCACGAAGAGTTTAGCGCCAATGGCGGGCGCTCAAAATGAGCGATCGCGCAGGCAAAGCGCGCTTATTGAGCGCCCGCCTTCGCCTCGCGCGCCGTTGTCGGGAATGTTTGTAACAATTGTCGTGCGCGGCGACGCCTTTGTCAGAAACATCGCCCAAATCCGCGGCCAAATCGCGCGCGCAGGATTTGCCTCTACGCCGACTCGACAGTCTATCGGCGCCGTTCTTGCAAACATTCTCATTGGTGATGATCCCAGGAGCCGGAGCCATTTCCGAATGGACGGTTTGATGGCCGAAAAGGCCTAGCGCCCGTTGTGATGAGGAGAAGATGAATGGCGGCTCTCAAGGAGACCGTTTCGGTCGTCGAATCGATTGACGTCGACGCTTACAAATACGGGTTTTCGACCGATATCGAATCGGAGAAGGCTCCCAAGGGGCTGAATGAGGACATTGTCCGCTACATATCGGCGAAGAAGAACGAGCCGGCGTGGCTGACCCAGTGGCGGCTCGACGCCTATAAGCGCTGGCTCACCATGACCGAGCCGAATTGGGCGCGGGTGCATTATCCGTCGGTCGACTATCAGGATCTGTATTACTACGCCGCGCCGAAATCGACGCCGGGTCCGAAATCGCTCGACGACGTCGATCCTGAGCTTCTGCGCACATACGAGAAGCTCGGCATTCCGCTACGCGAGCAGGAAATACTCGCGGGCGTCGAAACGCGGCGCGTCGCCGTCGACGCGGTCTTCGACAGCGTGTCGGTCGCGACGACCTTCAAGGAAGAACTGGGGAGAGCGGGTGTGATTTTCTGCCCGATCTCGGAAGCCGTGCAGACGCATCCGGAGCTGGTTAAGAAATATCTCGGCTCGGTGGTGCCGGTAACCGACAATTTTTATGCGACGCTCAACAGCGCGGTCTTCTCCGACGGATCGTTCGTTTACATTCCAAAGGGCGTGCGCTGTCCGATGGAGCTATCGACCTACTTCCGGATCAATGAGCAGAAGACAGGGCAGTTCGAGCGCACGCTGATCATCGCGGATGAGGGCTCCTATGTGAGCTATCTCGAAGGCTGCACCGCGCCCAAGCGCGACGAAAACCAGCTTCATGCGGCGGTCGTCGAACTCGTTGCGCTCGACGACGCCGAGATCAAATATTCCACGGTGCAGAACTGGTATCCGGGCGATAGCGAGGGCAGGGGCGGAATATACAATTTCGTGACGAAGCGCGGCGACTGTCGTGGCCGCAATTCGCATATCTCCTGGACGCAGGTCGAAACGGGCTCGGCGATCACCTGGAAATATCCGTCATGCATCCTGCGCGGTGAGGGCTCGCAAGGCGAGTTCTATTCGATCGCGGTGTCGAACGGCTATCAGCAGGTCGACAGCGGCACCAAAATGCTGCATCTCGGCAAGAACACCAAAAGCCGCATCATCTCCAAGGGCATTTCCGCCGGACGTTCGCAGAACACCTATCGGGGACAGGTTTCCGCCCATCGTAAGGCTGATGGCGCGCGCAATTTTACGCAGTGCGACAGTCTGCTGATTGGCCAGGACTGCGGGGCGCATACGGTTCCCTATATCGAGTCGAAGAACCCGAGCGCGCAGTTCGAGCATGAAGCGACCACGTCCAAGATTTCCGAGGACCAGCTGTTTTACGCCATGCAGCGCGGGCTTCCGGCGGAAGAGGCGACGGCGCTGATCGTCAACGGCTTCGTGCGCGACGTGCTGCAGCAGCTGCCAATGGAGTTCGCGGTGGAAGCGCAAAAGCTGATTTCGATTTCGCTCGAAGGGAGCGTGGGCTGATGACGATGCTCGAAGTAAAAAACCTCCATGTTTCGGTCGGCGACCGCGAGATTCTCAAGGGCCTGACGCTCACCGTAAAGCCGGGCGAGGTGGCGGCGATCATGGGGCCGAACGGCACCGGCAAGTCGACGCTGTCCTATGTGATTTCGGGCCGCGAGGGCTATGAAATCAACGAAGGCGAAGTGCTGCTCGACGGCGAGAATATTCTCGATCTCGAGCCGCACGAGCGCGCGGCCAAGGGCGTGTTTCTCGCCTTCCAATATCCGGTCGAAATCCCCGGCGTCGGCACGATGACGTTTCTCAAAGCCGCGATGAACGCGCAGCGTCGTGCGCGCGGCGAAGAGGAGCTGGCGACGCCCGACTTCATGAAGTGCGTGAAGGATGCGTCGGCGAAGCTTGGCGTTTCGCAGGAGATGCTCAAGCGGCCGCTGAATTCAGGTTTCTCGGGCGGCGAGAAGAAGCGCATGGATATTCTGCAGATGGCGCTGCTGCAGCCCAGGCTCGGCATTCTCGACGAAACCGACTCAGGCCTCGACATCGACGCGCTGCGCGTCGTGTCCGAGGGCGTCAATTCGCTGCGTGCGCCCGATCGCGCCTTCCTTGTCATCACCCATTACCAGCGCCTGCTCGACTATATCAAACCCGACACGGTGCATGTGATGGCGCAAGGAATCATTCAGCGCTCGGGCGGGCCTGAACTGGCGCTGGAGCTCGAAAAGCACGGCTATCAGGACTATCTCTCGGAAGAGGCGGCTTGAGCGATGGCGCAGTTCGCAGCGGCGGCCGGCGACGCCTTCGCCCCGATGTATGAGGAAATGAAACTGCGGGGCGCCGCGGGTCTTCGAACAGCGGCGTGGGAGACCTTCGCGGCAAAGGGCCTGCCGAACCGGCGCGTCGAAAGCTGGCACTATACGGACCTCAAGGCGGCGCTCGCGCGGCCCGCGCCGCTTGCGATTGCGCGCGGCGGCGTCGAGGTTGCGCGGGCCCATGATTCAATCCGGCTCGTCGTGCTCGACGGCGCCTTCCGTCCGGAGCTTTCCGATCTTGCCGCGCTTCCTCGGGGCGTGACGGTTCAGCCGTTGCGCGAAGCCTTGACGCAGGGGACGCCAGGCATCATGGCGCTCCTGGCCAGCGACGATGTGCGGACGGACGATGCGGCGCTCTCGCTCAATACGGCGTTGATGCAGGACGGCGTCGTCTTGCGCATCGCCGACGGCGTGACCATCGAACGCCCGATCGAAATCGCCGGCGTCCTCTCCTCGGAAGAGGCGCGCTCGAGCTTCACGCGCTCGCTCGTCGTCTTGGGCAAGGGGGCGCGCGCGACGATCGTCGAAACCGCGGGCGACCTCACCGGCGTCGCGGCGCAGGACAATCAGGCGCTGATCGTCCGGCTCGCGCCGGGCGCGATGCTCGATCTTTTCACCCATGCGGCGGGCCAAGGCGAAACGCAGACGCGGGTGATGAGTCTCGTCGCGCATCTCGACGAAGGCGCCGCCCTTTCCGCCTTCTCGCTGATTGAAGGCGCCGGGCTGCTGCGCCGGCAGATGTTCGTCCGCATCGACGGCGAGCATGCAAGGCTCGCCCTGCAGGGGGCGACGCTGGCGCGCGGACGCGATCACGTCGATGTGACGCTCGTCGTCGATCACGCCAAGCCCAATGGCCAAAGCCGCGAACGTTTTCGCAACATTCTCGACGGGAGCAGCGCCGGCGTCTTTCAGGGCAAGACCATCGTGCGTCCCGGCGCGCAGAAGACCGACGGAGTCATGCAGTCGAAAGCCGTGCTGCTCTCGGACAGCGCGACGATGAACAACAAGCCGGAACTCGAAATCTTCGCCGATGACGTGCAATGCGGCCATGGCGCGACCTGCGGCCGGCTCGACAAGGATCAGCTTTTCTATCTCATGGCGCGCGGCGTTCCGCGCGGCGAAGCGGAAATGTTGCTGATCGAGGGCTTCGCCAATGAAGCCTTTGAGGGGTTCGGAAATGAGGCACTGCGCAGCTTTATCTCGGCGCGCGTCTCGCATTGGATGTCGGGGAGGGCCGCGTGATGAACGCGCCTGTTCGTTTGCCTTACGATATCGCCAAAATCCGGGTGGACTTCCCGATCCTTGGCGAAGCGCCCTATGGCAAGCCACTGGCGTATCTCGACAACGCCGCCTCGGCGCAAAAGCCGCGCGCGGTGATCGATCGGCTGACCCATTTCTATGAGCACGAATACGCCAATGTGCATCGCGGTCTGCACTACCTCGCCAATGCGGCGACCGAGGCCTATGAAGGCGCGCGCGAGGCGGTGCGGCGGTTTCTCAACGCCGAAAGCGCCGACGACATCATCTTCACCCGCGGCGCCAGCGAAGCGCTGAATCTGGTCGCCGCGTCCTACGGTCTTGCCCATATTGGCGAAGGCGACGAGATCATTCTCTCGCTGATGGAGCATCACTCCAATATCGTGCCCTGGCATTTTCTGCGCGAACGCAAGGGCGCGGCGATCAAATGGATCGAGCCGGACGAAAATGGCGCGATCGATCTCGACGCGTTCGAGAAACTGTTCACGCCACGGACCAAAATCGTCGCGCTGACGCATATGTCGAACGTGCTTGGCGCGCCGACGCCGATCAGCGAGATCGCGCGCATCGCACATGCGCATGGCGTTCCGCTCTGCGTCGACGGCTCACAAGGCGCCGTGCATCTCGATGTCGACGTGCAAGCGCTCGATTGCGATTTTTACATCATCACCGGCCATAAGCTCTATGGCCCGACGGGGATCGGCGCGCTTTACGGAAAGCGGAAATGGCTCGAAACTCTGCCGCCCTACGCGGGCGGCGGCGAGATGATCGAGACCGTGACGCGAGACACTGTCACCTACAATGCGCCGCCGCAGCGCTTCGAGGCCGGCACGCCGCCGATCGCGCAGGCGGTCGGTCTCGGCGCGGCGCTGGATTATATCGACAGCATCGGCCGCAATGCGATCCGCGCCTATGAGGCGGAGCTGACCGCTTATGCCATGGAGCGCCTCGCGGCGATCGACGGCCTGCGCATTTTCGGAAAGGCGCCGGAGAAGGGCCCGATCCTCTCCTTCGACATGAAGGCCGCGCACGCCCATGACATCGCCACAGTCATCGACCGGAGCGGCGTCGCCGTGCGCGCCGGCACCCATTGCGCCATGCCGCTCCTCACCCATATCGGCGTCACCTCGACCTGTCGCGCCTCTTTCGCCATGTATAATACGCGTGACGAGATCGATCGCCTCGCGGAAGCGCTCATCAAAGCGCAAATGCTGTTCGTTTGAAGAGAGACGCGCCTTCGCGCGTCGTTTTCGTCGCCTCTGCTGCTTCAATCGATGATTTGGGTTTGTATCGTCAGAATGTCATAGGGAAGCGCGTTCAGACTGTTGGCGTAGCCTAACAGTCGCCCGTCATCGCTTGCGCCGCCAATTCTGCGCGCATTCAACTTCGTGACGTCGCCCCCATAGACATGGACGCTAATAGAGACCTGATCGGTCAAGCCATTGGAAATTTCGACGGCGCTGGCGATCCGCGAGGCGTTCACGTCAACCTCCGCGGCTCGCAGCGCTTGGGGCTCTGCTCTTCTGCACACGGTGGAAGGATCATGAATTCGCCGCGCAACGTTCCCGCGCAAGGCGCCGAAGATCTCCCAAAGATTTGACTGATCGACCAGCAGTCCGGATCCTGCAGGCAAGACCGTGCTGACGACCGAGAAGCGCTCCAGCCCATCTCGATAGAGCTGATATTGAGCGCCGCCGGCAGGGTCCTGCGCCGAAAATGCCTCTGGCAGCCAATCATCGTTCGCGACAAGGCGCGCCATGAGATCGCGGCCGATCACGAGAATCTCCCTCTCGCTATCCGCCAGCTCAACCATCGACTGGATATCCCAGATGAAACGCTTGAGCGCGGGCGGGACGGGCCCTGGCGTTTGAGCGTCGGCTTTTTGGACGGTCATGTTCATGTGCGGTTTGCTCCGGCAGCGGTCATGCAATTGGTTTGCCGGGCGATCGGCTGGCGATCGGTCCGTAGACTTTGGCTGCGAACATGCATGGAGCGGTCGGCCCACGGTCGCTGATGGCGACTTCGTGCGACAAAAGATTCATCTTGGGATACGACCGAATGGCTCCCGGCGAGGAATGGGTCATCTGGAATGGCTCGATGGGGATTCTCGATTTGGCGGCGATCGGCCGGATCGAGAATGTCGAAGGCCGCAGGGACGCCTTCCTCGCGGCGCCCTATGCGATTGTCGGTCCCTTCAGTCTCGACGCGCTTGAAGCGGAGGGACGCATTGCGTTTGGCGAATGTCTCATCATGTCGCGCCAGAGATGGCAGGATGATCAGGTCGAGCTGCGTGTCGCGGCGCGAGAGAAGCGCCGCGCCCTGCTTCTCAGGATGAGCGGAGACGACGGTCTCGAACATCGCGAGACTCTCGACCTGCCGCTGGAAGGAGGGCTCGATCCTTCGCAGATCAACGCCGCCTTCCGCAAATTGGCCAAGACGGCGCATCCCGACGCCGGCGGCAGCGATGCGCTTTACCGGCGTATCGCCGAAGCGCGCGACGCGCTGCTGGAGATGTTCGGAAGCGTCTGATCACGGAAAAATCGGCGCGCGAAACCGTCTTATCTCGACGACGTCCCTTCTCCCGGTCTGTAAATTGCATTCTTCACCTACCGTTCGTTGAACAGTCTGGAGGACGGATATGCAGGAAGAGGCCTCGCGCTCGGTTCTTGTGACGAAAAAAATCGTCGAAGCCCACAATATCATGTCCTTCGAACTCGTTGACGCCGAGGGCGGCGATCTGCCGCCCTTCTCGCCCGGCGCGCATGTCGATGTGACGATCCCAGGCGGCTTCGTGCGCCAATATTCGCTGTGCAACAGCGCTTCCGAGCGCAACCGCTACGTGATCGGCGTCTGGAAAGACGCCAACAGCCGAGGCGGCTCAGTCGCGCTGCATGATGGGGTGAACGTCGGCGACACGCTAACGGTTAGTCTGCCCCGCAACCGCTTCCGCGTGCCAAAGAATGCGGCGCGCGCCATTTTGCTTGCGAGGGGAATTGGCGTGACGCCAATCCTCAGCATCGCCGATCATCTCAGCGCGCGCGGCACGCCCTTCGAACTGCACTATGTCTACGCGCTCATGTCTCCCAACGCATTCGAGCCGCTGATCGCCGCGTCCAATTTTGCGACGGACACAAATTGCTATTTCGAGGCTAGTCAGCAGAATCGGTTGCTCGACGCAGCCGCCGTGCTTTCGGATCGTCCGGACGACACGCAGCTCTTCATCAGCGGCGCCGATTGGTGGATGGATCCGATCGTCAATCTGGCCAAGCAAAAGGGGTGGAGCGAGGAGCGCATCCATATCGAGCGCTTCACGGCCAAGCTGGCGGCGCCGGTGCTCGATACGGTGTTCGAGGTGAAAATCGCGAGCACGGGCGCGATCTACAAAATCCCGGGCGACAAGACCGTCTCGGCCTTTCTCGAAGAAAGCGGCGTCAAAATCCCGACATCATGCGAACAGGGCGTGTGCGGCACATGCAAGGTCAAAGCGCTCGAAGGCGAAATCGACCATCGGGACAAGCGTCTGACGGCCGAGCAGCGCGCCGAGGGCTATTTCCTCGCTTGCGTTTCGCGCGGAAAGTCCAACCAGATCGTCCTGGATTTATAGGGATGGGCCGATGATTGAAGTCAAGCTCACAACACAAGAGCAATTGTGGCGCGCCGCCTGGATCATCGCCGAGCAATATGGCGACGAAGCGGTCGACTTCGCCGACCAGATGGTCGAAAGCTTCCAAATCGGCGGCAAGCTCGGCCAGCGCGACCTTTGGCTCTCGATCAAGAACAAGATAAGCGTCCTGACAGGCGAGGGCGCCGGAAATCCAGCTTTCTGGCAGTGACGATCGTCGCTGACGAGCGTGCGTCTGGTAAGGTCGTTCACTCCTTGGCTGAGGGCGAAGCCTCTTGCGCGAGACGCCCAGCAAGGTCGACCACCGCGCACCAGTCGAACCGCGCTTTCTCGCCGGAGTCCGAGGTCAGGACAATGCCTTCTCTCTCAACCGCCGCGTCAAAATCCTGATCGCTGGCGATCGGGCTCATATAGATCCGTTTTTCGACGCTCACGCCCGCAACCGTCGCCGCGAGAGCGCGTCCGAGGACCAGCGACTCCTCGCGCGTCAGTCTGCGCAACGGCTGATTGTCGACCGCGAGCGTCACCAATCCGCCAAAATGCCTGTGCGCCACGACGGACACGGTGAAGCGACCCGCCGTTTGTGCGCCTCCTCCGCCGCCATCCATCGCCTTCGAGTCCAACGTCCATACGCCAGATGTCTTCAGCAAAATGGGCGCCTTTCTTGAATGAGGGCGTCTGCGATCGTGGAGAAGGCAATGGCTCAAAGTGAATTCGACGCCGAAGTCGCGGCGCCGTTCAGTCTTATCGAACCGGATCCGACCGAAACGACGCCACATGACATTCGCGGCTACCATCGACGCACGAAACATGCGCCGACGCGCTACGCGCTCGGCCCCGCCTTTCTCGACTGGGCGTCGCAGCCCAGTCCCTTTCGCCGTTTTGACGGCGCGCGGCGCATCGACTTGCCGCTGCTGGACTCAGAACCCACTCCGCCATTTCCCGGACCGACAGCCGCGCCCGCTATTCTCGATTGCGCCGCGCTCGGTCTTTTTTTCGAGCTCGCCCTCGGGCTCAGCGCGTGGAAGAGCTTTGAAGGCTCGACTTGGGCGCTGCGCAACAATCCCTCGTCAGGAAATTTACATCCGACCGAAGCATATGCGGTGATCGACGCGCTCGACGGTCTTGGCGCAACGGCTGGGCTTTATCACTATGCGCCGGAAGCGCATGCGCTCGAAGAACGCGCCCGTTACGCGGAGCCGCGGATTCTTCCGCGAGGCGGTTTCCTTGTGGCGCTCACTTCGATCCCCTGGCGCGAAGCCTGGAAATATGGGGAGCGCGCCTATCGCTATTGCCAGCTTGACGCAGGGCATGCCATTGGCGCCGTCGCGCAGTCCGCCGCAGCGCTTGGCTGGCGCGCGAGCCTTCTCGCGACGCCATCGGATGAAGAGATCGCGCGGCTCGTCGGTCTCGATCGCGCCGATTCCGCGCATCGGCGCGAAGGCGAGCATCCGGACCTTCTGATCTGGATCGCATTCGATGTCGGCGAAGCGCCGG
>JAKFXD010000119.1 GCA_021731565.1 Methylocystis sp. | reverse complement strand
GTCTTGCTTGCGATCGAAGTCGCGGATTCGAGCCTCACTTACGACAAGGGCCGCAAGATCGGCATTTACGCGGCCTATGGCGTTCGCGAAGTGTGGGTCGTCGACGCTCTTCGCGCAACGATTTGGATACATCGCAGACTGGGCGCAAATGGCTACGCTGAGATCGCGGAACTGCCATCGAGCGAACTGGCGACGCCGACGCTTGCGCCCGAGCTTGCCCTGCGCCTGTCAGACCTCGGCATAGGGCCGGTTGATCATTAAGACGCGCAGCCGAGGCGCCGGTTAGGAGGCTTAAATCCCCGGCGGATCGGCGGACGGCTTCAAGAAGCCGATGCCAAGATAGGCGCCCAATCTCCCGCCGACGATATTGGGCTTGCGGCTCTCCAGCGTGAAGAGCCGGCCGCCGTTCTTGTCGCGCCAGGGCGCCTCCCAGACCTGGAACGGACCGGGAGTCTGTTTCAGCCGTTCGAGAACCTTCGTGATGGTTGCTGCGTCCAGCTTGGCGCTCATCGGCGCGACGGCCCGGCGAATGCCCTCGACGTTTCGCTCGTCATATTTGGGTTCGAGCAGTTCGGCGATGACCAGCCGCGCATCGTCGGGATCGACGCCAAGGCCCTCGGGCAGATCCCAGCCGGTGATCTGATTGCGGCGCACGAGATCGCCGAGGATCGTCAGCCTCGCGAAATTGAGAACCTTGTCGCGAATGAGACCCGGCGCGCTTCTTATGCCGGGCAGCAGCACCAGCTGCAGCAGCAAGCCGAGAAAGCCCCCGACGTTCTGACCGACCACCATCGGCGCGACGCGATCGAAGCGTAAGCCGATGCGCGTCATCAGCCGGTCGAGGTCCGCCGGAGTGATCTGCGGCCACGGCGGGAGGTCGATCGTCTCCTTCGCCGAGCCATAGAGCGGCGCGAGGCAGTATGAGACGGCGCCTGGAGCGTCGGTCTTTTCCGGCATCGCTTCGAACAGCCTCTTGTCGACCTGCGGCGGCCAGTTCGTCACGATCGGATGATCGGCGGGGACGGCGAATGAGGTCATCAGAAACTTCTGACAATTGCGCCGGCCGAGCTGATAGTCGTGATCGCGGAAGGCGCGGGCGACGAAGCCGCCGAAGCCGCCGAGCAGGCCGCTGGCGATGCCGTAGCGCTGCAATTCGTTCCCGATGACGCGGCGCGGCCCGATCAGATAGCGGCTGCCGTGATCGGGGTCGACGGCGAGCGCCAGTTCGCTCGGCTTGAAGCGCGCCTGATCGATCAGCGAGGGCATCAGCGAAGAGAACAGGCTGACGATATCGATCGCAGGCTCGCCTTCGTTGCGGATCGGCTTCGGTTCCGGAAAGGGCGAGATCATGATGACCGCGCGGTCCGCCGAATCGAGGTCCCAGGGAAGGCGGGCGTCGGTCGCCTTGTCCTTCAGCGTAAAGCGGGCGTATTCGAACGGATCATTGTCGATGATGCCGCCGTCCGCGCAGGTGAACCAGAAGGGATTTTCAGCTTCGACAGCCGGCGGCCATTGCGGCTTGAGATTATCGATTCCCGCGATGTCGGCGCTGGGATATCGGCGTCCGAAATAATCTTCGCTCGGCCTTGCGCCGATCAGCCGCGGCGCCAGGCCAACCGGAAAGGCGGAGGAGCCCAGGGCGCAGACGGCATAATCTTTCCATTGGTCTCGCGCCGCGGCGCTGGCGATCATCCCGATGTCGAGTTTGTCGCGCGACGGATCATTGTCGGCGAAATCGCTGTGCGTCGCCCATGAGCCGACGCCGCTCAGCACATAATGGGCGCGGTCGCCGTGCGAGATCATGTGATAGTCGCCGCCGCTGAACGGCAAGGTCCACGGCACGCCGCGCAGATTGGAGAGCGTGAGATAAATATGAAGCTTCGCCGAGACATAGGGCCGCGGTCCTTCGACCTTCGCGACCGTGATCGCGTTCGCGGCAATTTCATCGAGCAGACGCGAATTGAGCAGCGAGACGACTGCGATGGGATCATTCTTGCCCGGAAAGGGCACGCTGCTGGTCCGCGAGAAATCCGCCGTCGCCGGCGGGCGCGCGTCGAGATCGTCGAGCGCCAGAAAATCCCGGACGCTCGCATCGCCCGAATCGAGCGTCGGACGGACGACCCAGGATTCATAGAGCTTGGGCAGCGTATAGCGATAAATGAAGCCGTTAGACTCAAAGGTCTTGGCCTCGGCCTTGTCGACAAGCGCGATGGCGCCGATCGCCGCGGTGATCGCGCCGGCCGAGGCGCCGGAGATCACCTTGATTCCGACGCGATGATTGGGAACCGATCCGTTCTGGTCCGCGGCGCGCGCCTTTTCCCATGATTCGAGCGCCTCGACCAGAAAGTCGACGACGCCCGCGGTATAGGCGCCGGCCGAAATCGCGCCGGACATTGTGAGGCCGATCTGAAATTCCTTGCCTGAAAGTTGATGCATGTTCGCTTCCTCATCTCTCTTGCGCGGATGTCGGAATGCGCAATGCCGGAGCGTTGCGCGCGGTCGATACGTTCAAAGCCGTCGGCCCCGCTGTCTCAAGTGCGATCGCAAGCGGCCGAACCCTATCGCCCTGCATATCGATCTCATCATGTTTCGTTCGCGGAGGGAGTTTCGCGGCCAATTCGCGAAAAATGGCCGGTGCATTAACGGCGTGCGTTCGATCAATCACACTGAAAATTGAGTTTCACGCCGTGGTCAGCGTGCGTTTGCAGATGGCGCGAAGACTATAGCAGCGCTTCGACACGGTCAACGAACCAGAGCAGCGCGAGAAGAAATGCGAGCACTGTCAACGCCGGCGCAATAAAACTGACATAAAACGTCTTGCGCCGCGCCGTGAACACGAGCGGCATGAGCAAGAGCGCGACGGCGATCTGGCCGAGTTCGACCCCGCCGTTGAAGCCGGCAAGCGCATACAGCAGTCCGGACGTCGACAGACGCATCGGGCCGAGCGCGGTCGCGAAGGCGAGGCCATGCACCAGGCCGAAACCGAATGCGATGGTCCAGCGCGCATAGGACAGAAGCGGCAGGAGATTGTCGATCGCCGCGCCCATAATCGTGACGGCGACCGCAGGCTCGACGTATCGCGCCGGCGCGTCGATGAAATGAAAGAGCGACAACGATAATGTGACGCCATGCGCCAGGGTAAAGGCCGTCAGGATCGTCAAGGTCTGGAGCGCGCTGGCGCCGAATCCATCGAGCGGCGCCCACCCGGTCTCGCTGCGCCGAAAGGCGGCGAAAATCATCAGCACGGCGACGAACAGCAGATGATCATAGCCGAAAAGAATGTGGCTGACGCCAAAACCGACGAAGTGAAGGAAAGAGCCGGAAGTCTGGCGATCGACGCCGTCCAGATCCATCTCGGCGCGATCGGGCGAGAGCACCTCCGACTGCTCGCCGGAAGGCGTCGCAAGAGTAAGAAGGCCGCGATGCGTCGGATCGATGTCGAAGAGCAGCCGATAATGCAGGCGCCGCGGCGCGTGCGTCGACTGGCATTCGGCCGTAAAGCGCAGCACGGCATAGGCGGCGCCGGCGTGCCGGTCGACCAGCATGTCGCTCGGGCGGAGCGCGCAGCCGTCGATCGACAGTCGATCATAGGCATAGGCTTCGATCGCGGCGCGACGCGCTTTCAAACGGCCCCAGGTGATGACGCCGTCATCGCCCGCGAGCCCGATCGCGGCGTCGAGATCGCGCAGCGAAATGTCCCATTGTCCACTCGGGCGCCCGTCCGCGTCGATATCGATATGAATATAGCTGTCGGATGAGAGATGCGCATGCGCCGATTCAGTCTGCAGCGCGAGGGCGAATTGCGCGGCGAGCGCGAGCAGGATCAGCCGTATCCACAAATTCGTGAATATCCTGAAGCGCACGCAGCCGCCAGAATCGTGACGGCGCCGGCGCATAGTCTCAGACCGAGGCCAGCATGTCGCCATCGCGCGACAAAGGTCGCCGCCATGAGCGCATAGGCCGCGGCGGCCGCGGCGACCAGCGACAAGGCTGTCGCGTTGATCGCTCGATCGCCGATCGTTTCGCCGGTCGCGCCGATCGCGCCCGCGATCAGGCCGCAGAAGAGGGCTGCAATCAGAACCGGACGTGCGCCAAGCTGAAACCGAGTGAGGGCTGCAGCGCCGAGCAGGACCAGAGCGACGATCGCCGGCGCCGCTGCGGAATGGCCTTCCGCAGCATCCGGTCGCGTCGCGAGCGCCGCCGCGAAGGCCCCGAGACCGATGGCCCCGACCCATGCGGCGTCGGCGCGCTGCTTCTGCATCCCGGCCCAGATCGCGAAGACGACGACGAGCGCCGGCCGTTCGAAGCTGAGCAGGAAATGGACGGCGCCCGACCAGAAGACGCCGAGCGACGCGACTTCGGTATGGGCATGCGCCGGCGTTGCGCATGCGCCATAGGCAAGAACCAAGACCCCCGAGAGGCGGCGCATGAAGCTGTTCCGCCGACTTCGCGAAACCGGCGGCGTTCCAGGCGTCTGCCTAACGGTCGGCGAGAATCGCATCCGCCGCCTTCTCGCCGATCATATAGACGGCGCTGACGATGAAGAATCCCGGTATGCGCGGGAACACCGAGGCGTCGACGACGCGCAGTCCCTTCGCGCCGCGCACGCGGAAATTCGAATCGAGAACCGCGTCGCTGGCGCCGTCGGGACCGATCGCGCAGGTGCAGGAGGCGTGATGGCCCCAGGATTGATAGCGCACGAAATCACGAAGCTCCTCGTCACTCGTCATGTCGACGCCGGGCGACTCTTCTTCGACGACGCCGAGTTCGACGAGCGGGCGCGTCAGCGCGCGCACGAATTTCACGCCGTCGACCACCGAATCGAGATCCTCCTCGCGATCAGGCGTGCCCTCGGCGAAATAGCGGAAATTGATCTCCGGACGTTCGAGCGGATTGGCGGATTTGAGCTTCACATAGCCAGCGCGATTGTTGGTGTGCGCTTTGAGCACGGCCCAAGTGAGATAGTTGAGCTTCTTGACGATCGGAACGGAATAGCCGGGATAATAGCCGCGGAAATCGGCGAGCACGCCGAAACAGAAGAGATCGGGCAGCGGCCGCTCGCTTGCCGACCGCCTGATGGCGGCGAGCACCGCGCCATTCGTGCCATAGACGGAGCCGGTGTAGTCGTTCTTGGTGCGCAGCCAATCGGCGTATTGGGTGTCGGTGTTCTTATATTGCGCGCCTTTCAATATGCCCCAATCGTCCTTGGCGCGATTGACGACGCCGACCTCGTAGCGGTCCTGCAGATTCTTGCCGACGCCGGGCAGATCGATCCGCGTCTTGATGCCGAGCGGCGCCAGATCCGCCTTGGGGCCGACGCCGGAGAGCAACAGCAGTTGCGGCGTGTTGAAGGCGCCGCCGGCGAGGATCACCTCGCGCGTCGCATGGACGGTGCGCGTCTCGCCCTCCTTTCCGCTCGGATCGTAATGGGCCTGATAGAGCTTCGCGCCCTTGCGATATTCGACGCCGATCGCGCGATTGTCGTCGTCGAACAAGACGCGCGTCGCCAGCGCGTCGAGTTCGATGGTCAGATTGTCGGGATATTTCTGCTGCGTCTCGATCAGCCGCTCGCGCGTGCCCATGCGCTCGTGATTGCGCGTATTGAGCGGCGGGTAATGCAGGCCGAAGGCGTTTTCGCGGACGAGCCGCCAATCATTGGGATCGCCCTTGCCAAGGAGAAACCACAAGACTCGCTGCAGCAGCGAGGGCGACCGGCCGATTGCCGAGAGGATCGACACCTTCAAGGCTTTGACGAGGTCGAAATCGCCCAGCGCGGCGGCGGGGATATTCTTCTCCGTATGCAGCCAGCCCTTCCAGCCATGGCGCGTGGGATTGATTCCGAGCATGCCGAGCAGGCGGTAGAAGAAGCGATGGTTGCAGTTCTCGAGCTTCTCGAAATAGCCGCGCATATTGTCGGCGCGCCAAGAAGAGTCGCCGGTGAGTTCGGCGATATGGTCCCAGTCCGCATTATGCGGATAGACCATGATCATCGCATTATGCGCCGTGCAGCCGCCAAGACAGCCGGCGCGCGGATAGAGCACGCCGTCGACGCGCTTGCCGCTATGATCGCGTTCAACATATTTCCAGTCTTTTTTCTGGAGCTGGTCGTCTCCATAATGACGCACGAAGAAATCCCACTGCATCGCCTGATTCTCGGTCGAGCAGGCGTGAAACACCGGAACGCGATAATCGTCCGGGAGACGCTCGTCTTTGGGATAGGCCGCGTCGCCGCCTTGAAGCTTCAGCGGATCGCCGCCGGCCTCAAGCATCAAAACCTTACAGCCCGCTTCCGCCAGGCGCGCCGCCACCGTGCCGCCGCCCGCGCCCGAGCCGACCACCACATATTCGAAGCTCGCCTTGTCGCTGAGGCTCATGGTCGTTCCCCCTCCTTCGTCGGTTGGCCCGGACGCGCCTTGGCGGTCCGGGCCTCCGACGCTTCACATGGTTTTCAAGAACGCCATCAGAGCCTTCTTGTCGGCGTCGCTCAGCCCCGGCTCCTCGGCGAAATAATCGGTGCCGAAATAATGACCGCGATTGACGACGAAGTCCGGGCACTTATTGAGTTCGAGCAGATCGTCGTAGGAGCGTGCGAAAGCCGCGCGCGCCTGTTCGTCGCTCGGATCCGGCGGCAGCAACTTCAACGTAAGTTTTAGCTTGGCGAGCAGCTTCAGCACTCTCGCCTTGTGCAACAGATTTTCGAGCGGATCTTCTCGCTTATCGAGATCGATATTGCCGATCAGCTGCACCGGCGTGCCTGCCGGAATGGGGCCGATGGCGATGCCGTCCTTATCGACGAAATTGCTGAGACGCAGCGCGTCGACCAGCCATTTCACGTCCTCGCCGGCGTCGAAGCCCGCCTGCAGCAGGTCGGGGACATAGCCCTTCGGCACGCGCAGATAGCTCCGCTCCGTCGTCACATCGACGACGCCATGCAGTTTCTTGCCCGAGGCGGTGACATATTCGATGTCCTTCTGGCCATATTTCTCGCTATATGGCCCGTATGAGCCGGCGCGTTTCTCCGGCCACAGCATCTGTTCGATCGAACTGTCGAAGGACTTCAGCCGGCTTTCTACCGACGGACTCTCGTAGAATGTGCCGACGCTGTTGTTGAGCAGGAAGGGCGCCGTCGACCACAGGCTGACCAGCGACGCCGGCCGCGTATAGCCGCGACCGCCCGCCGGCATATCATAGGAGCGCGGCGCGCCCGTATAAGGATCGTGAATCGTGATCTTTCCGACCGACGGCAGCTCCTTGTATGAGGTCGAGGAGAAATCGTTCCAGATGTTGTCGCGGATCGCATTGGTGGCGAGCGGACTGCAGGCGTTGGTTTCCAGCAGAGTCACCGGCACGCGAAGGTCGGTCGACAGGAAGTTGTCGTTGAGGAAATCGCTCGCCTTGGCGATCTTCTTCGCCTCCTGCTTGAACGCGTCGGTCTTGGTATACGACCAGTAATTGTTCCAGCAGGTCAGATAATCCTTGCCGACGCAGCCATTGTTGGGGAAATAGCTGAAAGTCTTTTCCGGCAGCTTGCTCGAATGGCAGCGCAGGCAGCGTTCGCCGAACACCTCCTTGCCGCGCTCGAGGGTCGCCGAATCGGCGGCGACAATTTTGTCGCCCCCCGGCGCGTTCTTCAGATAGTCGGGCTTGGCGGTCGCGACGAAGAACAGCGCGGTGTTGGGAGTCTGCGCTTCATTCGCCTGCCAATAGGTGGAATGGGCGCGTCCCGTCGCGATCGGAATGGCGGTGATCGGCTTGCCGCCGATCACAGGGTTGAAGTGCTCGAGCCATTCCTCGCTGAACAGGCCAATGTTGACGAAGACCCGGTTGAAGGAGCCCAGCGCGCCGACCGAATCCGCGCCGTCCTTCAGAACGCGCGGCGTGAACACCGTATCGGGCGCCTTGAAGAACTGCGTGAGCGGCGAATTGGCGGGAACATATTCGTTGAACTGCTTGTTCTGCCTCTCGCCCCCATTGATTTTTTCCTGGCCGAATTTCGACGCAAGCGCCACGCGCGGCCCGAGCTGGTAGATCGCGTTCATCGTTCGCGGATTGATGATGTAGTCGGTCGAGACCAGCGACGTATCGAGCGCGCCCGGTCGCGAGACATGGAACAATTGCCAGGAGAAATCCTTCGGATCGGCCGTATAGGTGAAGATGCGGTCCCACCAGAAATATTGCGCGCCCGGATTGGAGTTCAGATTCTCCCATTTGGGATTTTCCGGGTCCGCCGGCGGATTGGTCGGATTGGGGCCGACGTGGCAAAAGCCGCAGGACATGCCGACGCGATAGGGGCGCACCAGATCCTTATTGTTGTAATAATCTGGATCGTTGTAAAAGCGCTCCGGATCCCAATTCCTTTCCGCCGCTTCGTCGAAGTCGGGATTTGGGAACAATCTCAGCCCCACGATGCCGGTCGCATAGCCGTAGTAGGAGCCCACCGGAAAATTCTCGCTGCGTCCGCGCGCCCCGATCTTGACGCCGGGATATTTCTCCGCGTCCTCAAACGGATCTTTTTCTTGCGGGCAGTTCGGATCGCGCGTGTCCAGCCACAGGCCGAAGCGATCCGCGCGGGGGCCGGTCGCCTTTTTGAAACAGGGCTCATTGACGAGACCCAAATAGCGCCAGCGATTGTCGCGGCTGAATTTCGTCAGGCTCGGATGGCTCGATAAGGTCTTGAGAAAGTCGAGCCCGCCGAACGACCTCTTGTTCAGGACGTCCCACAGCCGGTCGTTGCCGGCGGTCCACACGATCCAATTGTTGCGGCCGATCACTGCCGCCTTGAGCGCCGCCTCGGGCGTGACGCCGGGAAGATAAGGCTGCATGGCCTTGGCGAGATCTTCCGGATGTTTGGTCGCGCCATAATCCATGTCGACGTAATAATCGATGTCAGAGCCGGGCAGAGACGCGGCCGTGCGACCGACGCACATGGCTTCGTCCTTGACGTTGCCGGCGCCCGAGCCGCAATTCTGGTCGGCTTTCGCCGCGTCCATCGATCCAAAGGCGCCGGCCAGCGCCCCCGCGACCGCCAAGCTCCGCAGGAATCTATCGAGCATCGTTCCCTCCCCAATGTCGAATGACTAAAATCCGTGGCCTGTCCGCTATGCGAAAATCTCCGCGTCGATCGACGACCCGGCCGAACGAAAAGCCGCGCCACGCGAGTCGTGGCGCTGCGAAAACCGCTTCTCGCCTAGAAGGCGGCCCGCCGTCTGAACCAGCGAATCACGCCAAGAAGGATGAGAACAAAGACCAGCGCGGCGATCCCGATCTGCACGGCCGGCCGCGCGAAAAACCGATAGACATAAGGTCCGGACGCGCCGGCGGGCTGGGGCCTGAAGGGCCAAGGCTCCGCCAGATAGGGAAATTCGCTCGACAGAGGCTTGTCGTTGACCGTCGAGCGCGGCCACTGCGTCGTGTCGATGAAGGCGTTTTCCTGCAGCGGACAATCGCCCTGCGCGCAGGTGAGCAGCGCTACGTCATCTTCGAGACGACGCCCGTTCGGAAATCCAGCCGGGCGCGTCTTGGTGAACACCATCACGTCGGGAACCGAATCATAGTGGCGAATGAAAAAGCCGCTGAGCTGGTTCAGATTGGCGAGCGGCGGCAGCCATTGCGCGAGAAACTCCTGAACCTTGGCGCGAGACTCGCCCTTTTCGCGAATCTCCGCCACATGCTGCGACGGCGGAATGGGATTCAAAATTTCGAAACGGCCGAGCTGCGTGCGGTTCGAGCGTCCGACATGGTCGATCTGTTCGCCATTGCTCACGCGATTGCTTGTGGCCCACAGCAGCCAATTTTCCGCATGTTCGGGAAAAGCGGATTTCGGAATGCTGAACGCCATGGTGATGACATTCACGTTGAAGAATTTTGGAAAGATGAATGGATCGTCGCGAACGCCGGAATAGACCTGGACGTCCTGCGGATCGCCGATTCCCTTGAAGGTCTTCTCCTTCACCGTCATGTCGTTGTTGAGACGGATCCGGATCGTGGCGTCCGGCGCTATGCCCTCCGGCGCGACGATCGTGCCGCCGTAGCGCGCCACGTCCTCGGCGTTGTCGAAACGCAGCTTCGTGTGAAAATCCAGATGGATGTTATATTCGAAGGGATCGAGATTATAGGGCGGCGGCCCGATCAGCGAGCGGCGCACGTCGAGGATTGCGATCCATCGGTCGCCATCGGGGTAGAAGAAGAGGCCGGTGATGTTGGCTTCCTGCTCGTCCTCCACGAGCCACATGGGATCGGCGTGGTCCGAGGCGCGCCCTGTTCCGGGAATTAGCAATGCAAAGAACAGGAGGAGCGCGACGAATAATTGTTTGGCCATATTGGCCATCATCGTTCGAGCCATCAAACCCTCACTCAAATAACGCTTCCCTGCCAAGAAATGTTGCTCCGCGGGAAGTTATCGAACAGTAACTTTCGGTTGCGCGCACGATACGATCGGTTCATATTTTTTACAAGGCTCAAAAAATTTTTCCGCGTCTCGATCTCGACGCCTTGTTGCGAGCGCGAAATGGGCGAGCGCTGATGCGACGCTTAATTCCTTTGTCATCTATGTGCATCGCGGTCGTCGCCAGCCTCAACGCATTCGGCGCGCCTTTCGTTCCCGGCGACGACAATCAGTTTCTAGAGCGATTGCCGCGCGCCGCCGCGCCAATGGGCGCGGAACTGCGCGATCTGCGCGCGCGAACCGGCGATCTCGCGGCCTCCATCGAACTCGCGCAGAAATTTGTGACGCTTGGCGGCGAAGATTCCGATCCACGCTATTTCGGTTATGCGGCCGGCATACTCGCGCCCTTGTGGAGCATGCCGGAGCCTCCGGCGAAAGCGCTCCTGCTGCGCGCGATGATCGCGCAAAATCGGCATGACTTTGACGCCGCGCGCGTCGACGTCGACACGGTGTTAAAATCCGATCCGGCCAATCTTCAAGCATGGCTTATGCGCGCGGCGATCAGCAAAATCCTCGGCCATTTGGATGAGGCGCGCGCGAGTTGCGCGCCGCTCGCCGCATCCAGCGAGCCGCTGCTGGCCGTCGCCTGCGTGAGTGAGGCGGCAAGCCTCATGGGAGGGTCGCGCGAAGCGGCGGAGGCGCTCGAGCAGACGCTCGACGCGCGCCCCGAGGCGACGCCCGAGAGACGCAGATGGGCGTTGACAATTCTCGCCGAGATCGCCGCGCGGCGGGGCGAGGCGCAGCGCGCCGAACATTCGTTCAAGGCGGCGCTCGAGACCGCGAAGCCGACGGCCTATCTCCTCGCCGCTTACGCCGACTTCCTGCTTGACGAAGAGCGTTTCGCGGACGCGGCGACGCTGCTCGCCGACCAAGCCCGCATCGACGCCGCGCTGCTGCGCCTCGCGCTCGCCGAACAGCGGCTGGGCTCGGACGGGTTCGCGGAGCACGTCGCGCAGATCGACGAGCGCTTCGCCGCCTCCCGCCGGCGCGGCGAGGCTTTCCATCTTGGCGATGAGGCGCGTTTCACGCTTTATCTGCAGCGCGATCCGAGCAAGGCCCTGCGTCTTGCCGAACAAAACTGGCGCGTGCAGCGCACGCCCGCGGACGCGCGGATATTGTATGAGGCCGCGATCGCGGCGGGCGACGCCGGCGCCGCCGACAGGGCGCGCGCCTTTCTGACGCGCGCGGGAATGAGCGAAGAGCGACTGAAGCGCCTTTCCCTTCAGGCGTCGCGCGCTGCGACGCAGCAGAGCGGACCGTGACCGACGCGCGCCGGCATTTCGCAGCGCGCGCCATGCTGAAGCGCATCGATTATGCGCGTTCCGACGCCGGCGTCGGCGCAACATCCCATGCAAGGCCGTAGCGCGCGAGCGTTGCGGCGAGCGGGCCCGAAGGACGGGCGCCGCTGGTGAAAATCGCGCGGCGCGAAGCCGGCTGGTCTCTCGCAACATCGGGGCCGAACCGCTCGCCAAGCAACTGATCGGCGCGGCGCGCGATCGCCGGCGCGGGATCGATCCATTCCACCGGCCAGGGCGCCAGCCGTTCGAACTCCTCGACGAGCAGCGGGTAATGCGTGCAGGCGAGCGCGACGGCGTCGGTGCGCCTGCCGCCTTCCTCTCTAAAGCAAGGCGCGATCTCATTGACGATGTCGGCGTCGCTCGCCCGCTCGCCATGCATGTGGCTTTCGGCGAGACTCGCCAAGCGCTTCGAGCCGACGAGAGTCACAGAACAATGCGCCGCGAATTGCGCGATGAGATTTTGCGTATAGTCGCGCGCCACCGTGCCTGGCGTGCCGAGCACGGAAATCATCTTTGAGCGCGTGCGCTCGGCCGCCGGCTTGATCGCCGGCACCGTGCCGACGAAGGGCAGGCTTGGCCAATGCACGCGCAGATAAGGCAGAACGATCGTCGACGCGGTGTTGCAGGCGATGACGACCATGTCCGGCGCATGATCGGCGATCTGCGCCTCCATGAGCTTCGCCACGCGTTCGACGAGCTCCGGTTCTTTCCATGATCCATAGGGAAAGCCCGCGTCATCCGCGCAATAGAGATAGTCCGCGTGCGGGCGCAGCTTGACGAGTTCGGCAAAAACCGTGAGGCCGCCGAGGCCGGAGTCGAAGATGAGGATTTTGGGCGGTCGGGTCATGCTGCGCTCATCCCTGGAACCCATAGCACAAGCTTGCCAACCATAATCGGCAAGCAGATATTGACCGGTTATATTAACCAGTGAAAAAAATTTCATGCGAGAAGTGCAAGCCTCCGACGCGAAAGCCCGCCTGGCGGAGCTTCTGACCGCCGTCGAACGCGGCGAAACGATCGTCATCACCCGGCATGGACGCCGCATCGCGCGCCTGGCGCCGGAAACCGGTCTCGAACAGGCCGAGATCGATCGGGCCATCGACGATCTGGCGCGCTTTCGCGAAGGCGCGACAAAAGCGCCGCTGCAGGACCTGCTCCGTGCGCGCCATCAAAGGCCACAAATATCGACCGGCTTTGTGATCGACGCCTCGATCCTTGCGGGATTCGCTCGTGCCGATGAGCGCCAGCCGCGCGCGATCAGCCGTTGAACGCCTTCGCAGCGAGAGGGCGGTCGGACCGTCCGTGCTGTACTTGAGAAATTCGCAGCGTCCTGCTGGTCAGCGAGCGGCGGCGCCGATTGACGGCAACTGAAACTGAAGAGTTTCTTCGCGTCATCGCGCGCCTGCCGATAAGGATCGACGCCGACTGCGTGGAGAGACGCCTCATGTCGCTCGCGCGCGAGCATCGACTACGGCCTATGACGCCGCCTATCTCGAACTCGCCGCCCGAGAGGGAATCGCGCTCGCGACGCTTGACGCCGAATTGGAGCGCGCCGCCCGAGCGGAAGGCGTCGCGCTCGTCGAACAGGTTTAGAACGGCAGGTTGAAAACCCTGGCCGGCGCGAGCGCGCCCTGGACGATCTCGCCGAAGGCGATCGGCACGCCGCCACAGGCGGCGTAGACGACGCCCTCATGCGGCGCGTCGCGGCCGCGCAAAATCACCGAGCCGCCGCGCCGCAGCCGCGCCGCCGTGTCGCGATCGACCACGACGCAAGGCAGTTCGGACAATCCGGCTTCGACCGAGAGGAGCGCCTCCGCCGCCATGTTCTGATTTTCGATCTCGTCGAGCGTATAGGCGTCTTCCTCGATGAAAGGGCCGACGCGCGTGCGCCTTAAGGCCGTGACATGGCCGAAGCATCCCAAGACGCGGCCAAGATCGCGGGCGAGCGCGCGCACATAGGCGCCCTTGCCGCATTCCATGACGAAGGTCGCGTCGTCCAGCGAAGCTTCGATCAGCGTCAGCGAGTGGACCCTGACCGCGCGGGGCTTCAATTCGACCTGCTCGCCCTCGCGGGCGATGTCATAGGCGCGCTCGCCGGCGATCTTGATCGCCGAGAATTGCGGCGGAGTCTGCAAAATCTCGCCGGTGAACTGCGGCAGCAAGGCTTCGATGGCCGCGCGCGCCGGCCGGTCCGCGCTGTCGCGCGTCATGCGTCCGTCGGAATCGTCGGTGTTGGTCTCGACGCCCCAACGCACGGTGAAGCGGTAGGCTTTCTCGCCGTCCTGAACGAAAGGCACGGTCTTGGTCGCTTCGCCGAAGGCGACCGGAAGAATGCCGGAGGCGAGCGGATCGAGCGTGCCGGCGTGGCCGGCCTTCTGCGCATTGTATATGCGCTTGAGGCGCGACACCGCCTGCGTCGACGTGAGGCCGACAGGCTTGTCGAGCGCCACCCAGCCGTCGACGATGGCGCGGTTCGATTTCTTCTTGCTCATTCCTCGACGCCATCCTCTTCGCCGTCGTCGCCGCTAGTGAGATCGCGCTTCACATGCTCGGAGTCGAGCAGCGCGTCGATGCGCGACACTTTGTCGAACGTGTCGTCGATACGAAACCTGATCTCCGGCGCGAATTTCAAATTCACCTCATGCGCAATCTCGCCACGCAGGAATCGCTTGTGGCGATCGAGCGCGGCGAGCACCTCGGGTTCGTCCTGGCCGCCAAGCGGAATGACGTAAATCGTCGCGAGCTTGAGGTCAGGACTCATCTTCACGCGCGAGACGGTGACGACATGCATTTCCAGCACAGGGTCGTTGATGTCGCCGCGCGAGAGCATTTGCGCGACAGCGTGCCGCACCAGCTCGGCGACGCGCAACATGCGCTGCGACGGCGCGGCGCCGGCGGAATGATGGGATCGGGACATGGGTCTTTGCCGAAATGAGTCTTGGTTCGCGTCATGCCCGCGCTTGTCGCGGGCATCCACGCATTCTGCGTCTGAGCGTCAAAACGATTGGCGCGGAACGCGAATTTCAGAGTCGCCGCGCCCCACCGGGGATGGCCGGAACAAGCCCGGCCATGACGCGGCGGCGCTACAGCGTCCGCTTGATCTCCTCGACGCGATAGCATTCGATCACGTCGCCGGCGCGCATGTCCTGGTAGTTCTCGAAGGCCATGCCGCATTCCTGTCCGGCGGCGACTTCCTTGACCTCGTCCTTGAAGCGCTTGAGCGTCGAGAGCTTGCCTTCGTGAACGACGACATTGTCGCGGATCAGCCGGACATTGGCGCCGCGCTCGACATTGCCGTCGGTGACGCGGCAGCCGGCCACCTTGCCGACCTTCGAAATGTCGAAGACCTCAAGAATGGTCGCATTGCCGAGCAGGGTTTCGCGCAACGTCGGGGCCAACAGGCCCGACATCGCCGCCTTCACGTCATCCACGAGATTGTAGATGATGTTGTAGTAGCGGATTTCGATGCCGGCGCGCTCGGCCGCCTCGCGCGCCTCCTTATGCGCGCGCACGTTGAAGCCGATGACCGCGGCGTTGGAGGCTTCGGCGAGCGAAATGTCGGATTCCGAAATGCCGCCGACGCCGGCATGAACGATGCGCGCCCCGACCTCATCGGTGCCAAGCTTTTCGAGCGCCGCGGCGATGGCCTCGACCGAGCCCTGCACGTCGCCCTTGATGACGAGCGGGAATTCCTTGCGGCCCGCCGTCTTGAGCTGGCTCATCATGTCGGAGAGCGAACCGCGCGCCGAACCGCCGCGCGCCGCGAGCTTGTCGCGCCTCTGGCGCTCGCGATATTCGGTGATCTCCCTGGCGCGGGCCTCGGATTCGACCACGGCGACGCGGTCGCCCGCCTCCGGCGTGCCGTTGAAGCCGAGAATTTCGGCGGGGAAGCTCGGTCCCGCCTCCTGACGCGAAACGCCCTGGTCATCGAGCAGCGCGCGCACGCGCCCCCATTGGGCGCCCGCAACGGCGATATCGCCGACGCGCAGCGTGCCGCGCTGGACCAGCACGGTCGCGACCGGACCGCGTCCCTTGTCGAGACGCGCCTCGATGACCGTGCCTTCCGCGGCGCGGCCCGGGTTGGCCTTGAGGTCGAGCACCTCGGACTGAAGCGCAATCGCTTCGAGCAGCCGGTCGAGATTGGTCTTCTGCTTCGCCGAGACTTCGACTTCCAGCGTCTCGCCGCCCAGAGACTCGACCTGTACCTCATGCTGCAGCAGCTCGGTGCGCACCCGCTCGGGCTTCGCGTCCGGCTTGTCGATCTTGTTGATGGCGACGATCAGCGGCACATGAGCGGCGCGGGCATGGTTGATCGCCTCGATCGTCTGCGGCATGACGCCGTCGTCAGCGGCGACGACCAGGACGACGATGTCGGTCACCCTGGCGCCGCGCGCGCGCATCGCCGTGAAGGCGGCGTGGCCCGGCGTATCGATGAAGGTGATCGGCAGCCCGCCCGGCGACGTGACCTGATAGGCGCCGATATGCTGGGTGATGCCGCCCGCCTCGCCGGCGACGACATTGGCGTGACGGATGGCGTCGAGCAGCGACGTCTTGCCGTGGTCGACATGACCCATGATGGTGACGACCGGCGGCCGCGACTCGAGTTCGGTCTCGACGTCGGGCGCGTCGAACAGGCCTTCCTCGACGTCGGATTCGGCGACGCGCTTGACGGTATGGCCCATCTCCTCGGCGACGAGCTGCGCGGTGTCAGCGTCGATGACGTCGGTGATCTTGCGCATTTCGCCCTGCTTCATCAGCAGGCGGACGACGTCGACCCCGCGCTCCGACATGCGGTTCGCCAGTTCCTGAATCGTGATCGTCTCGGGCAGCGTCACTTCGCGGGAGATTTTTTCCTTTTGCTCGACCTGGCCCCGGAACAGGCGTTGCTGCCGGCGTTTGAAGGAGGCGACCGAACGCGTGCGCTCTTCGTCGCCGCCGGCGGTGGCGGTGGAGACCGTCAGGCGGCCGCGATCCTTCATGGCGCCGCCACGGGACGGGGCCGGCCGCGGCGGGGTCGGCGGCGTAAAGCCGCCGATCTGACGCACCGGCGGGCGGCGGGGCTGCTCGGCCCCTCCGGCGACGCGCGCAAC
>JAKFXD010000117.1 GCA_021731565.1 Methylocystis sp. | reverse complement strand
TGATGGACGACATCGTCCAGGGCAAATCCGGCGGCACGACGGTGCTCTGCGCCGGCCCGCCGGGCGTCGGCAAGACGCTGACGGCCGAAGTCTATTCGGAGATCATCCAGCGTCCGCTCTACCGCGTCCATTCCGGCCAGCTCGGGCTCAATGTCGCGACGATGGAGACGGCGCTGAAAGACATTCTCACCCGCGCGCAGCGCTGGGGCGCGGTGATGCTCATCGATGAAGCCGACGTTTACATCAAGCGCCGCGACGACAATATCGCGATGAACGCCGTCGTCGGCGTTTTCCTGCGCGTCCTCGAATATTTCAACGGATTGCTGTTTCTCACCACGAACCGCGTCGACGACATCGACGAGGCGATCGTCTCGCGCTGCATCGCGCTCATCCGCTACGCGCCGCCGGACGACGACGCGCGGCGGCGCATCTGGCGCGTGATGGCCGGACAGTTCGAACTGGCTTTGGACGACGCGCTGATCGATCGTCTGGTCGCGACCTTTCCGGAGGCGACCGGCCGCGACATCAAGGGCCTCGCGAAACTCGCGGCGAAATTCTGCCATCAGAAGAACGTCGCGCCGAGCCTGCCGGTTTTCCAGCGCTGCGCCATCTTTCGAGGGTTGGAGATCGCCCGCGCCGCGTGAGCTGCGCCCGCCGACGGCTTCGCAATGGAGTCATTCAGCAAGGCTCACTATTTTTTGGGGAACGCCGCGCGAATATTTGGGTCTGTGTTTTTAATTGGTTTGGCCGCCCCGCGACAAACGGCGGGCGTCGTTTTTGTCATTTGTCCGGCGTCAGATAATCATATAGCACCCGGCCATAAGGCAGCGTCAGATCGGCGATGAAATGATGCGCGCCGACGACGCGGCGCACGGGAAGATCGGCGACGGGCGCATTGACATGCGGCGTGAGATGCAGCCGGCCGGGACCGATCCACGAGCCCTTCACGACAATCTCGGTGAGATTGTAACAGACGAGCTGGCAGAGCGCCGGCTTGCCGTCGACGCCGGGAATGAGCTTGAGATTCACCTGCGTCTTGGCGAGCGTCGCCGTCGTTTTCACGCCATTGCCGGCCATGCTCTCATGCTTGTAGCCCATGGTGCCGACGGCCACGATCTGTCCGGCGTATTCCAACGTGCCGGTGAGCGTGTCCTTTACGATTTCGAGCTTCGGATGCGCGTATTTCTTCGGAAAGCCCCAGATTTCACGGCCCGCGACGATCGGCGGATCGTCATCGAGATACATCTGGCTGACGAAGTTCATCTCCTCGCCCTTGTAGCGGCAGGGAATTACCACGCCGGACTCGGTATAGCTGCCGAAGCCGGACGAATCCGGCATGCCGATGAACTCGTAATGGACGAGCGGCGTATCGACCGGCTCGAGCGGCTCGGGCAATTGTTCGCGCACGATCTCGGGATCGGTTTCATAGGAAATGATCATATATTCCCGATTGATGAACCGATAAGGCCCCTTCGGATAGCTCGGCCCGGCGAGCGGCATGGACGGCAGATCGAGAATGTTTTCGATGCGCATCGAATTCTCCGCGAAGCTTGACTTGGATGGGCGGCCGACGGGAGAAGATTTCAGTGCGCGGTCCAACCGCCGTCAATCGGAATGATCGCGCCGGTGATCGAGCCCGCGTGTTCGCCGGCGAGGAACATGGCGAGCGCCGCGACTTCCTCGACCGTCACGAAGCGCTTGGTCGGCTGCGCGGCGAGCAGCACGTCGCGAACGACCTCCTGCTCGCTGATGCCGCGCGCTTTGGCCGTATCTGGAATTTGCCGTTCAACGAGCGGCGTCAGCACATAGCCGGGGCAGATCGCGTTCACGGTGATATTGTCTTCGGCGACTTCGAGCGCCACGGTCTTGGTGAGCCCGGCAACGCCGTGCTTGGCCGACACATAGGCGGATTTGAACGGCGACGCGACGAGCGCATGCGCCGAAGCCACATTGATGATGCGGCCGCTCTTGCGCCGCTTCATCGACGGAATGGCCGCCCGGATGGCGTGAAACGCCGCCGAAAGATCGACCGCGATAATGGCGTCCCATTTCTCCGGTGGAAAATCCTCGATCGGCGAGACGAATTGTATGCCGGCGTTGTTGACGAGGACGTCGATCGGCCCGAGCGCCTGCGTGGCTTCGTCGATCATGCCGCGGACGGCGGACGGCTGCGACATGTCGGCGCGCAAATAGCGCACGTCGACCGAGAACTCCTGCGCGAGTCCGGCGCGAATATGTTCGATGTCATCGGCGTCGCCGAAACCATTGAGCGCGACGTTCATGCCTTGGGCGCAAAAGGCGCGTGCGATCCCAAGCCCGATGCCGCTGGTCGAACCTGTCACGATGACATTGCGGCGATCGTTCATTCCATCCCTCGCCATCCCTCGCCATCCTTCGCGAGCCACGCAAGCGGCGCGGCCGACCGCCGCGACGCCGCTCGCAATCCGCCGACGCGGCCTTGAGCGTCGCCGAGACAACAGTCTAGATCGCTGTTCTTGAAGTTGCGATGACAGAGCGCGTCATTACTTTGTTATATCGAGCCGTTTAGCTTTTCTCTCGACGAACGAGCATGAACAGCCGCGAGAAGCCCATCGACGCTCAAGCGCATCGACTTCGGCGAACGCCCCGTTCATCTTAACCTGGATGGACATCGCATATGGATGCGAAAGCGCCACACTTCCAAAATCTCCAATCGCGAGATTCATTCGCGAGTTGGCGGCCCAACGGATGCGACAGGATCGCGCTGATCTTTCAGGGCGGCGGCGCGCTCGGCGCCTATCAGGCGGGCGTTTACGAAGCGCTACATGAGTTCGGCATCGAACCCGACTGGGTGACGGGCGTTTCGATAGGCGCGGTGAACGCCGCGATCATCGCCGGCAACTCCCGCGCCCGCCGCATCGAGCGTTTGCGCGCCTTCTGGGATCTCATCACGGAGCGCAAAATCTGGGCCTTTACGCCCGACGGCGACGTTTTCCGCAAGGCGCGCAACGCTTCTAGCGCCCTGATGACGATGAGTTTCGGCCAACCAGGCTTCTTCCAGCCCCGTCAGGTCAATCCCTGGCTGGCCTTTACCGGCGCGCAAAACGCAACGAGCTTCTATGACGCGTCGCCACTCAAGGACACGCTCAAGGAATTTGTCGATTTTTCGCTGATCAATGAACGGATCAACCGCTTTTCGGTCGGCGCGGTCAATGTGCTCACCGGCAATTTCATCTATTTCGATAATCGTGACGAGGAGATCGAGCCCGAGCATGTGATGGCTTCGGGCGCGCTGCCGCCGGCGCTGCCGATGATCAAAATCGGAACCGACTATTATTGGGATGGCGGCATCGTCTCCAACACGCCGTTGCAGCATTTGCTCGACCAGGAGGACAATCTCAGCACGCTCGTTTTCCAGGTTGATCTTTTCAGCGCGCGCGGCGAACTGCCCCGCGACATCCAGGACGTGCTCGCGCGCCACAAGGACATCGTGTATTCCTCGCGAACGCGCTACAACACGACGGTGTTTCGCCGCATGCACACATGGAAAATTCGGCTGCGCGACGCGCTCGCGAAGGTGCCCGAGGAGCGGCTGACCGAAGAGGAGCGCAAGCTGTTGACGAAGCTCGGCGACCTGCCGGATTTCACCATCGCGCATCTCATCTACCAGCAAAAAGCCTACGAAGGCCACGCCAAGGACTATGACTTCTCCGGAACCTCGATGCGCGAACATTGGCAGAGCGGCTATGAGGACACGAAGCGCACGCTGAAGCGTCGCGCCTGGTTGGAGATGCCGGCGCCAGGCGCCGGCATCGTCGTCCATGACGTCCATCGCCTCGCCGACGCCTGAACGGGCGTTCGCCATTCCTCTACGGAGGGACTGGAGCGACGGCGGCTAATCTCTTAAATGCAACTATTTCTCGTAAGTTATAAGAAGTCTGGCTCTAATCGATCCAGCATCGCCGCCATGACGATCGCGCCGGACTGCGATTTACGTTCAATTGAACGGTTGGCGAAGCCATGCGCGGGCTGACGGAGCGGCGGGTGCGGCGCCTCTCCGCCGAATTTCCTTGCAATTCACTCTGGCCCGCGTGGTAGAAGGCGCGCCTGCCCGTTTTGCAAGGGATCATGAATGCCCGAGGTTATCTTCACCGGTCCGGCCGGCAGGCTCGAAGGCCGCTTCCATCAGTCCGCCACGCGCGGCGCGCCGATCGCGATCATTCTGCATCCGCATCCCCAGTTCGGCGGCACGATGAACAATCAGATCGTCTATCATCTCTACTACTCCTTCGCCGAGCGCGGCTTTTCGGTGCTGCGCTTCAATTTCCGCGGCGTCGGCCGTTCGCAGGGCGCCTTCGATCACGGTCTGGGCGAATTGTCCGACGCGGCGGCGGCGCTTGACTGGGCGCAGTCGGTCAATCCGGAGGCGCGCGCCTGTTGGATCGCCGGCGTCTCCTTCGGCGCCTGGATCGGCATGCAGCTGCTCATGCGCCGCCCCGAGATCGAGGGCTTCATCTCGGTCGCGCCGCCGGCGAACCGTTTCGACTTCTCCTTCCTCGCGCCCTGCCCCTCTTCGGGCCTCTTCATTCATGGCGACCAGGATCGGGTCGCGCCGCTCAAGGAAGTGACGGGGCTGATCGAGAAGCTGAAGACGCAGAAGGGCATCGTCATCGAACATGCGGTGGTGGAAGGGGCGAACCATTTCTTCGAAGACCGGGTCGAGCCGCTGATCGCCCATGTCGACGCCTATCTCGACAGGCGCCTCGGCAATCCGCCGCGCATCGCCGTTCCCGCACGGGGAGATTGAGGCGTCCACGCTCGATCACCCGAAGCCGTGATTGCGAGGAGCGTAAGCGACGACGCAATCCAGAGCCGGCTTCTGGATTGCTTCGCTTCGCTCGCAAGGACGGCGGTGGGTCGCGATAAAATTACGCCGCCGCCCGCGCCAGCACGCCGCCGGGCATGGCTTGCGGCGCGCCGGTCGTGGTCGGGAAGGTGATCGGCAGCCCTTCCAGCACCCGCGCGGCGAGATAGGCGAAGGCCTGCGCCTCCATCGAATCCGCCGACCAGCCGACGGCGTTGGCGGTCGTCACCTTGCATGGCAGGCGCATCACCAGTTCGCGCACCAGGATCGGATTGCGCGCGCCGCCGCCGCAGACGATGAGCAATTGCGGCTGGGTCGGCAGATGCGGGAACAGCCGCAGCACCGAGGCCGCGGTAAAGGCGGTCAGCGTCGCCGCGGCGTCCTCGGTCGAGAGCTTGGCGATGGCGTCGAGCGCGAAGGCGTTGCGGTCGAGCGATTTCGGCGGCGGCTGATCGAAAAAGGGATGCGCCAGCATCTTGAGCAGCGTCGCCTCATTGACCCGGCCGCGCGCCGCCATATGGCCGTGCCGGTCGATCGGCGCGCCGGTGCGCTGGAGCATCAGATCGTCGATCAGCGCATTGCCGGGTCCGGTGTCGCAGGCGATCGGCTCCTCGCCGTCCGCGACATAAGTGACATTGGCGACGCCGCCGATGTTTAAGAGCGCCACTTCGCCCTTCATGCCGCCGGCGACGACGAGCGCGCGATGAAACACCGGCACGATCGGCGCGCCCTCGCCGCCGGCGGCGATGTCGGCGGCGCGGAAGTCATAGGCGACGTCAATGCCGAGACGGGCGGCCAGCGCAGGCCCGTCGCCGATCTGAATGGTGAGCCCCTGCTTGGGACGGTGCAGCACCGTCTGGCCGTGAAAGCCGACGATATTGACGCTCGCCGGATCGATGGCGTTGTCGCCGATCAGCGTCTCGACGGCCTCGGCGTGGCGGTCGGTCACCATTCGCTCGGCGAAGGCGAGCACGCCCGGCCGGGCGTCGCGATCCTCCAGCGTCGCGGCTTCGGCGAGCGCGTTGCGCAGCAGCGCGCGGTCGGCGTCGTTGTAGGGATAATGTCCCGTCGGACCGAAGGCGACGGCGGCGTCGCCGTCGGTTTCGATCAGCGCGACATCGACGCCGTCCATCGACGTGCCGGACATGAGGCCGATTGAGCGATAGGTGGGCAAGGCGAATCTCTCCAATTTTCAGGAGAGTAGCAAGGTTCACGGCAGGCCGTCCCGTGCCGTCATAAATTATCGTTTTACTTACTTTAATTTTATATTACGATAATTAATTCGAGGAAGAAGCCATGACGAATGTTGTTCACATTCCGCCGCCTGCGGCGGCGCTCGAGCCTGCCCGCCGGCAGGCCATCCGGCGCCGAAGCGCGCGATTGGCCGCCGCGCTGACCTGGACCCTTGCGGTGACGCTCTGCGCGACCGCGCTGCTGATGGGCGCCGCGCTCTTCTATGAGGGCCCGATGCTCTCGTTCGGGCCCGGCGGTTTATGGGTCGGCCAAGGCCCCGACCCCTCTCTCGGGCGCGTTTCGCTTTCGGCATTCACCTTCGCGCAAAGACTTGCCGGGGCGCTCGCCATCGTCATCCTTACGGCCCCCGTATTGGCGATCCTTCATTACGCGCGCAGGCTTTTCCAGCTCTATGCCAAAGGCGTCGTGTTCGCGCCGGCGAACGGGCGTCTCATCAAATGCATGGCTGCGGGCCTCGCCGCCTATGCTTTCGCGCCCTTCGCCGCGAACCGAACGATACATCTCGCGGGACTGACGAACGATCCGGTCTGGTTTCACGCAGACGAGATTCTCGCGCTCGTCTTCGCCGCGCTCGCTTATGTCGTCGCCGATGTCATGGAGTTCGGACACGAAATCGAAAGCGACAGGGACGGGTTCGTCTGATGCCGATCGTCATGCGCCTCGACGTCATGCTCGCCAAGCGCCGCATGCGTTCGAAAACCCTCGCTCAGCTTATCGGCGTGACGGAAGCCAATCTGTCCCTGTTGAAATCCGGCAAGGTCAATGGCGTGCGCTTCTCCACACTGGCCGCGATCTGCCGGGCTCTCGACTGCCAGCCCGGCGATCTCATGGAATATGTGCCGGACCAACAGGCCGAGTCACAGCAGAAGTCTGGATAGTCTCTCATTTTAGCAAAGGACATTGTCATGCGCCGAGCGGTCGCGTCGCTGTTCGCACTGGTCCTGTTGATTCCCGCGTTGGCCGCCGCGCGCAAGGAGCCGGCGCCGCCGGAAGGCGTCGCGCTTATCCTCGATTCGAACCGCATCCTTCTCGAAGTCGTCTTCGTCACGCCTGAGGGACGCGAGCGAAAAGCGCTCGCCTGGTTCAATATGGGTATGGCATCGACCATCCTCTCGCATGATCTTTACCGAGAACTCGACCTTGGTCGCGGCGGGGTCTTACACGTGCGAATTGGCGAGCGGCAGCTGCAGGCGCGCGCGGATCAAATCGTCGACGGCGACGGCGGCGTTGGCGTTCCCACCTTCGACCATCTCTTTGCGCCGAGCCATGTCGAAGCGATGCTACCGGCGAAAATGTTTACGGCTTACGTGTTGCGTATCGACTACGCCCGGCGCCGTTTTGCGCTGGATGCGCCGGGCGCGAAGCGTCCGGAGGGCGTTCCCGTTCCGATGCTTCTCAACAGCGACACCGGGATCGCCGCTGTCGAAGCCGAAATCGATGGCGAGTCGCTGGCGCTGACGATCGACGCCGGCAGCGGCTACAGCTGGATGCGCGGCGATATTGCGCGCGCGCTTCTCGCACGCCATCCGGATTGGCGCCGCGCCCATGGCGCGATCGGCGCGGCCAACGCCAATATGATCGACTTCGCTTTCGAGAAGGACGGCGACCTGCTGCGCATTCCAAGCGTGCGCATCGGCGGCGTGGAATTTAAGAAGCTCGGCTTTCTCGGCACGGCGCCGGTTCTGGGCTCCTTCGCCGAGGATATCTTCGGCGATCTCTTCTGGGACAATTGGCGCAAGGCGGCGCCGGCGCCGGTCATCGGCTGGCTCGGCGGCAATGCGCTGCGCGATTTTGAGCTGACGATCGATTATCCCAACCGCATGAGCTACTGGCGCCGCGAGAAGGCGCCCGACCCGAGGGAGCTGGACCAGCCGCCGATTACCTTGGTGCGGGAGGGAGAACGTTACCTGATCGGCGGCATCGTCCAATCGCCGACGCGCTTGCCAGGGCCGTCGGGCGTCGAGGTTGGCGACGAATTGCTGGCGATCGATGGCGTCGCGGCGCGCGGCGCTGGCAAGGACGACGTGCTATCGGCGCTCCACGGCGCGCCGGGCGAGCGCAAGCGGCTCACGCTGGATCGTCGCGGCGCGCGGAGTGACGCGGATGTGGCGGTCGAGAGTTTTGAATAGTCACGACTCCGCGTTGCCCGGAGCGCCCTTCACCAATCGCGTAAAGTCGGACCATTGTTCGACGTGAAAGCATGGATGTCGCGCACGGGGCTTGCGGCCCGGGGAACAACGACGCGGCTCGGTGTTGGTTCAGGTATCCAGCCTATCAGTGCATCAGCGGAGGTCAATTTCAGCGCGCGCCACCCTCTCCCAGAGGGAGAGGGTCGGCCCGAAGGGCCGGGGTGAGGGGAAGCGCCTTGAAAGCATTGCGTCACAGATATCCGCATCACGATCAGCGCCCTTACCCGTCTCCCGGCTGCTGCGCAGCCACCCTCTCCCAGAGGGAGAGGGTTACCGTCGCCCCTCCCACGCCCACGCCGCGACCACCGCGCCAACCAGCGCCAGCATCGCCCAAAGCCCAAGACCAAGCGGCGCGATTTCGACGCCGACCAGCGTCGAGGCGCCGGTCTGTCTGATGCCGATCCAGTCGGAACCGCCATAGCGGTTGGCGTCGCGCAATTCCACGACGCGCGGCATGGAGACGCTATCTGCGCCGCCGTTCGCAAGACGCCGCGCCGTGCCGCCGGTCGCCTCCGCCAGCGGCTGCAGCTTCTCCGTCGTCGACGCGACTTCGCGGAACTCGCGCGGATTGGGCGGGCCGACATTGACGAGGGCGGTCAGCCCCTCGCTCTCGAAGCGCCAGAGGCCCATTTCCTTGGCGTCGAAACGCGCCCGCCATAATCCCGGCTCGCCCTGCGCGACGGCGATTTCGTCGCGCGCGCCCGACGGCGCCGTCGCCATCACCGGCGCCGGCTGCTCCTTCATCGTCTGGCGCTCGACGCTCACTTCGCGGCCATGCGCGAAGGCGCGCAGCGCCTCCTCCTCAAGATCGGGCTCCTTCATCAGCCAATGGGCGAGACGGCGCATGAGATCGACATGTGGTCCCCCGCCCTCGAAGCCGCGCGCCCAGAGCCAAATCTGGTCGGAGAGCAGCAGCGCCACCCTTCCCTTGCCTTCGTGCGACAGCACCAGCAGCGGCTTGTCGCGCACGCCGGACATGATGGAATCGCCCTTCACCACATTGGCGTCGACCTGCCGAAACCATTCGCCCCAATTGGGCGGTTCGGCATTGGCGCCCGCCAGTCCGCGCGTGACGGGATGCTTCTCGCCGTCCTTGCTCACCCGGGCGCGAAACGCCTGTTCGATCAGCGCGCCGTCGGGGCGCGCGGGCAGGATGTTTTCGAGCGGCGAGTAATAGAGCCCGCGCAGCGTCGCGTAATCCGGCCCGACCGCCGCCAGGAACGCGCCGCCGTTCTCGACGTAATTGGCGATGTTCTCGAAATAGATCGAGGGCAAAGTCGTCTGGCTCGAATAGCGGTCGAAGATGATGAGGTCGAATTCATTGATCTTGCGGCCGAAGAGGTCGGCGGTCGGAAAGGCGATCAGCGACAATTCGCTCGCCGGGGTGATGTCGAGCTTTTCCGGCGGCCGCAGAATGGTGAAATGCACCAGCTCGACATTGGCGTCGGCGCGCAGGAGATTGCGCCAGCTCCGTTCGCCGGGATGCGGCTCGCCGGAAACGAGCAGCACCTTGAGCCGGTCGCGCACGCCTTCGATTGACAGCACCGCCTTGTTGTCGAGCGGCGTCAGCTCGCCCGGCGCCGGCGGAATTTCGAGTTCGACGACATTTTGCCCGCCATGTTCGATCCGCACCGGAATGCTGACGATGTCGCCGGGAACGGGGCTGAAGGTCGGCAGCGCTTCGCCGTCGCGACGCACCGAAATCGGGATGCGCGCGCCGTCGCCGCCGAGATCGACAATGCGGGCGCGGATGATCTGATCCTTGCCGACGATGCCGAACCGCGGCGCCTCGACAAGTTCGATGCGGCGATCGCGTTCGCCCCGATGTCCGGTGACCAGCGCATGCACGGGCGCCTTGAAGCCGAGCGCTTCGGCTTTGGCGGGAATGTCGTGAACGACGCCGTCGGTGAGAAGAATCGCGCCGCCGACCCGCTCCGGCGGAATGTCCCTTAAAGCTTCGGCGAGCGCGCCGAAGAGCTTGGTGCCGTCATTGCCGGAAGCGTCGTTGGCGACGCTGATCGCGCGCGTCTCGACGTCGCCGAATTTTGAAAGCGCCGAGTCGAGCGCCTTGCGCGCCTCTTCCGTCTGCGCGTCTCTCGCGCCGAATTTCTGACTGTCGCTCTTGTCGATCACGACGGCGACGACGCTTTTCTGCGGATCGCGCTTTTCGCGCACCAGCGACGGGTCGGCAAGCGCGGCAATCAACAAGGCGAAGGCGATGGCGCGGACCGCCGCGCCGCGCTGGCCCCTTTCCGCCATCAGCGCCAGCGCGCCGGCGCCAAGAAGGCAAAGGGCGATCAGCGCGGACCACGGCACGAGCGGCGAAAAGGCGAGCGTGAGGTCGCTCATGTCGCCATGCTCCAAACGTTTCGACTAATGCCCAGGCCCCTCACCTCACCTCTCCCCGCTCTCGCGGGGAGAGGGGTCATCAGCGTATCGCCGTTCCTTGTTGCCCTCTCGCGATGCGTTGGCCGCCTCCTCTCCCCGCTTGCGGGGAGAGGTGAGGTGAGGGGCGCGGGTGAGTTCGCGTTGCGCCTATCGCCGCTCACTGGCCCAGCCTTTCCAGCAAATCGCGCACATGGACCTGGTCGGATTTGTAGTTTCCGGTCAGCGTATACATCACCAGATTGACGCCGCCGCGGATCGCGAATTCGCGCTGGCGCGCGCCGCCCGGAGTCAACGGAAACAGCGGCTGACCACGCTTGTCATGCGCCCAGGCGCTGGCGAGGTCGTTGGAGGTGATGATGATCGCCGAAACGCTGTCCGTCGCGCGCACCGGACGCGCCGCCTGATCCTTGGGCTCCGGCGGTAGCGCTTCGACCCAGGTCTCGCCATTGGCGTAGCGGCCGACGAAGCCGTCAAGCAGGTAAAAGGTCTTGGTGATGACGTGATCGCGCGGCGTCACTTCCAGCGGCGGAATGTCGAGACTCTTGGTCAGATCGCGCAGCCATAGCGTCTCCGGCGTCGGCGCGCCGCCGACGCGCTGCGAGAGCGCATCGCGCGTATCGAAGACGACCGTGCCGCCCTGCTTCATATAGGCGGCGACTCTCGCCGCCGTCTTGGCCGACGGCTGCGGCGCACTGGCGACGATCGGCCAGTAGAGCATGGGATAAAAGGCGAGTTCGTCTTTCGCCGGATCGACGCCGACCGGCTCTCCCGGCGAGAAGGAAGTGCGCGAATTGAGCGCCTGCGAGAGCGCCTCAAGGCCCAGCCGCGAAGCTTCGTCGATGCGGGCGTCGCCCGAGATCACATAGGCGAGCCGCGTCGTCAGCGCGGCGTCCTTCTCCCGCTGAGTGGCGGCTGATTTCGGCGCGGGCTCGGCGCGCGTTTCATCGATTGTCGCCGTCACGCAGAGTAGCGCCAGCAGCGCCGCCGTCGCGGCGCCGAAGGGCCGCAGGCGCAGCTTCCCGCCGAGCGCCATGGCGATCAGCGCGTCGGCGATGAAGGCGATAAGCGCGAAGAGGAGCAGCGGCCCGCGCAGATCGAGCTGCGCGCCCGATCGCAAAGCGCTCGCGGTCAGCCCGGCGCCGGCGAAATCGAAAGCGCTGATGTCATCGGCGGGACGCAACGTCTGCACGGCGACGAACGCCTCCCCCGCGCCGTATAGGCCGGGTGGATGTTCAGCGCTCGCCGGACCCTCGAAGCCCGGCGGAATGCTCTGCGCGGTCGGGCCCGGCGCGCCGAGCGCGCCAAATCCGTCGAGAACGCGCATCGGCGCCAAGGCCGACTGATCGGCGACGGCGTCAGTTCGTTCGCCGCCCGCGGGCGCCGATTCTCCCGCCATGGCGCTGATCCGTTTCAGCATGTCGACGAAGAGTCCCGCGATCGGCAGATTCGACCAATTGGCGTCGGCGTTGACGTGAAACAGCACGATCAGCCCCTTGCCGCGCCGCTCCGCCGTGACCAGCGGCGTGCCGTCGGAAAGGCGCGCCCACGTCTTGTCAGCGAGTCCCGGATCGGGCTCGGCGAGCACCTGCCGCTGCACCGTGACGTCTTTTGATGCGGTCAAGCCGAAGAAGGGACTGGTCGCGTCGAACTCGGCCAAAGCTTTCGGCTCCTCCCAGGACATGGCGCCGCCCAGCACGCGGCCGTTACGGCGCAGACGGACCGGCAGGAGATCATCGTCGGCGTTGGCGAGGCGCGGCCCGGCGAAGCGCACCAGCGTCCCACCTTCTTCGACGAAGCGCGACAGAGCGTCGAAGGTCTCTCCGGGCGCGAGGCCGACATCGGCGAGCGCCATGATGTTGGGATTCTCGGCGAGCAGCGCCTGCACCGGATCGATGGCGCCCGGACGCGCGGTTCGGATCTGGGCGAAGGGCGCGAGCGCCTTCTCGAGATAATAGAGCGGCGAGAGCAGCGGCAGCGCCATGTCGGCGCCGTCGCCGCTGACCAGCGCCACGCGCCTTACCTTCGAACGCGCGTCGAGAAGCGCGACCGCGCCGGCGGAATTCTCGCCTTCGATGCGCAGATGGCTCACTTCGTTGCGCAGTTCGACCGGCAGATCGATTTTCGCCCGAACCCGCGACGCCGTCCCGAAATCCACGGCGGCGCGGCCGATCGTCCGTCCTTTGGCGTCGAGCGCGTCGACAAAAGTCGACTCCTCGGCGCCGGCGCGCAGCACGTCGACGCTGAGCGCAGCGGCGTCATTGGCCGGCGCGGCGAGCGCGCGCGGCGCATGATTTTCGACATAGACCTCGACGCCGCTGGCGCCAGACCCCTTCAATGCGCGCGCGAAGCCCGCCGCGTCGCCCTGCGCGACGCCGTCGCTGATCCAGACCAGCCGCGCGGCATGATGCGCGCGGACGAAGGCCAGAACCTGTTCGCCGATCGGCTTGTGCTCCGGCAGAAACGGTTTGGGGCGCACAGAGCGCAATTTCTCCATGGCGCGCGATCCGTCTCCTGGAACAGGCGCGGCGGCCTCGGAGGCGAGCGCAACGGCGACCGGACCGCCGGCGCGCGCGGCCGACTCGATGATGGATGCGGCGCCTTCAACGCGTCGCTCCCATGTCGGCGCCGCCGGCCAGCCGTCATCGATGACGATCAGCGTCGGCGCTGAGGACGCGACGATTCCGCTCGGCGCCCAGACGGGCCCCGCCATTGCGAAAATCAGGGCCGCGGCGAGCGCGAGCCGCAGCGCCATCAGCCACCAGGGGGTCTTCGCCGGCGTCTCTTCGTTCGGCTTCAGCTCACGCAGGATTTTCGTCGGCGGAAAGACGATCTCGCGCGGGCGCGGCGGCGTCACCCGCAACAGCCAATAAATGATCGGCAGGCCAAGGAGGCCGAACAGAGCAAGCGGCGCGGCGAAGGAAAACATCAGCGCCGCTCCTCGAAGCCAACGCCATCCGCCGCGAGCAATCCCATCGCCAGCGCCAGCGCCGCTTCGGCGGCGGGCCTGTCGGTGCGATGCTGCAGGAAGATAAAGCCGACGCGTTGGGCGGCGCGGCGCACGGCGTCGCGATGGGCTTCAAAGCGACGCGCATAGGCTGCGCGCAGGCTCCGCGCGTCGCCGGCGTGGAAGGCGGGTCCGCCGTCAGTGTCGACAAATACGGTCTCGCCGGAGAAGGGCAGCGTCTCTTCGCTGGGATCGGTCACCATCAGGACCGCCCCGGAGGCGCCGGCGTCGGCGAAGCGCCGCAGACGCGCGGCAAGCGCGTCCGGTTCGACGAGAAAGTCGGAGATCAGCACGACCCGGGCGCGCGGGCGCATCGCCGCCTGTGGCGGAAGATCGTCGCGGGCCGCATTCACCGCGTTCTCGGCCAGCGCGCGCGCGAGCCGGTCGATTACGTCACGGGCCGAGACCGGCGCCATCAGGCCAAGCGCCGCCGCCCGCTCGCCGCCGCGAACGAGCACGTCGGCGAGCGCCAACCCGAGGGTCACGGCGCGCGAAAGCTTGTCGTCGGCGGCGAGGGACGAGCCATAGGCCATGGAGGGCGAGCAATCCATCCACAGGAAATAGTCATGCGCGGCCTCCCATTCACGCTCGCGCACATAGAGCTGATCGCCGCGCGCCGAGCGGCGCCAGTCGATGCGATGCGCCGCCTCGCCGGACGTAAACGGCCGATACTGCCAGAAGGTCTCGCCGACGCCGGCGCGCTTGCGGCCGTGAACGCCATAGGCGAGGCTCGCCGCGATCTCGCGGGCGCGGGCGACGAGCCTCGGCATTCGGCTGGCGAGATCGGCCGCCGCGGCGCCGTCTGCAGGCTTGCGCTGCGCCGGGTCATAGGCGCGCGTGGCGACGTCAGCGAACATCGTCAGCCCTCTCGCAGATGGCGCGGCGGTCTCGCGATGACGGCGAAGGAGGACGCATGCGGGATGCGTCACCCAATCCGCGTCACGAGGGTTTCGATTACGTCGGAAACGGTCATCTCGCGGCGCGCGGCGAAATTGAGCGCCATGCGGTGGCGCAACACCGGCGCGGCGAGTTTCGCGACGTCGTCGATCGAGGGCGCAAGCCGGCCGGTGACGAGCGCGCGAGCGCGCGTCGCCAGCATCAGCGCCTGCGCGGCGCGCGGTCCCGGGCCCCAAGCCACATGCGGCGCGATGTCCGGATCGCCCTCATCGGGACGGGCGGCGCGAACGAGATCGAGTATCGCGTCGACGACCTTTTCGCCGATCGGCAGCCGGCGCACGAGCCGCTGCGTCGCCATCAGCTCTTCGGCGTCGAGCGCCCGGCTGGCTTCGGCGACGGTCTCGCCGGTCGTCTCCAGCAGGACGCGCCGCTCGCTGGCGCGGTCGGGATAATGCACGTCGATCTGCATCAAGAAACGGTCGAGCTGCGCCTCGGGCAGCGGATAGGTGCCCTCCTGCTCCAGCGGATTCTGCGTCGCCAGGACATGGAAGGGCCGCGGCAGATCGTGGCGCTTGCCGGCGACGCTGACGTGGTGTTCCTGCATCGCCTGCAGCAGCGCCGATTGCGTGCGCGGCGAGGCGCGGTTGATTTCGTCGGCCATCAACAGCTGTGTGAAGATCGGTCCCTTGATGAAGCGGAACGAGCGCGATCGATCCGCGCCTTCTTCCAGCACTTCGGAGCCGAGAATGTCGGCGGGGAGCAGGTCGGGCGTGAACTGCACCCGCTGCTCGGCGAGGCCGAGCACGCGGCCCAGCGTCTCGACAAGCTTGGTCTTGGCGAGGCCAGGCACGCCGACGAGCAGCCCATGGCCGCCGGCCAGTATCGTCACCAGCGCCTGCTCGACGACCTCGTCCTGACCGAAAATGACGGCGCCGATCGCGGCGCGGGCGCGTCCGATATGGTCCAGCGCGCGTTCGGCGGATTGGACGACGGCCGATTCGAGCGAGGTCGTCTGGGTGTCGAGTGAGGTCATTTCAGCCTTGCTCTGGCAGCCTGTCGATGAGGAGATCGGGCGCGTCGACGGCGGAGCTGCCCAGTTCCGCCGGGTGTCGATCCGAAACCCCGCGGGGCTTCGCGCGGATTTTCAAGGCGAAGCGACGGGATGGATGGCCACCTGCAATCTTGATCGCTCCGCCCCCGCAATTCAAGCGCAACCGGCGCGATGGGGGCATTTTGTCGCTTGGGCGCTGATTTGCACGTGACAGTTTGTTCATGCGTTCCGCATTAAACCGCCGACTGTCCCACGCCATGTATATGACTGCATGTATAGTTGGCCGCCGGCTCTCATTCAAAAAAGGCGCTCTCGCCCATGTGGCGCGCAATCGTCGAAACCGCCCTGCTCTTTCTCACGCCTTTCGTCGCCTATGCGCTGTTCCATTTGCTGCAGCGGCGTTGGCCCTTCGTTCGCGAACTCTGGCATGGCAGGATCGTCTCGCTGCTGACGATCGCTGGCCTCCTCATCGCCATTGTCGGCGTCGTGACGCTCGGCCTCACCCGCCTTAACCAGGGCGCCTATGTGCCGGCCCATGTCGAAAATGGAAAATTGAAGCCGGGTCGTTTCGAATGAATCCGGCGCAGGGTCTGCTCGACGATCCGCGTTTGGCGACGCTGTTCGCGGCGCTCGCCCGGACCGGCGCGGAGACGCGGGTCGTCGGCGGCGCCGTGCGCGACGCTTTGCTCGGCCTGCCGCCCCACGAGATTGATCTCGCCACGACCGCGCTGCCGGACGCTGTGCTTGCGGTCGCCCGCGACGCCGGCCTCAAAGGCGTGCCGACGGGGATCGAACACGGCACCGTGACCATCGTCGTCGCTGGAACGCCCTATGAAGTCACCACGTTGCGCGAAGACGTGGAGACCGACGGGCGGTTCGCCAAGGTGCGTTTCGGCGGCGATTTCGAACAGGACGCCAGGCGCCGCGACTTCACCATCAATGCGCTGTCGCTCTCGCCCGACGGCGAGATTCACGATTACACAGGCGGCCTTGCGGACATTGAGGCGCGGCGCGTCCGCTTCATCGGCGACGCCGCGACGCGCATTCGCGAGGACTATCTGCGCATATTGCGCTTCTTTCGCTTCAACGCCTCGCATGGCGAAGGGCCGTTCGACCGCGAAGGCCTGCATGAGTCGATCGTCGCGCGGGAAAACCTGTCGCGCCTGTCGCGCGAGCGTATTCGCGCCGAACTGATGAAGCTGCTGCTCGCGCGCCGCGCGCCGGAAATTCTGCGCGCCATGTCGCACGCCGGCGTCATCGAG
>JAKFXD010000116.1 GCA_021731565.1 Methylocystis sp. | reverse complement strand
GCCAGACGGCATCGGGCGGAATCGGCTCGATCGGCGTGACGCTGGTTTCGATCGTTCCGTCGCGCGCAAGGACCAGCCGCACGCGAAGGCGCCCGCTCGACGCGCCTGCGACAGCGGCGTTCAGCGCATCGCGGACTCGCGCCTCATCATCGGCGAAGCCGAGCGCGGCGCTCGACGCCGCAAGCCGCGCGAGATGTTCGGCCAGCAAGCCGAAGTCCTCGTCGCGTGTCCACAGCAGCGTTTCGATCAGTCCGAAGTCGTTCTCGCGCCCGCAAGGAAGCGCGCCTTGATCAGACATTCCTCATACTCTTCGCGCGCGCGGGAATCGGCGACGATGGCGGAGCCGACGTTGCAGATAAGTTCGCCGTCCGGAAAAATCGTCAGCGTCCGGATCGCGACATTGAAACGGACGTCGCCGTCCGGCGCGATCACGCCGAGCGCCCCGCAATAGACGCCGCGCGCCGCGCATTCGAGATCGCGGATGATCTCCATCGCCCGGATCTTGGGCGCGCCGGTCACCGAGCCGCAAGGGAAAAGCCCGGTGAACAGATCCTTCAGCGTCACGTCGTCGCGCAGCCGCGCCTCGATGCCGGATGTCATTTGATGCAGCGTCGGATAGGTCTGGATGGTGAAGAGATCGGTGACCTTCACCGTGCCGACGACGGCGAGGCGAGAGAGATCGTTCCTCAAGAGATCGACGATCATCAGATTTTCGGCGCGCGATTTTTCGTCTTCGACGAGATATTGCGCCCGCGCCATGTCTTCGGTCGGCATCACGCCGCGTTGCGCCGTGCCCTTCATCGGGCGTGCGCGGATGGCGCGGCCCCGCGCCTCGAAGAACACTTCCGGCGACAGCGAGACGACGGTTTCAGCTTCCAGCGCCACGACGCCGCCATAGGCGACCGGCTGGCGCTTGCGCAGGCCGCGATAGAGCGCAAGCGGATCGCCGACGTAGCGACCGTAAAGCGGGAAGGTGAGATTGATCTGATAGACGTCGCCGGCGAAAATATATTCGCGGCATTTGTTGAAGCGGCTCGTGTAATCTTCCTGCGTCCAGGCGGGCGAAAGCGGAATGTTCGGCGCGGCGCTCTCGGTGAGCGGCAGCGACCAGGGCCGCGGCGCCCGAAAGGCGCCGAAGAGGAGCAGCGGCGTGCGCGCCGTCGGCGTCGTTTGGTTCGCGAATTTCGGCTCCAGGGCATAGCCCAGTTCATAGCCGGCGTAGCCGGCAAGATAGAGGCCGCGCGCGGTGGCCGCCTCCATGCGCTCGAAGGCGGCCGAGACGTCTTTCGCCGCGCGCGCGACGATGATCTCCTCCGGCTCGTCGAAGAGCAGCGCCTGCCCGCCGCCGCGGCCGTCCTCGAAAACCACGTAAGGCCGCGCCGGCGCGTCGCTTTGCGTCAGGACGGCGGGGCGTTCGGCGGCGTCTTGCATGTGTGGCGGCGCTTTCAATGGAAAGGGATGTTACATCAGCCCCACCCAGTTATGAAACGCCGCGCCGCCGCGCAACCGCCGCGTCGCTTTGCTCTCGTGGCGCGCGCAGGCTAAGACGGTCCATGTCGAAATCCGCGCCGCTCCGCTTTCTCTTCATCGGCGACGTTCTGGGCCGTTCCGGCCGGGCGGCCATGTCGCGCTTTGTCCCAAGGCTGCGCGAAAAATGGGCGCTCGACTTCATCGTCGCCAATGGCGAGAACGCCGCCGGAGGGTTCGGCATCACCGAAGCGATCTGCGACGAAATGCTCGGCCTTGGCGTGGATTGCGTGACGCTCGGCAATCACGCCTTCGACCAGCGCGAGGCGCTCGTCTTCATCGAACGCCAGCCCCGGCTTCTGCGCCCGATCAATTACCCGCCGGGAACGCCAGGGCGGGGCGCCGGCGTCTTCTCCGCGGGCGGCGGGCGGCAGGCGCTCGTCGTCAACCCGATGGGCCGCGTGTTCATGGAGGCGCTCGACGATCCTTTCGCGGCGATCGAACGCGAGCTTGGCGCCTGTCCGCTGGGCGTTGGATGCGACGCGATCATCATCGACATGCACGCCGAGGCGTCGAGCGAGAAAATGGCGATGGCGCATTTCGTCGACGGCCGCGCGTCCGTGGTGATCGGCTCGCACACCCATACGCCGACCGCCGATGCGCAGATCCTGCCGGGCGGCACCGGCTATCAGACCGACGCCGGCATGACCGGCGATTATGATTCCGTCGTCGGCATGGACAAGGAGGAGCCGCTGCGCCGCTTTCTGCGCAAGACGCCCGGCGCGCGCTATGAGCCCGCGAATGGCGAGGCGACCTTCTGCGGCGTGGCCGCCGAAATCGGCTCCAATGGGCTCGCCACCATGATTTCCCCGGTGCGGCTCGGCGGCCGGCTGCGGGAAGAATGGCCAAGGGAATGGGGCGCGCCTTGAGCGTCGGCAGCTTCGGCGCGCCGCTCTACCCAGAGCCGGCCGGCTCGATTAAATAATGGTCCCAGCGCCCCTGGGCGTCGGTCGGAGCGTGACGTTATGAAATGGGAAGATCTCCAGTCGTCCGAAAATATCGAGGATCGCCGCGGCCAGGGTCCAACGATCGCGGGCGGGCCGCGTATGGGCGCCGGCGGCATCGGCCTTGGCACGATGGTGATCCTCGGACTGATCGGCTGGGCGCTCGGCATCAATCCGGCGATTCTCATCGGCGGCGCGCAGATGATCAACAATATGCGCCCGGATCGGGAGGCGGCGCTGCCCCGCCAGGAGACGCCGCGGCAAAGCGCGCCGTCCGATCAGCTGGGCAGTTTTGTCGCGAAAGTGGTGGGCTCCAACGAGCAGGTCTGGTCGCAGGTGCTGCCGGAGCAGAAGGGGGTGCGATTCCGGCCGCCGCGGCTCGTTCTCTACAGCGGCTATACGCAGTCGCGCTGCGGAACGGCGCAGTCGGCGATGGGGCCGTTCTACTGCCCGCTCGACCAGCGCATCTATCTCGACACGTCCTTCTTCCGCGACATGCAGCGCCGGTTCGGCGGCGGCGGCGATTTCGCCTACGCCTATGTGATCTCACATGAGATGGGGCATCACATTCAGAATCTTCTGGGCATTTTGCCGAAGGTGCAGCGCGCGCAGCAAATGGCCGGCAGCCGGTCGGAAGCCAACGCGCTTTCCGTGCGGGCGGAGTTGATGGCGGACTGCCTCGCCGGCGTCTGGGCCAATAACGCCAACAAGCAGAAGCCAATTCTCGAAGAGGGCGATATCGAGCAGGCGGTCGCTTCGGCGCAGGCGATCGGCGACGATCGCATGCAAAAAGCGACGCGCGGCTATGTCGTGCCGGACAGTTTCACCCATGGCTCCGCCGCGCAACGCACCCAGTGGCTGCTGAAAGGCTTGCGCACGGGCAGCATCGACGCCTGCAACGCTTTCGCGAATTGAAGCCTGTCAGACGCGACGGGCGCGGGTCGTCAGGTCCGCGCCGCGAAATTTGCGCGCGAGTCGGCCGAAATCCGCGTTATCGGCGCCGGCAATCGCGCTTTTGGCGGCGATGAGTCCGACGGGGCGCGCCAGACCGGGCGCGAGGCGGGTCATCAAGGAGTCCGGAGCCAGACGAAGGGTGCGGGCGCGGCTTGTGTCGCCATAGGCAAAAACATCCTGCGCCTCCTCGGCGAACCCGCGCTCCACCGCAAATCCCGCGAGAAGAAGGAAGACATGCTCGCGCCGCGCCGCCTTCAGCGCTTGCGCAACGCCGTCGGCGCGCGGCGCTTCGATCAGCGCGCAGCCGGCTTCGTCGGCGACGCCTTCAAGACCTCCGGTGGGCTCAGCGACGATTATCGCGTCGGCGACGAGCCCCTGCAAGCATGAGTCGATCAGCGACTCGAGGCTGCGCGCCACGGATTCGCGGCGCAACGGCGCCTTGGGAGAGTCGAAGGCGATCAAGACGACGCTCAGCATCATGCCGACATAGCGGAAAGGCGCGCGTGGCGAAATGCGGCGCCGCATTAACGTGCGATACGTTTATCTTATGGGCGGCGCCCATTGCGCGGGCGACGCCCTTCGGTCACCATCGCGCCATGCCCTCTGCTCTCCCGCTCGAAATTCTCACGACGGATCAAATGGCGCGCGCCGACCGCCTGACGATCGAGAGCGGCGTGCCGGCGATGACGCTGATGGAGAGCGCCGCGGCGGCGATCGCGCAGGCGGCCAGCCAAATTCTTCAGCGCACCAGCGGGCGGCGGGTCCTGATGCTTTGCGGTCCGGGCAATAATGGCGGCGATGGCTTTGTCGCGGCGCGGCTGCTTCGCGCGCAGCGCTACAAGGTGCGCGTCGCCTCGCTGACGCCGCTCGATAAATTGCGTGGCGACGCGGCGCGGGCCGCCGCCTCATGGCCCTGTCCGGTCGCTTCCGCGCTCGAGTGCCGCTTCGAGGGAATCGATCTCGTCATCGATGCGCTGTTCGGCACGGGGCTGGCGCGCGACCTCGACCCGGACGCCTGCGATCTGGTCCGCCGCCTCAACCGCTGGCGTCGCGAAAGCGGGCAGAATGTCCTCGCCGTCGATATTCCGAGCGGCGTCGACGGCACCACGGGCGCGGTGCGCGGCGCCGCGGTCGAGGCCGATACGACCGTCACCTTCTTCCGAGTGAAGACCGGCCATCTGCTGCTTCCGGGCCGCTTGCATTGTGGCCAGCTCATCTGCGCGCATATCGGCATTCGGTCTTCGGCGCTCGAATCGATCGGCTTTACGGCTTTCGTCAACACGCCCCAGCTATGGCGCGCTGCGCTGCCCCTGCCGCAGATCGAAGGCCACAAATATTCGCGCGGCCACGCCTTGGTCGTCTCCGGCGGCGCCTCTTTCACCGGCGCCGCGCGGCTTTCGGCGGCTGCGGCGCTGCGCGCCGGCGCCGGCCTCGTCACGCTCGCGAGCCCTACGGAAGCGCTCGCGGTCAACGCCAGCGCGCTGACGTCGGTCATGGTTCGGCCGTCCGACGGCGCAAAAGGGCTCGCCAGGGTTCTCGCCGACGAGCGTAAGAACGCCGTCGCGATCGGTCCGGGTCTGGGCGTGAGCGAGGAAAGCTGCGCCCAGGTCGAAACCGCGCTTGCGCCGCAGGCCTATCGCCGCGCCGCCGTGCTCGACGCCGATGGGCTCTCGAGCTTCGCCGGCGATCCGGAGCGCCTGTGGCGGGCGACGCGCGCGGCCCCCGGGCCGGTGGTGATGACCCCGCACGCCGGCGAGTTCGCCCGACTTTTCTCCACTTGCGACGTTAATTGCGATTGCCGCTCGAAACTCGACAAGGCGCGCGCCGCGGCGAAGGCGAGCGGTGCGGTCGTGCTGTTCAAAGGGGCGGACACGGTCGTCGCCGCGCCCGACGGTCGCGCCTCCATCCTGCCCTATGCGTCGCCCTGGCTCGCCACCGCAGGCTCGGGCGACGTTCTGACGGGAATCATCGCCGGTTTGCTGGCGCAGCGCATGGACGGCTTTCTCGCCGCCTCCTGCGCCGCCTGGATGCATGCGCGCGCCGCTGAGATTTTCGGTCCCGGACTGATCGCTGACGATATCATCGCCGCACTGCCGCAAGTCTGGCGGGAGCTGTGCGCCGTCCAGCCGGTATAACCCGCAGCGGCGACTGGCTTGCAGCGCCGACGACGCCGGCGTGGCGCCATTCAAATATGAGCCGGCGGACTTGTCCCGCCGATGAGACCTTCGTAGAGTCGGCCGTGCTTGAGCGAGGGCGCCTCTCAACGCCTGTGAACAACATCCTGGTTCGCGCTCCCGTTCCAGGCGGCTTGCGTCGCTGTCATATTGCTGTCGCAGCCGCAACGCTTCTCATCGCGGCGGCAGAGAAACCATCGGGCCTCGGATGAAAGCCTTCGAAAAACTGTTACTCGAGAACAAGGCCTGGGCCGAAGAGGTTCGGGAGCGTGATCCCGGCTATTTCGAGCGCCTGTCGGCCGATCAGAAGCCGGAATTTCTGTGGATCGGCTGTTCGGACAGCCGCGTTCCCGCCGACATTATCGTCAACGCGCGACCGGGGGCGATTTTTGCGCATCGCAACATCGCCAATCAGGTGATCGCCACGGACTTCAATTGCTTGAGCGTCATTCAATATGCGGTGCAGGTGCTCAAGGTTCCGCATGTCATCGTCTGCGGTCATTATAACTGCGGCGGCGTTCGCGCCGCCCTCGACCGGCAGCGCCCCGATCTGGCGCTGCTCAACAAATGGCTGATGCACATTAAAGACACCTATCGGATCCATAGAGATGAGATCGATGCGCTCAACTCTCAGACCGAGCGCGCCAATCGACTCGTCGAGATCAACGTCATCGAGCAGGTGATGCGTCTGTCGCAATTCTCCATTGTGCAGACCGCCTGGAAAGAGGATCAGCGACCGATGCTGCACGGCTGGGTGTTCGGACTCGACGACGGCATTCTGCATCAGCTCATCACCCTGCCGCCGGGCAGCGACGTCGACGCCATTTATCAGCAACATGGCGGCGAGGATTGCTGATCAGCCGCTTAAGGCGCGAAGCCCTCAATAGGAGAATTCAGGCGTGTTCAGGAGGCATTTCGACTACTATTACCGCTATCTCGATCGCGACCTTCCGGCGGGCGTCGTGGTGTTCCTGGTCGCGGTGCCGCTGTGCCTTGGCATCGCCGTAGCTTCCGGCGCGCCGCCGTTCTCCGGAATTATCGCTGGGATCATCGGCGGCCTCGTCGTCTCGATTCTGAGCGGCTCCCAGTTGAGCGTTTCCGGACCCGCCGCAGGCCTTACCGTCATTATCGCGAACGCGGTCGAAAAGCTGGGCTTCGACGCCATGCTGCTCGCCGTGGCGCTGGCGGGTCTGCTGCAATTGGCGATGGGCTTTCTGCGGGCGGGCGTCATCGGCGCGTTTTTTCCCTCCGCCGTCATCAAGGGCATGCTTGCGGCGATCGGTCTGATCCTGATCATGAAGCAGCTGCCGCACGCCGTCGGCTATGACGCCGATGCCGAGACCGATCTGTCCTTCCTCGAGGACGACAGCCACACGCGTCTGTCCTTTCTCTGGGACGCCTTTCATTCCTTCTCGACAGGAGCGGTGATCGTCAGCCTCGTTTCCGTGGCGATCATGCTGCTTTGGGACACGTCGCGCATCAAGAAAAACCGTTACCTTTCGCTGGCGCCTGGCCCGCTGGTCGCGGTGCTGTTTGGCGTCGGCTACAATTTCGTCGCTCAGACGTTGTTTCCCTCCCTGGCGATCGCGCCGCAGCATCTCGTGAACGTTCCGGCGATCTTCGGACCGATCGATTTCGCGCGTGAATTCAGCTTTCCGGATTATTCCCGGCTGATCGACGTTCATATCTATGTGACGGCCGCGACTCTGGCGCTGGTCGGCAGTCTTGAAACCCTGCTCAGTCTCGAGGCGGTCGACAAGCTCGATCCGCTCAAGCGAGTCGCGCCGACCAATCAGGAGCTCAAGGCGCAAGGAGTCGGCAATTTCTTGAGCGGAATGTTGGGCGGACTGCCGATCACAGCGGTGATCGTGCGCAGCTCCGCCAGCATAGACGCGGGCGCACACACCAAGGCGGCAGCTTTTTTTCATGGCGTGCTGCTGTTGCTCAGCGCAATGTTCCTGTCGAGCGTGCTCAATTTGATTCCGCTCGCCTGTCTGGCGGCGGTGCTGATCTTGACCGGCTATAAGCTCGCCAAGCCAAAGCTCTTCATTCAGCAATATGAAAAGGGCTTCAACCAGTTTGCGCCCTTCGCAATGACGGTCGGCGCAATTCTTTTGACGGATCTTCTCAAAGGCATGGCCATCGGCATGGCCGTGGGCCTCTTCTTCGTCTTGCGCGCCAATTATCATTCGGCGTTCACGCTGACGCGTGACGGCCGCAATTACCTTCTGCGCCTGCAAAAGGACGTGTCGTTCCTCAACAAGGCGCAGCTGCGCAACTATCTCGAGGACATCGAGGAGAACAGCTATCTCGTGATCGACGGCGCGCGCGCCGGCTTTATCGATCAGGACATCATGGAAACCATTCAGGACTTCATAAAGGCCGCCAGCGACTACAACATTCGCGTCGAACTTAAGGAGATGCGCGGGCTTGAACCGGTCAACGGATTGGCGATTGCCCGATAACGCGCGTTCTATGGCGCAAACCCCTCAAAGACGATCTGGTCGGTCCACTCTCTCGCCCGCGCCGCCAATTCCGGCGAGCGCACGGTCCAGGCGGTTATCGGAATCCTGAGAGCGTCGCGCAGCAGCAGCGGAATCGCATGCGGCAGATCGCGCACGTTCCATGACAGGAAATCCGGCAGCGTGCGTTTGTAATGCAGGAAATGCGTGAGTTCGGCGCGCTGCGCGGCCGACAATTGCGGCCAGTCCGATTCGCTGTACTGCGCTTCGCCGACGATGCCGAGCGGCCGATGCGCGATCCCCAACGCCGCGGCGCGGGCGCGAAGAAAGGCGATCTGATCGGGATCGAAGCTTTCGACCGCGACGGGCCCGTCGTAATGCGCGAGCGCCTGCGCGGCGCGCAGCGCGGCCGTCGTGTCGCCGTTAAACGCGCTCTTGATTTCGACGACGAGCGGGGTTCGCCCGCCGATCGCCGCGAGAAATTCCGAAAAGCCTGGAATGGCGTCGCTGCCGCCGCTCAGACGGAGACGTCTCAACTTTTCCGACCGGTGCGTCGCGACCGCGCCGGCGCCGTCGGTCAGGCGCTCGAGCGTGTCGTCGTGAAAAACCACAAGTTCGTCATCGGCGGTCAGCTGGACGTCGCATTCGACGCCAAAGCCGGCGGCGATCGCCGCGCGCGCCGCCGATATCGAATTTTCAATCACGCCCTTGGCGGCTTCATGCAGGCCGCGATGCGCGATCGGCCGCGCCGTCAGCCATGAAAGATCGGGCCTGGTCACGCCAGAATCTCGAAAATCCCCTCGACTTCGACGGCGGCGTCGAGCGGCAATTGCGCGACGCCGACTGCGAACCGCGCATGTTTGCCGTTTTCGCCGAGAACGGCGGCGACGAGATCGGATGCGCCGTTGACGACTTGCGGCAGCGCGGCGAAATCGGGCGCGCTGTTGACATAGCCGCCAAGCCGGATCGCGCGCAGCCTGGAAAGATCGCCGACGGCGACGTTGGCTTGGGCGAGGACGTTGAGCGCAGCCTGGCGCGCCGCGGACTGCCCGTCCTCAAGCGAAACGCCGGCGCCGAGTTTGCCGCGATGCGCGGGATCGACGCCATTGACGCCGAGCGGCAGCTGTCCCGAAATGAACAGCAGAGCGCCGGCGCGCACGAAAGGCGCATAATTGGCGACGGGCGCCGCCGCATTGGGAAGAGTCAGCCCCAGATCTTTCAGCCGCGCAAGCGGCGTATCGGACGATGCGGTCATGGCGCCTCTTCAAAGAGAAAGTCGTTGCTCCCAAGCAAGCGCGACCCTAATTTCCTACGACGTGCGACGCAATGGCGTCGAATTCGCCGCCGCCGAAAGAGGTCCGATGAAATTGTTACGCGTGCTCGCCGCCGCAATCTGCGTGGGAACGCCGCTCGGCGAGGCGTTGGCGGAGAGCGCCCTCGCACTCGCCAACCATCGCGCCGTTTATGATCTGAGCCTGTTGAAGACAAGCGGCGCCAAGGCGCCGGCCCAGGCGCGCGGGCGTATCGCCTTTGATTTCGCGGGTTCGGCCTGCGAAGGCTATGTGCAGAATTTTCGCCAGATTACCGAACTGCAGCCCTCGGAGGGGGCGGCGAAGCTCTCCGACATGCGCTCGGCGACTTTCGAGGGCGGCGACGGCGCCGATTTCCGATTCAAGGTGGAGACGAAGGTCGACAATTCGCGGGCCGAGGAAGTTGATGGAAAAGCCAAAAAATCAAGCGACGCTCGGCTTTCCGTCGACCTCTCGAAACCCAAGCGCGCGCGCGTGGAGCTCGCCGGTCCGATGCTTTTTCCGACCGAACATTTGCGCAGAATCGTCGCGACGGCCATGGCCGGCGAACATCTGCTTGAAGCACGGGTTTTCGACGGCACGGGAGACGGCGAAAAGGCGTTCGACACCTTGACGGTGATCGGCAGGCCGACGACCGAGCCGCCGCAGGAAAAGGCCGCACGCGTCGACGAGCTCAAGAACATCAGTCGCTGGCCGGTGGCCATTTCCTATTTCGACCTCGGCAAGAAGGACGGCCAGCCGATTTACGTGCTGTCTTTCGACCTCTATGCAAACGGCGTCTCGCGCGCTCTGAAACTCGACTATGGCGATTTCGTCTTGCGCGGCGATATGACGGAACTCGTCCTGCAGCCGACGCCCGCCTGCAAGAAATAGCGTGGCGCTCCGCGGCTCACCGGCGCCATAACAGCGCCGCGATTCGCTCCGCAAACGATCGCGGACGCCAGTAGATCACGGCGTGAATATCGAGAGTCTGATCGAGGAACCGCGCCGTCGGCGGAACGGCGAGGAGCGTCGCATCCTCGGGTGCGCGTCTTAGCGCCGTTTCATCGTCGGGCATGGCGATGACGACGCCGCGGTCCGTGGCGATCACGCTCGACACATAATGCAACAGCATCAGATTGGCGACGATTTCCTGCATCTTCGAGCGCGGATTTTTGCGCCGTGCGCATCGCGGCGCTCGAATAAGATATTCTCCGCTCGTCTCGTCGGAATGCAGCATTAACGCAGCCAGCCGGCCGTTTCCGGGCCAATGGCTTTCACTTTGTCGGTTCAGGCGGATGAAGCCGCCTTCGAAAACCTTGGATGTGATGTGGCGCCGCTCGCATGCGCCGCTCGCCTGCGCTCGCGCCGCGTCGACGTAATCGAAACGGATTTTCGCGTCGCGCGCCGCGGGGATTTGGGCGTCCCCCAATTTCCTCAGGACCGCGGCGGCGACCGCCGCCGAGGCCTCGACCGTCAGGTGGTTTTGATCCTGATAATGCGCCGCCGTCGGCCCGCCGGGAAATATGTCCTCCAACCAGATGGCGGGCGTCGCGTGACGCGTCGCCGCTTGCGCGTAGAGCCGGCGCGCGCGTCGCCTTGCGCGGCGCAGCTCGTATGAGGGCGCCTGGCATGGGTCGAGGCACAAAAACATCAGCCGGATTCCCCGCCGCGCACAGCAGGCCGCGATCGCCTCCAGCGTATCGACGACGAGCGGCTCGCGCAGGCAATTGGCGGCGAAAAGCAGAATGTCGTTGAGACAATATTCGAAGATGACGATTTCCGGAGGCGCCGCACCCTCGCGCTCCATCCTCAACAGCGCCATCAAGCCGTAGAGCGATCCAACCGCGCCGAGAAATCGATTCTCGACTTCATGCGCCGACGCCTGCCGTTGAAACTGGAAGGCCCATCCTTCTCTGATTCCGGCGTTGGAGCCGCCGAGCAGCAAAATTTTCATGTCGCAGAGATATCTTGCCAAGGGTAACGGGCCGCAGCCAGCCTGACGATGCTAACCGGTTCGCGCATGCGAGGCCATAGACGTATTTTGGTAGCATGCATATGGGCGAGCGGCCTTCCTCTTCTAATTGAGACCGCAGCTTCCCTTCCGCCACGGAGCGCGCGATGTTTCCCATACCACAATGCGTCTTCCTGACGCGCGGCGTCGGCGTGCATCGTCATCGTCTCACAGCGTTCGAATATGCGCTGCGCGACGCGGACATCGAACAGCAAAATCTCGTGGCGGTCTCCTCCATTCTGCCGGCGGGGTGCGATCTCGTGCCCGTCGAGAAAGGGGTCGCGACGCTTCAGCCCGGCGAAATCACTTTCACCGTGCTGGCGCGCGCCGAGACCGACGAGCCTGGGCGGCGCATCACGGCGAGCATCGGCCTGGCGCGGCCAAGAGGGCCGACGCTCTATGGCTATATTTCGGAACATCACGGCTTTGGCATGACCGAACGCGAAAGCGGGGATTATGCGGAGGACCTCGCGGCGACGATGCTTGCGTCGACGCTTGGAATCGAATTCGATCCCGACGCCGCCTGGAATGAGCGCAAGAAGGTTTATGAAACGAGCGAGCTGATCGTCGAAAGCCTGTCGCTGACGGCGGCGGCGCAAGGCGCTCCGGGCGGCGGGTGGACTTGCGCGATCGCCGCGGCGGTGTTTCGCTTCGTCAAGCTGGACAGTTCGTCATGAGCGATACGCCGACATTCGCCGCGAGGCCGACCTTCCTTGGCGTCGAAGCGCGGGCCGATGCGGCGGTCGTCGTCGCCGGCGTCCCTTTCGACATCGGCACGACCAATCGCAGCGGCGCGCGCTTTGGACCGCAGGCGATTCGTCACGCCAGCCGAATGCTCATAGACGGCGCACATCCCTTGCACTGGACGTCGCCGTGCGATCTCCCGCTCGCCGACGTCGGCGATTTCGCTATCGCTCTGGGCGACATCGCCGCAAGTTTGAGGCTGATCGAGGCGCAAGCGTCAAACTACGCGCATCTCGTCACGCTTGGCGGCGATCACGGCATTACGCTGCCCCTGCTGCGCGCCAGCGCAAGACGGCGCGGACCGCTGGCGCTGATCCATTTCGACGCGCATGTCGACACATGGCCCGATGGTTTCGGTCAACCTTATGCGCATGGCTCGATGTTCTATCACGCCATCAACGAGGGAGTCGTCGATCCGCGCCGGATGATTCAGATCGGCATCCGCTCGCCCGTGCAGCGCGAGGTCTACGACTGGACGCTGGCGCAAGGCGTCACGATCGTCGCCGCGCAGGAGGCGCATGAAATCGGTCCTGCGGCCATCGCCTCGATGATCGTCGAATGCGTCGGCGACGCGCCGGTCTATTTGACCTTCGACGTCGATGCGCTTGATCCGGCTTTCGCTCCCGGAACGGGGACGCCGGAAGTCGGCGGCCTCGCCACCTGGCAGGCGCAGTCGATCATCCGCAAGCTTGCGGGTCTCAACTTCGTCGGCATGGACGTCGTCGAAGTCGCCCCCGCCTATGACGTCTCCGAAATCACCGCGCTCGCCGGCGCGACGATGGCGTGGGAATACCTCTGCCTATTGGCGACCTCGGCCGGCGCTTCATCCGCCTAGCCTATCCTGAGCTTCGCATGCCAGCGTCAATGCGGCTCTTGCCAAGGCCGTCCTTCGGCAGCACTCTGCCTTGAACAGCCCCGATGCGGCGGTCAGCTTCGGCGCGAGGCGATCGCGGGGGCAGGGAGGGCGGCATGAGCGGTGCGGACGGGCGGCGAGGGCGAGAGGTGGTCGGCGTTTTCTCAGACGGCTATGCGCTTGAAAGCGCAGTCAACGAATTGCTGAATTCGGGATTCGATCTCGGCGACATCAGCCTGCTCGCGGGCGAAGAAGCCGTCGTCGCCAAGCTTGGCCACAAATACGAGAAGGTCGAAGACGTCGAAGACGACGACCAGGCGCCGCGAGTCGCCTATGTGCCCAGAGAATCTCGGGGCGTCAAAGATGGCGCGCTCGTTGGCGCGCTCGTTTATGTCGGCGCGACGCTGGCGGCGGGAGCGGCGCTCGTGTCAGGCGGAGCGCTCGCGATGCTTCTCGTGAGCGGCGTCGTCGGCGCCGAAGTCGGCGGACTGATCGGCGCCGTCCTCGGCGAATTTGTGGAGGAGCGTCACGCAAAATATCTCCAGGAACAACTGGACCATGGCGGTCTGCTGCTCTGGGTGCGAACGCGAGATTCAGCGCAGGAAGAAAAGGCGAAGCAAATTATCGCCCAGCATTCGGGCCGCGATGTGCATGCGCATGACGCGCCTGTCGCCGCGGCCTGAATGGGTCCAGACGGCCGTGGTCAGGCCGCTTTTTTCATCAGTTCGGCTTTGCGCTTTGACAACTCCTCGCCCAAAGCTTCGAGATCGACTTCGCTCTCGCGCGCCTCGGGGAACATTTCCAACTCTTCTTCCTGGACATGGTGCATGACGTATTCGCCAAGCACCTTGACCTTTGCGTCGAAGAGTTGGTCCTGCGGCGACATTGAAAGAATCTCGGCGATCAGCTGCTTGGCGCTTGCGTGCTCAACCTCGGCTTCGTCGAGAAGTTCTTCGTCATCGATGTTCTTGCGCAGCGCGGGATAGAATATCTCCTCCTCGATCTTGGCGTGAACAGTCAGCGCGGCGCAAATTTTTTGGGCAAGCGCTTCCTTTTCGGCTTCGTTCTCAAGCTTTTCGTACTGTTTGAACCAGGTTTTCACCTCCCGATGATCCTCCTTCAGGAGCTTGATGGCGTCCGCCTTTTTGGAGGCGTCGGACGATGTCTTCGCGCCCGCGCGGGGTTTCAACCTTTTCGTGCTGCTGTTTGTGCTTGCCATTGGCATTTTAGTGCTCCTTCTGTGCCGCGGATGATGAGCTGTCTGTTATGCGCGGCCGTCCGCATCGGCGCGCATCAAGCGTCGAGATCGACCGTTAGCTCTCTTGGCCAGTAACGAAGTTCGGCGCAGGCGGCGATGAAAGCCGCGGCGTCCTTGCCGGACGAGAGCCGCAAGCAGCCCTCGTCAAGCGCCTCCGCGACGCCGGCTTTCTCCAGCAACGGCATGGCGGCATCCGTAAAGCCGATGAATTTGCAATGCGCAAAAGCGTCGCTTGCGAAGTCACGCGCGGTGGCGTCGGCGGCGAGATCGGCGGCGCCGGTCTCGGAAGCGATAATGGCGACGGCGTCGTAAAGCACCGATGGACCGCCGTCGATCTTTTGCGCGGCTGCAAGCATGACGCCGTCGTCGAGCACAACGCCGCCAATGTAAGGCGCGACGATCTCATAAACGGCGCCGGCCTTCTCAACCGCTTCGATCAGCGCCTTCACCAGTTTGGCGTCGGCGCCATCCGTCACCAACAGGCCGAGCTTGCGGCCTGCGAAAGACTTCGGATGTTTCAAAATGCTCAGCGGGTCGGAAGGCGGAAGGTCCTGCCGTGTCGGACGCGCGGCCTTCGCTGGCTCGGGAAGCTCCAGTCGCAAGCCGTCGGCGACGCGTCTCGCGAGCGCAACGTCAATGTTCAACAAATGCGACACGACGCGCGCGCGGATGTCAGGCCGTTCGCATTTGCTCAGTTCGAAGGTAAGCGCATCGCCGATATGTTTACGCTCGATCGGCGTCTGGCTGATGAAGAACTGCCGCGCCTGGCTGTAGTGATCGGCGAAGCTTTCCGAGCGCATTCTCGCCTTCGGCCCGGCTACTTCCGCCGGGAATGACGTGAAGCCGCGCTCGGGATTTTCGCGCGGCCCGCCGAGCGCGCCCCAGCTGTTCGGCTCGTAATTGGCGCGGCCCTTCGGGTTCTTCATCGCCATATGGCCGTCCTGCTGGAAATGCGCCATCGGGCATCGAGGCGCATTGACGGGGATATGGGTGAAGTTCGGGCTTCCCAGCCGCTTCAGTTGCGTATCGAGATAGGAGAAGTTACGGCCTTGAAGCAGCGGATCGTCGCTGAAATCGATGCCCGGAACGATGTTCTGCGTGCAGAAGGCGACCTGCTCGGTCTCCGCGAAGAAATTATCGACAGTGCGATCGAGCACGAGGCGCCCGACGATTTGTACAGGAACCTGCTCTTCGGGAATGATCTTGGTTGCGTCGAGAATGTCGAACTCGAAGCGATCGGCGAATGCGTCGTCAAAGAGCTGAACGCCGAACTCCCATTCGGGGAAATGCCCGCCTTTGATGGCCTCCCAGAGATCGCGCCGATGGAAATCGGGATCGGCGCCGTTGATCTTCACCGCTTCGTTCCAAAGCACCGACTGAAGCCCGAGCTTCGGCTTCCAGTGAAATTTGACGAAGGTCGATTTGCCCTTTGCATTGACGAAACGGAAACTGTGCACGCCAAAGCCTTCCATGAATCGGAAGGAGCGCGGGATGGCGCGGTCGGACATGATCCACATGATCATGTGGAAGCTTTCCGGCGAGAGCGAAGCGAAGTCCCAGAAATTGTCGTGCGCTGACTGCGCCTGGGGAAAACCGCGATCCGGCGCGGCCTTTACCGAATGAATCAGATCGGGGAACTTGATCGCGTCCTGGATGAAGAAGACCGGTATGTTATTGCCGACCAGATCCCAATTGCCCTCCTTGGTGTAAAGCTTCACCGCGAAGCCTCTCACGTCGCGCGCTAGGTCGAAGGACCCTTTGCTGCCGGCCACTGTGGAGAAGCGAACGAAAGCCGGCGTCTTTTCGCCGACGCGCTGGAAAAGATCGGCGCGCGTCACGTCAGCGAGCGACTTCGTCAGTTCGAAATAGCCGTGCACGCCGAATCCGCGCGCGTGAACGACGCGCTCCGGGATACGCTCGTGGTCGAAATGAAAGATTTTTTCACGAAAATGGAAATCTTCGAGCAGGCTTGGGCCGCGTGCGCCGACCCGAAGCGCATTCTGGTCGTCCGAGATGGGAATGCCCTGCTGCGTGGTGAGCGTCTCGACCTCGGCGTTGGCGGTCTGATGGGTTTCGCCGCCGTCGCCTTGCGGCTGCCGATATGACGTCTCGGTCTCGGCCGCGAGAATGTCGGGTTGATCGCTAGGGCTCTTCGCGGCGCCAACGATTGCGGATCCGTTGGAGGACGGCGGTTTGCGTTTTGAGACCATGAAGAAACTCCGCAAAGCTGGAACGGAAAGCAGATGTTCTGAGCGAAACCTCGGGTGATCTGACTTGTTCCACGGCGCGTTAAATTCTTTGAGGACGAACAGATGCGCGTCAGTTGCGGGGCAGAGGGACAGGATGCGCCTTGGCGCTGTTCATGGCGCCCGGCGGCGGCTGAGAATGGAAAACCGGAAATCAGCCATTAGCTCAGGCGCTACCAAGCTCCGGTCGGGTCAAGTTTGATGAATGGCGGCCAACCACTATCTCTCTTGCTCAGGCGCCGTCGAAGCGGCAGCGACAGGCGATGGAGCGCGGAATGGCGCTTAAGGAACAGATTGACGACGAGCTTAGAGCGTTTCTGGCGGAGACCGATTTCGCCGGCGCCGGCGCGGTGGTGACTGATCTCGATGGAACGGCGGTGCATGAATTTGACGGGCGCATCGTCATTCCCGATCTGGTTGCGTGCGGCCTGAAGCGAC
>JAKFXD010000112.1 GCA_021731565.1 Methylocystis sp. | reverse complement strand
TAATGTCGGCGATGTTGATGAAGAGGTTGGAGGTATGGACGGCGAGCACCACGAGCGCGCCGAGCCAGCGGCTCGCCTCGATGAACTGCGATAGAATAAACGGCATCGCCCCGGTTCGTCCCCTCGCTACGCCACGCCCGCGTGTTTGGATTATAGCCGCTCGCCGCGGCCTTCGCCAAATCCCGGCGGACGGGCGGAAGGGTCGCCTTCCATGTCATAATCCTCTATAAGCGCCGCTGGCGCCGCTTCGAGACGGCCCAAGCGCCCGTTGAGGCGTTGATCTTGCGGAGTTTTGCGAAGTGGAACGGTGGTCGCCAACGAGCTGGAGGAATTTGCCGATCGAGCAGACGCCGGTCTACCGGGACCAGGCGGCGCTCGCCGACGTCGAGCGCCAGCTCGCCGGCTTCCCGCCGCTGGTTTTCGCCGGCGAAGCCCGCAATCTGAAGCGCCATTTGGCGGAGGTTTCCGCCGGCAAGGCTTTCCTGCTCCAGGGCGGCGACTGCGCCGAAAGCTTCTCGGAACATTCGGCCGACAACATTCGCGACTTCTTCCGGGTTTTCCTGCAGATGGCGGTGGTGCTGACCTATGCGGCCGCCTCGCCGGTGGTGAAGGTCGGGCGCATCGCCGGCCAGTTCGCCAAGCCCCGCTCCGCGCCGCTCGAAAAGCAGGGCGACGTCGAACTGCCGAGCTATCGCGGCGACATCATCAACGATCTCGCCTTCACGACGAAGGCGCGCGAGCCCGATCCGCAGCGACAGCTGCTCGCCTATCGGCAATCGGCGGCGACGCTGAACCTCATCCGCGCCTTTGCCGCGGGCGGCTTCGCCAATCTCGAAAACGTCCATCGCTGGATGCTCGGCTTCGTCAAGAACAGCCCGCAGTCCGAGCGCTATCAGAAGCTCGCCGATCAGATCACCGAGACGCTCTCCTTCATGCGCGCCATCGGCCTCGATCCGGAACATCATCCGGAGCTGCGCGGCACCGATTTCTACACCTCTCATGAGGCGCTGCTGCTCTGCTACGAACAGGCGCTGACCCGCATCGATTCGACGACCGGCGACTATTACGCCACGTCCGGCCATATGATCTGGGTCGGCGACCGCACGCGCCAGGAGGACGGCGCGCATATTGAATTCGTGCGCGGCGTCAAAAACCCGCTCGGACTGAAATGCGGTCCAAGCCTCAAGCCCGATGCGCTTCTGCGCCTGATCGACGTCCTCGACCCGGAGAACGAACCCGGCAGGCTGACGCTGATCTGCCGCTTCGGCGCCGATAAAATCCAGGATGCGCTGCCGGCGCTGGTGCGGCCGGTGCTGCGCGAAGGGCGCAACATCGTCTGGTCCTGCGATCCGATGCATGGCAACACGATCAGCGCCGCCGGCTACAAGACGCGGCCGTTCGATCGGATCATGTCGGAAATCAGCAGCTTCTTCGCCGTGCATCAGGCCGAAGGTTCCTATGCCGGCGGCATCCATCTCGAGATGACCGGCAAGGACGTGACCGAATGCACCGGCGGCGCGCGCGCCATTTCGGAGAGCGATCTGCGCGATCGCTATCACACCTATTGCGATCCGCGCCTCAACGCGGAGCAGGCGATCGAAGTGGCGTTTCTCGTCGCCGAACTCCTGAAGCGGGAGCGGCTCGCGCGAGGCCTGCCGGAGCAGCACGCCGCGGAGTGACGCGCGAAACCATGCCTCCAACCGCAGCGGCCCGTTGGAGGCTCGAATGATCGTTTCTTCGGCTTCGGATTATCGAAAGGCCGCGCAGCGCAAGCTGCCGCGCTTCTTGTTTGATTATATCGACGGCGGGGCGAGCGCCGAGGACACGTTGCAAGCCAATGTCGCGGACCTGCGGGCCGTGAATTTAAGGCAGCGCGTGCTCAAAAACGTCTCCGGCCTCGATCTTTCGACGGAGTGGTTCGGTCGACGTTCCGACCTTCCGGTGATTTTGGGGCCGGTGGGGCTGAGCGGCATGTTCGCCCGTCGCGGCGAGGTCCAGGCGGCGCGCGCCGCGGCCAAACGCGGCGTTCCTTATGTGCTGTCGACGCTTTCCGTCTGTTCGCTCGAAGAAGTCGCGGCGAGTTGCCCGAGCCCGATCTGGTTTCAGCTCTATGTTCTCAAAGACCGAGGCTTCATGCAGTCCATGCTGGAGCGCGCTCAGGGCGCCGGCGTAGAAATCCTTGTCTTCACGGTAGACCTGCCCGTGCACGGGTCGCGCTATCGAGACGCCCAATCGGGCCTGTCAGGGCCTTTCGCGAAAACGCGGCGCATGCTTCAGGCGATGACGAAGCCTCGCTGGACCTTTGATGTCGGAATCAGGGGCCGGCCGCATGATCTCGGCAATATCTCCAAATATCTCGGCAAGTCGACAGGACTTGAGGATTACATCGGTTGGCTTGGCAAAAACATCGATCCGTCGATCGGCTGGTCGGAACTCGAATGGATCCGCGAATTCTGGAAGGGCCCACTGATCCTCAAGGGCATATTGGATCCCGAGGACGCCAGGGACGCCGTACGGTTCGGCGCGGACGGAATCGTCGTTTCGAACCATGGCGGACGGCAGCTCGACGGCGCGCTGTCGACGGTCAAGGCCTTGCCGTCGATCGCCGACGCCGTCGGGAACGATCTCGAGGTTTTTGTCGATTCCGGCGTGCGGTCCGGATTGGACGTCGTGCGCATGCTGGCGCTCGGCGCGAAAGGCGTCCTGCTCGGGCGCGCCGCCGCCTATGCGCTGGCGGCGGCGGGGGAAGCCGGCGTCGAGAATATGCTCGAGATTTTCGCCAAGGACATGCGCGTGGCGATGACCTTGACCGGCGTCAGTTCGATCGATCAAATCGATCGGCGGATTCTTGCTTGAGCGGGCGTGCGCGCCCTGGGGAGAGAAATATGTGCAACGATCATTCGCAGCATTTGTCGAGGCGATCATTGATCGCCTCGGGCGCGATGACAGCCCTGATGGGCGGCTTGGCCGACGCCTACGCTCAATCTTCGCCCGGCGCCGCCGCCCCGGCGCCAGTCTCGCCGGACGACGCGCTTAAGCGGTTGGTGGACGGCAACGCGCGATATGTCGGCAACACGGCAATCAACCGCGACATGTCCGCCGGCCGGGCTGAACGCGCGCAGGCACAGTATCCTTTCGCCGCTCTGGTGAGCTGTTCGGATTCGCGCGTCGCGCCGGAACTCGCCTTCGACCAGGGTCCGGGCGATCTCTTCGTCGTTCGCGTCGCCGGCAATTTCGTCAATACCGACGGGCTTGCGAGCCTGGAATATGGCGTGAAGATTCTCGGCATTCCGCTCATTGTCGTGCTCGGCCATTCCAATTGCGGCGCCGTCGCCGCGACGATCAAAGTGTTAAAGGAAAAGACCAAACTGCCGGGCCATCTTCCGCAGCTCGTGAATGCGATCAAGCCTTCGATCGACCTGGTCGAAAAGCAGAAGGCCGCCGATCCGCTTGCCGCGGCGATCGCGCAGAACGTGCGCTACAACGTTGGGCGTTTGCGGTCGGCAAAGCCGATCGTCGCCGAAGCCGTCGCCGCGCAACAAGTGAAGCTCGCCGGCGCGGTCTATGACATCGGCACGGGAAAAGTGTCGTGGCTTTAGGCGATCGGCGCGGCCTCGGCGCACGAACGGATTTGCCGAGGCGGAACGGCGCCGAAGGCCTGACCGGGAATCCAGAGCCGATCCAACGACTGATGTTGTGATTCTGGATTCCCGATCGCGCTTCGCGCGTCGGGAATGACAGCCGAGTCGTTCAAACAGATTCTTAAATCGCGGCTTCCTTCACATCGACGCTCACGTCCAAATCCTGATTGCCGGCGCCCAGAATCACGCCGTCGATCGGGGAGACGTCCGCATAGTCGCGCCCGATCGCGATCGCGATATGATCATTGCCAACCGCCATGGCGTTGGTGGGATCAAGGTCGATGAATCCAAATTCCGGTCCGCACCAGACGGAGACCCATGCATGGGTCGAATCGGCGCCTTCCAGCCGCGCCTGGCCAGGCGCCGCATAGGTTCGAAGATAGCCGCTGACATAGGACGCCGCTAACCCAAGTCCGCGCAGAGCGGCGATCATGATATGGGCGAAATCCTGGCAGACTCCCCGGCGGCTATCGAAGGCCTGCACGATGGGCGTCGCAATATGCGTCGCCTCCGGATCATAGGCGAAATCGGCGTGGATGCGGTTGGTCAGCTCCATCGCGCCTTCGAGGATGGGCCGTCCGGGCGCAAAGCTTTCGCGCGCATAGTCCGTCGCCGTGTCGAACAGCGGCGCATGGCGGCTCGCGAAGATGTAGTGGGCGGGTGAAGACGCGGCGAGCGAGTCGGACGCGTAGGCGGCGTTTCTCACGATCTCCCAAGCCGGCGTCAGCGCCGGCGCGGGCGGCGGCGGCCGTTCCACGTCGACTCGCGCCGCAAGGGCGATGCGCAGTCTGGTGTGAGGCTCGAGGATACGCGCCTCGCAAACGCGATTGCCGTGAAAGTCGATCCTGTCGCTGATGAATTCAGCCGACGGCGAGAGTTCGATCTTGCTGGACAGTACGGTCTGGCCGCGATCGTTGCGCGGGATCAGGCGCATGGCGCAGCGCGCCGAGGCGACGGGCGCGTCATATTTGTAGGTTGTGTGATGGGCGATATCGTAAATCACGCGATCCGCGACGGCTGTGAATTGGCTTCGCCATCGGCGCCATGCGAGAAATAACGTTCGGCGATCCTGTCGGCGAGAGTCATCAGGCGCTGCTCCCACGCAAGAATCATCGACGCGTCCAAACGGCGCGCATCCTCCGACTCGAGTTCGGCGCGCAGTTTGACGGAGAGCCGCCGGGGCGGCTCCATCACGCCGTCGCTGCGCAGAGAGGGCAGCGCGGCGAGATGTTCGTCAATCCGCATCGCTTGAAAGGCGACCGATCGCGGATTGAACGGATCGAGCATGGCCATGTCGAGAACCGGCGCGAGCGCCGCGCCGGCGATATAGCGGGAGCGGTAGGTGATCTGCGAATCGAGAAGATCGAGCAATGCGTCGAGCGTCTCGACCGTCGCCTCGTCGCCGGCGAATTGTCTGGCGAAACGGCATGTCCCGATGGCGCGCTCGATCCTGCGGCCAAGATCGATAAAGCTCCAGCCCGCGACCCGATTGAAATTCTCGTCGATCAGTCCGGAGAGAGCGGCCAGCGTATGCAGCGAACGCTCGATGATCTCCAGCGTTTCCGGCTCGGTGACGGCGCGCGCGCCGGCGCGCGTCAGACGCGCTTCGATGCGTCCGACAAGCTGCCAGACATCATAGGAGAGGCGTTCGCGCACGATCGACGCGGCGCGTTTGGCGTTGCGCACGACGGACAGCGCCGAACCATAGGCGTCGGCGTCGGCGGCCGCCGCCAGAGCGATCCGCGTCGGGTTGAGGTCCGGCAGGTCGTCCGGCGCCGCGCCCCAGGCGATCAGCAATCGCGCGAGCCGTTCAATCGACTGGCGCCCTTGCAGATCGATGTGCTGCAGCTCGATCAGTCGCGCGGCGAGAGTCCGCACGATTCGCAATGTCGCTTCGGCGCGCTCGAGATAGCGGCCCATCCAGAAGAGGTTGTCGGCGGCGCGGCTCGGCAGATTGCCGAGCGCGCGAACGATCGGCGGATCTTCGCCCGATGGCAGCAGCGTCGACCATGTGATCGGACGGCTCGTCAGCACCCAGACGTCGCTCGATTGCGCGCCGGCGTCCATCGAGACGGCGCGCGCGTCGGGCCGGTTGGAGATGCGGCAGAAGCCGCCGGGCATCACGGTCCATCCTTCCGCCGTCGCTGCGGCGAAAACCCGCAAGACGAAAGGCCTCGGCGACAGGCGTCCGTCGATCCAGGCCGGAGTCGTGGAGAGTTTTGTCGGCGCCTGAGCGACATAGTCGACGCCGCGCCGATCGATCGCGTCGATCAGTCGCGCGCGCTCCGAGCCGGAGAGCGCGCCGCCGAGCGCCTCGCGCCATTCGCCAAAACCGGGCAGCCGGTCGGCGAAGGCGCCGACAACGGCATATTCGTTCAACGCGTCGAGAACCTGTCGGCGTTCCTTTTCCCGGCCGCACCACCAGGTTTCGACATTCGAAAGTTTAAGATTCTCGCCGAGCGCGCGTTTCGACAATTCCGGCATCAGGCTCATCAGCGCGCGCGACTCGATCACGCCGGCGCCCGGCATATTCGCGACGACCACCGCGCCTTTGCGAATGGCGTCGAACATGCCGGCGACGCCAAGCCGCGACGCGGCGTTCTGCTCTAAGGGATCGCACCAGTCGGCGTCGACGCGGCGCCAGATGACGTCGGCGCGTTTCAGGCCGGCGATGGTGCGCACGTGCAGCTTGCCGCCGCTCACGACGAGATCTTCGCCTTCAACCAGCGCAAAACCAAGATAACGGGCGAGATGCGCCTGTTCGGAATAGGTTTCGCTCCAAGGCCCTGGCGTCAGCAGGCAGATGCGCGGATCGACGCGCTGCGCGGCGCGGGAAATGCTCGCGCGGAAGTCCCGAAAGAACGGCGCCAGGCGTTCGACGTTCATGTCCCGATAGAGGCTTGGCAGCGCGCGCGACAGGACGAGCCGATTTTCCAGGGCGTAGCCGGCGCCGGAGGGCGCCTGCGCGCGATCGCCGAGCACGCGCCAGTTTCCGTCCGGCCCGCGTCCGACGTCGGCGGCGTAAAAGCGAAGCCAACGTCCGCCCGGCGGCGTCACGCCGCACATCGGCCGGATGAAGTTCGGCGAACCTGTTACAGCTGCGGCCGGAAGCACGCCCTCGGCGACAAGCCGCGCATCGCCATAGATGTCGTGCAGGATCCGATCGAGAAGCTCCGCGCGCTGCGCGACTCCCGCCGCGAGTTCGCGCCATTCCGACTCCGGTATCAGGAGCGGCAAACGCCCGAGCGGCCAGCTGCGCTCCTTGGCTTCGCCATGAACCCGGTAGGAAATCCCCATGTCGTCGATGCGGCGGCCGGCGGCGGCGAAGCGCTGCTCCAGACCGGCGTCGCCGAAGGCGGCGAGCGATTCGAGGAACTGGCGCCAGTGCGCGCTCGGACGGCCGTCGCGATGGATCAGCTCGTCAGGCGCGTCGCGCGTCGGCGCATAATCGGCGATCCAGGCCGCGACGCGCTGGGAGGCTTGGTCCGTCTCGATGTCGCGCTCAGCGAACAATGCTCCTCCGCAGGTCGAGCGTGAGCGGAAATTCCTGGCCTGGCTCCTCGCGCGGCGGATCGACCGGGCCGGGCGTATGTCCGTGATCTTCAAATCGCGCCAGCCGCCGCGCTTCGGCTTCGTTACTGTTGACGGGGAAGGAGTCGTAATTGCGGCCTCCGGGATGGGTCGCGTGATAGACGCAGCCGCCCAGCGAACGCTGGCTCCAGCAGTCGATCACGTCGAAGGTCAGCGGCGCCTGGACCGGCAGCGTTGGATGCAGGCCGGAGGGCGGCTGCCAGGCCTTGAAGCGCACGCCCGCCACCGCCTCCCCCGGGACGCCGATGCCGGTCATCGGAACGCGGCGTCCGTTGCAGGCGATGACGTGGCGACCCGCAACGAGGCCCGTCGCCTTGACCTGAAGGCGTTCGAGCGAAGAGTCGACATAGCGCACCGTGCCGCCATCGGCGCCTTCCTCGCCCATCACATGCCAGGGTTCGAGCGCGCCGCGAATTTCGAGTTGGACGCCGCCATGTTCGACCGCGCCCGCCAGCGGGAAGCGGAATTCGCGCTGCGCCTCGAACCATTCCGGCTCGAAGGCGTAGCCGGCGCGGCGCAGATCGTCGAGCACGCCGAGGAAGTCCTGCCAGACGAAGTGCGGCAGCATGAATTTGTCGTGCAGCGCGGTTCCCCAACGCACCAGATCGCCGTGCTGCGGCTCGCGCCAGAACCAGGCGATGAGGGCGCGAAGCAACAATTGCTGCGCCAGACTCATGCGCGCGTCGGGCGGCATTTCGAAAGCGCGGAATTCGACGAGGCCGAGACGCCCGGTCGGACCGTCCGGCGAATAGAGCTTGTCGATGCAGATTTCGGCGCGATGAGTGTTGCCGGCGACATCGACCAGCAGATTGCGGAACAGGCGATCGACGAGCCATGGCGGCGCATAGCCTTCGCCGGGCGACGGCACCTGAGCGAGCGCGATCTCGAGCTCGTAAAGCGAGTCGTGCCGCGCCTCGTCGACCCGCGGCGACTGGCTCGTCGGACCGATGAACAAGCCGGAGAACAGATAGGACAGCGCGGGATGGCGCTGCCAATAGAGAACGAGACTCTTCAAGAGATCAGGGCGACGCAGGAAGGGGGAGTCGGCTGGCGTCGCGCCGCCGAGCACGACGTGATTGCCGCCGCCCGAACCGATCTGCCGGCCGTCGATCATGAATTTCGCCGTGGTCAATCGCGCCTGCCGGGCGTCCTCATAAAGCGCGGTCGTCGTCTCGACGGCCTGCCGCCATGTGACGGCCGGGTGGATATTGACCTCGATGACGCCGGGATCGGGCGTCACCTTGATCGCCTCGAGGCGCGGATCGTTCGGCGGCGGATAGCCTTCGACATGGAGCGGCAGGCCGGTGGCTTTGGCGCTCTCCTCGACCGCCTCGAGCAGTTCGAGATAGTCCTCGAGCGTCGCGACAGGGGGCATGAACACGCAGAGACGGCCGTCGCGCGGCTCGATGGTGAAGGCGGTCCGCACCGCGCCTTCGACGATCGACTGTTCATGCACGTCCTGGCGCGCCTGTCCGCCGGACATCTGATCGCCGCCCCGGATGCGCCAGAAATGTCCGGGCTCCGGCAACGGTTCGCGCGGGGCGAAGGGGTCCTGCGGATGAATATAGGGATATTCCTCCTCGGAAAGCTTGGGCAGGGACGCCACCGGAAGCCGCAGCCCGATCGGCGAGTCGCCGGGCGCCAGGAACAGCTTTCCGCGGCGCAGCGTCCATTTCTCCGACGTCCACCGCGATCGAGAGTCGGCGCGCGCGTTCCAGCGCTGGATCGGCAGGACGAAGCCCGTCGGTTTGCTGAGGCCGCGTTCGAAGACGCGCATCATGCGCGAGCGTTCTTCCGCATCGTCGATCTTGGGATCGGCGGGATCGACATTGACCGGAAGCGCGCCCTCCTTGACCATCCAATGCGCGGGATCCTCGTAAGCCGGCACGGCATGTTCGGCGCCGACCCCCAGTCGCTCCGCGAGGGCATGCACGAAAATTTCCGCATCGGCGGCGGTCGCGCCATTCGTCTTCGCAATTTCGGCGATGAGTTGCGGCTGCGACCAGATCGGCTTGCCGTCGCGTCGCCAATAAAGCCCGAACGCCCAGCGCGGCAGGCTTTCGCCGGGATACCATTTGCCCTGGCCGTAATGCAGAAAGCCGTTCGGCGCGAAACGCGCGCGCAGCCGGCGAATGAGATCGTCGGCGCGCTCGCGCTTGGTTGGACCGGTCGCCGCCGTGTTCCATTCGGCCGATTCAAAATCATCGATCGAGACGAATGTCGGCTCGCCGCCCATGGTGAGACGAACATCCAGCGCGACAAGATCCGCGTCGACCTTTTCGCCCAGCGCGTCGAGCCGGCGCCAGGCGTCGTCGGAGAAGGGCGCGGTGATGCGCGGCGCCTCATTGATGCGGTCGACGCGCATCTCGAAATGGAAATCGACGTGAGCGGGCTCGACGAAGCCCGACAAGGGCGCCGCGGATCGGTAATGCGGCGCGCCGCAGAGCGGCAAATGACCTTCGCCGCAGAAGAGGCCCGACGTCGCGTCGAGACCGATCCAACCGGCGCCGGGCAGGAAAACCTCCGCCCAGGCGTGCAGATCGGTGAAGTCGTGATCGGTTCCCTTCGGGCCCTCGATGGGATCGATGTCGGCTTTCAGCTGAATGAGATAGCCGGAGACGAAACGCGCGGCGAGACCAAGCTTGCGCATGATCTGCACGAGAAGCCACGCGGAATCGCGGCAGGAGCCCGATCCCAGAGCCAGCGTTTCTTCCGGCGCCTGCACGCCGGGCTCCATTCTAATGACGTAGCGAATGGCGTTGCTCAGTCGCGCGTTGAGTTCGACGAGAAAATCGATGGTGCGCATCTTTTCTCGCGGCAGGCTTTGGAGGAAGCCTTCCGTCAGCGGGCCGACGTCTTCGGGCTCGAGATAGGCGGCAAGCTCGATCTTCTGCTCGTCCGGATAGGCGAAGGGGAAGTCCTCGGCGTAAGGCTCGATAAAAAAATCGAAGGGATTGTAAACGGCGAGTTCCGCCAGCACGTCGACTTCGATCTTGAATTCAGTCGCTTTCTCCGGGAACACGAGACGCGCCAGCCAATTGCCGTGCGGGTCCTGCTGCCAGTTGATGAAGTGCCCGGAAGGCGCGATCTTGAGCGAATAGCTGGAGACTTTCGTGCGACAATGGGGAGCGGGGCGCAGACGGACGATCTGCGGACCGAGCCCAACCGGGCGGTCATATTTATAGTGGGTGACGTGATGGAGGGCGATCTGGATCGACACGTTGATCAGCGTCTCGTTTCAGCGCCATTCGCGCTCGGAGCGGCGCAAAGCCAGGGTCGAAGTTTTGCGGGGCCGAGGCATGAAGAGTCAATCTGATGCGCCGCGAAAATCGCGGCTTTGTCCGAAATTGCGGCAATGAGCCTAGCGGCTGGATAGGTCCTGCGCAAAGCGCTGGCGCCAGAAGGATATTGGGAGAGACGGTCGCGCCGCCGATCACGCGCCTGTCGCACCCGGAACATTCGGTCCGCCGCACAGTTATCGCCGCAGCGCGTCCCGGGAAAAGCTCCGATGAAAGCCTTTCGATGCCAAGTCTGCCGCCAGAGCATACTCTTTGAGAACGTCAAATGCGAAAGCTGCGGGCACAAGCTCGGCTACCTCGCAAGCATCGGAGAAATGACGGCGGTGAATCCTGCCGGCGACGGATGGATCGCGCTGGCCGACCCTGCGCGCGAATACCGCTTTTGCAAGAATTGGGAGCTGCACGGATGCAACTGGATGGTCGAGAAGGGGGGACCGTCTGATTATTGTCTCGCCTGTCAGCACAATCGAACCGTGCCCGACCTGTCGGATGAAAAGCGCCACGCCGCCTGGCGGAAAATCGAGACCGCCAAACGGCGGCTGTTTTACAGTCTGATCCGACTGAATCTTCCTGCGCCGAACGCCGCCGAGAACGACGGCGCGCCGCTCATCTTCGATTTCCTTGCGGAGGAGTCGTTACAAAAGCCTGTTCTGACCGGCCACAGCTCCGGCCTGATCACTATCGATTTGAAGGAAGCGGATGATCCGGCGCGCGAAAAAATGCGCGACGAGATGGGCGAGCCCTACCGCACCTTGCTCGGCCATTTCAGGCATGAGATCGGTCACTACTATTGGGATCGCATCGTCGCGCGTTCCGAACATCTCCATGCGTTTCGCGAACTCTTTGGAGACGAGCGGATCGACTATTCAGCGTCCTTGCAGAGACATTATGACCAGGGGCCTCCCGCCGACTGGCGCCAGAATCACATCAGCGCCTATGCCTCATGTCATCCCTGGGAAGATTTTGCCGAAACCTTCGCGCATTATCTCCACATCGTCGATACGCTCGAAACCGGCCGGAGCGCCGGGCTCGTGGTGCGACGCGACGACGGCTCTCCGGCGCGGGTCGATTTCGATCCCTACGCCTATCCCGACATCAACGAGATGATCGACAATTGGCTCGATATTTCATTCGCATTGAACAACATCAATCGATCGATGGGACAGCCCGATATCTATCCTTTCGTGATCTCGCCGGTCGTCAAGGACAAACTGAACTTCGTCCAAGGTCTTCTCAAGGCGCATACCGCCGGCCGCTCATCAAGAGCCGGATTGATCTCCGCGAGGCATGAGAGCCTGGAGATTTCGCGCCAAATGCCGTCGTCAGCTTAATCCTTCCAGCGGCCCGCTAAAATCCGATGGCTTTCGCGTCGTTGAAGATGGCGCCAGCTCTGCGCACGGGCACAGGTCGGATCAAGGGGCGCGCCTAAGGCTTGGGCTCGGAGAAGTCGCGCGGCGAAGCCTGCGGCCTGCTTTTAACTGAGCTTGCGCTCGTGTAATTTGATGGCGTCGCCTTTTTGGCTGAGGTCATAAGAAATGACGATTACGGTTACGCTTCCAAAAAGGACGGTGTCGTGGGCGGTCTTCGGCTTTCTCGTTGCGGCGATTGTCGGGGTGGCGCTCTCGATCGAGAAGCAAGTGGCGGCGCAGGCGTGGGTCGAGCACACACTTTATGTGCGCACGGCGCTTCTGCAAACGCTCTCCAGTCTTCTGAACGCGGAAACCGGCCAACGCGGATTCTTGCTGACCGGGAACGAGACGTTCCTGGAGCCCTTCAATAGCGCCGGCCAAACGCTCGACGAGCGCTTTAAGAAATTATCTCAGGTCGTATCCGATAACGACATGCAAATGCAGCGGCTGGAGCGTCTGCGCGCCGTCGCGACGGATAGACTGGCTTCGCTGCAAAAACGCCTTCAGGAAAAGCGCGCGACGCCTGATGCGGCATTAACCGACAGTCTATTAAACGGCAAACGTCTTATGGACGAGGCGCGCGGAATCATCGCTGAAATGATCGCCGAAGAAGAACGGCTCTTGGCGACGCGAAACGCCGAGTCGCGCTGGACCGTGGCGGCGGCCCAGGCAGGCGTTGTCGGCGCTCTCTTGTTGGCGATTCTCCTGGGTTGGGCGATCCTCAAAGAGCGACAGAAGCAGGTCGCCGAACTTCAGACCGCGAATGTCGTGCTTCGAGAGGCGCTCACGCGCGCCGCCGAGGAAAGCGAGCAGCGGGCGCGAGTCGAAGGCCAACTCCGACAATCCCAGAAGATGCAGGCGGTCGGTCAGTTGACGGGCGGCCTGGCGCATGACTTCAACAATATGCTCGCCGTCATCGTCGGCTGTCTCAATCTCTTGAAGCGCAAGATCGCTCGCGGCGAAACCGATGAAGAGGGCTTGATCGACAAAGCGATGGAATGCATCGATCACGCGGCGGCGCTAACGCATCGACTGCTCGCCTTTTCGCGCCAGCAGCCGCTCGCGCCGCAAACCGTCGACGCCAACAAATTGGTCGCCGGCATGGCCGAGATGATCCGACGCACACTTGGAGAATGCATCAGCGTCGAAACGGTTCTCGGCAGCGGACTCTGGCGAGCCCATGTGGACCCCCATCAACTCGAAAGCGCGCTGTTGAATTTGGCGGTCAACGCTCGAGATGCGATGCCCGACGGGGGCAAGATGACGGTCGAGACCTCGAACGCCTACATCGACGACCACTACGCCCGCCAGCAGGCGGAAGTGCAGGAAGGTCAATATGTGTTGCTCGCCGTCACCGATACCGGATTCGGCATGTCGGCAGATGTCATCGCCAAGGCCTTCGACCCGTTCTTCACCACGAAGAGCCTCGGCAAGGGAACGGGACTCGGCCTCAGTCAGGTCTTCGGCTTTGTCAAACAGTCGGGCGGACACATCAAGATTTATTCCGAGCCGGGCCAGGGCACGACAGTGAAGATTTATCTGCCGCGCTTCGTTGGCGAAGGCGAAATCCCGGCCCCAAGCCGCGACATGAGCGGCGACGCGGCCTTGCGGGGTTCCGAGGAAACGCTGGTGCTTATCGTGGAAGACGAGGATCGCATGCGCAGCGTCGCCGTCGCGATGTTCAAGGATTTGGGCTACAGCGCGCTCGCTGCGCAAAACGCCATCGAGGCGCTCGCCCTTATCGACGCAAATCCTGGCGTTTCGCTGCTCTTCACCGACGTTGTGATGCCGGACATGAGCGGTCGCGCGCTGGCGGAAGAGGCGCTGCGCCGACGTCCCGATCTAAAGGTGATCTTCACTACGGGGTTTTCCCGAAACGCGGTCATTCACAACGGCGTGCTCGATCGCGGCGTCAATTTCCTACCAAAACCATTCACGATCGATCAGCTCGCGCAAAAGGTCATCGCCGTGATCAGGGCTATGGAGTCGACCTAAAGCGCACGCATGATTCATCGATGCATGAATGCGCCCAGTGATTCGACGATTTTCTCGGCTGATCCGGCGTCCGCCTTGGGGCAGACCCCTCTATGCCAGCGCCTTGAGCGCGCTCTTGCCGGCGTAAATCGCCGCGTCGCCCAGCTCCTCCTCGATGCGGATGAGCTGATTGTATTTGGCGGTGCGGTCGGAGCGGGCGAGCGAGCCGGTCTTGATCTGGCCGCTGTTCGTTGCGACGACGAGATCGGCGATGGTCGAATCCTCCGTCTCGCCGGAGCGATGCGAAAACACGGTGGTGTAGCCGGCGCGATGCGCGGTCTCGACCGACGCGAGCGTCTCGGTCAGCGTGCCGATCTGATTGACCTTGACGAGCAGCGAATTGGCGACGCCCAATTTAATGCCCTCATTGAGGCGCACGACATTGGTGACGAAAAGATCGTCGCCGACGAGCTGAACTTTGTCGCCGATCGCGTCGGTGAGCTTCTTCCAGCCCTCCCAATCGTCCTCGGCCATGCCATCCTCGATCGACACGATCGGATAGGCGCCGGCGAGCTTGGCGAGATAATTGACCTGCTCGTCGATCGAGCGCGTCACGCCCTCGCCTTCATAGACATATTTGCCGTCCTTGAAGAATTCCGTCGCGGCGCAGTCGGAGCAAAGATGCACGTCGACGCCGGGCTTGAAGCCCGCCGTTTCGATCGCCTTCATGATGAAGTCGAGCGCCGCTTCGGCGGAGGGAAGATTGGGCGCGAAACCGCCTTCATCGCCGACCGAGGTGCTGAGGCCGGCTTTCTTGAGCGCCGCCTTGAGCGTGTGGAAAATCTCCGCGCCCCAGCGGATGGCGTCGCGCACATTCGGCGCGCCGGTCGGCATGATCATGAATTCCTGGAAGTCGATCGGATTGTCGGCATGCACGCCGCCGTTGACGATGTTCATCATCGGGGTCGGCAGAACTCGCGCCTGTACGCCGCCGACATAGCGATAGAGCGGCAGAGCGGTCGCCTCGGCCGCCGCCTTGGCGACCGCGAGCGACACGCCGAGAATGGCGTTGGCGCCGAGCCGCGACTTGTTCGGCGTCCCGTCGAGCTTGATCATCGCCTCGTCGAGCGCGACCTGATCCTCAGCCTCGAAGCCGAGCAGCGCGCCGGCGATTTCGTCATTGACGTTGTCGACCGCCGTCAGCACGCCCTTGCCGAGATAGCGCGATTTGTCGCCGTCGCGCTTCTCTGCCGCCTCATGCGCGCCGGTCGAGGCGCCGGACGGAACGGCCGCCCGGCCCGAGGAGCCGTCCTCCAGCGTCACTTCGACCTCGACGGTTGGATTCCCGCGGGAATCAAGAATTTCGCGGGCGTGGATGTCGACGATCTCGGTCATTTCAGCCTCTTATGATGCGGCGCGGAGCGGCGCGACTTCTTAGACCTATTGCAGCGTCACGAAAAGCCTCGGCCGCAAAAAGCTTTGCGCCGGTAGCGCGCTTTTGAAGCGACGATGCTGCGCCGCGGCGAGGCGGGCCCGCCAATTCCATTGACTGGCGCGGCCCTCAACCTATCCTTGAGCATGCTCAATGGCGCGGGCGCCGTCGTCAGGCGCGACGGTCCGCCGGGAGGTCGGAATGGCGCGTTTCGATAGGCGATCGGGTCGGGGCGTCGCCGTCTTCAGTCTCTGTCTTGGGCTTTCCCTTCCGTCCCTCGCGCCGGCCCAGTCGCCGGAGCATGTCGCCGCCGCCAGGGCGGTTTTGGAGAAATCCCCTGTGCGCGCCAATTGCGCGCCCATTGACGAGGATTTTCTCGGCTGGCCGGCGAATCTCGTGCAAAGATGCGAATATCAATATGAGGATATGCCCGGGCTGGCCTATGTGCTCGACGTGAAGCCGGAAACGCTCGCGCGTTGGGTGGAGGCCGGATGCAGCGCGCTGATGGTCGGCGCGAGCCATTGCTTCGATCGCACATTGAAATGCGCGTTCGACAGCACCGGCGCCAGTTTCGTCGTCGGCGGCGATCTGATCAGAGCCCGCAAGGGGGCGAAGCAGAACCGCTTCTATCGCAACGGGGTCGCCATCGTCGCGCCGAACAGCGGGGCGCCCGGCGCCGTGCCGATCGCCGAACAGGAGCAGATCGCGCATCTTCCGGAAAAAGACGTATCCGGGATGCTTGACCGCGGCGGCGTCGCCTTCTGGGACACCATGCCCTATCACTTCGCGGTCAAGGCGATCGACCTCGGCGTGCCGGCGGAGATGAATACGCCGGACAGGCGCGCGAAATGGCTTGAAATCGTGCGCGCCGAAATGCTCAAGGCGCTGGAGAGCCCGGAGAATCGCTTTCTCTCTGGCTGGATGTCGGCGCATCCGATCACCCTGCGCGCCGGAGAATGCCCGGATTCGCGCGATCCGTGAGCGGCTTGCCGCTTGACGCCGCCGGCGCGGCGCCTTTGTTACGCGCATGACCAAGATTCATAAGGGCGCGGCGCTGCTCGGCCGCCAGGCGTCGCCGCCGGCGTCGCCGGACGAGGCGGAACTCGACCTCGTGCCCAATCCGCACAAGGACGCGACCTATCTCGTGCGCTTCACGGCGCCCGAATTCACCTCGCTCTGCCCGGTGACCGGTCAGCCCGATTTCGCCCATATCGTCATCGACTATGTTCCCGCCGAATGGCTGGTCGAGTCGAAGGCGCTGAAGCTTTATCTCGGGAGCTTTCGCAATCACGGCGCCTTTCACGAGGACTGCACGCTGCGGATCGCGCGCGATCTCGTCGCGGCGCTGGCGCCGAAATGGCTGCGCATCGGCGGCTATTGGTATCCGCGCGGCGGCATGCCGATCGATGTTTTCTGGCAGACCGCCGCGCCGCCCGAAGGGCTGTGGCTGCCCGATCAGGGCGTCCCGCCCTATCGCGGGCGCGGCTAGGCGTCAGGGCGGCTGCAAGGTTCGAGCCCTTGTGCGGCCGCCGTCAAATCGCCTACCTATGCGCCCCTGCGGT
>JAKFXD010000096.1 GCA_021731565.1 Methylocystis sp. | reverse complement strand
AGCTCGTCATCATGATTACGCCGCATGTCGTGCGCTCGCTGAGCGAGGGGCGCGAGATCACCGAGGAATTCAAGCGCAAGCTGCTCGACATTTCGACTCGGGCGATCGGCCGGCCGCACGATATCGAGCAATCGACCCGGCGCACCCTGCTCGATCCCTGGTCGCACAGCCCCTGGCGCGCCGATCGCGAGTCGAGGTGACGGTCAGCAGGCCGGAACGCCTGCGCCATTTGTCGCGATCATCTCGCGAAGCCGATCGACGTATTTCGATTGTCCGCGACGCATTTCCCTGAACGCAAACGGCCTGCCGCTCGTCTGCGACAGATCCAGGATCGCATCCCTGGCGACAGTCTGACCCGTCGCCAGCAGCGCCTCGACATGGATAAGGAAGGCGCTCTGGTTGCTTTGCTGATTGAATTGCGCCGGAAAACGACGATCGCTGCGATTGAGCGCATTGGGATAAGGGACGGCGCGCAGCGCCTGCACGTCGGCGGGCCGAAAGCCGGCGAGCGCGGCGAACAGCGCGGGCGGGCTCGCGCGCGCGTCGACGCCCGCGCTACGCGAATAGGTCGTCGCCAAGGGCAAGAGATCGCGAAACAGCGGAGGAGAGACGCCCTCCACCTGATCGAGTTCAAGGATTGTCTCGAAGGGCGCCCGCTTAGGCCCGAAAGGCTTGTCCGACGGAGGCGAAGGCTCCGGCTGGCCGAGGACGACGGGCGGCGTGCGAAAGGCGAGAATGGACTTAACGACAGACTTCGCGGCGCGGGCTTCGACGCCCAAACCGACCAGCGTCATCTCCAGCAATTCCGGGGGAGCGGCGTTAAGATCGACCTTGCCGCCCTCGTCCTCGACCGCGACCGCGATCGCCGCGCCTTCGAAGACGCAGTAACGCGGCGCGCCAGCGTAGATCGGCGCGTTCTGCGGCGGGGCGGCGTTCGCGTTTCTTCGGGCGATGAGCGTCAGCGTCGCCAGATTGATGACGCCATCGGCGATATAATTCGCTTGCGTCGCGCTCGCGATATTATGCGCCGTCTGCAGGCGAAGCCGCCCCGTCTTCATGAAGGAAACGACGAGGAGCGAAATGATCCCAACGCCCCAAATGACGGCAAGAAGAGCGAAGCCCGCGCGTTTTCTCTTTCCCTGCGCGCCCGAAAGGCTTGGCGCCTTGGTCATTTCACCTGAGCGGGACCGCGCGAGATCGCGCCCGATCCGCCTTCGCGGCCTTCGGGACCGAGCGAACCAATGTCATAGGGGCCGTTTTGGCCTGGCGCGCGATAAAGATAAGCGTGGCCCCACGGATCCTTCGGCACGCTCGCCGTCTTGAGATATGGCCCGCTCCAGGACGCGACGCCCGCCGGCCTTTGCGCCAGTGCGCTCAGGCCTTCCTCGGTCGAGGGGTAGCGGCCGGCGTCGAGATAGAACAGATCAAGCGCGCTCGCGAGATTTTCCATTTGAATCTGGGCCGTCTTCACCTTCGACTCGGACAGGTAATTCAACACGCGCGGTCCCACGAGCCCGACGATGGAACTGATGATCGCGAGCACGACGAGCATTTCGACGAGCGTGAAGCCCGCGCGTCGGCGGTGCGCGCGAAAGACGCGCCGGCGTCGCGCGACACTGGCCGCTATCGGAAATTCATGGCCGATGCTTTTTGCGTCGCCGCGCATTCTATGTCCTGTCTCTTGTGGACGTTCGCGCGCCATGCGCCCGATCGAAGATCATTTTATGCGAGACCGATTCAAGCCGCAACAAAGGGGTCTTAGAGTTCGACATAGACGTCGCAACCATAGACCGACGTCGGAAGGCCGGCTGGATCCTCGATCATGTTCCAACATTTGCCGACCCCGGCGATCATTCGATAAATAAAGACGCCTTCGGACTCGACGGCTCGTGTTTCGGGCGCCTTTTGACGGCCGAGATAATTGAAATAGGAAACCGCAATTTCGTCGCGGCAGCGATAGAGCGTGCCGCGGTCCAACAGGAAGACGCTGGCGCGATCCTTCGCCTGGCTGACGCAATAGGAATAATGCGTGAGCGCCTCCGGCCTGACGCTGATTTGCGCCTCCGCGGGCGCGGCCCCGATCAGCGGGAGGCCGCTCAGCAAGATTCGCAAAGCGATGTCTCTCGCGGTTGTGATGCGAGCCTCCGACATGCCGAGGAGCGAAGGCCTTCTTGCAGGCGTCATGGGCGTTTTTTAGGATGAAAAACAAGACAAGGCAATGAACGCCGGGGCGGCTCCAGCGCCGGCTTCCTCAAGCGCCGTCGGCCGGCGCGTCAGGGCGCGACCGGCGGCAGCAGGTTGGCGACAGCCTGCGCGACGGCGTTGCTGACGCCGAGACAGGACGGATGGCCCCATCCGCTTGGGCTGACGCCCATGCCGCCGTTCGGATTGGGGATGATGTCGAAAACGATGTTGTCGGGGCGGTCGGGCGCGCCGCCGACGCCGGCGATCGACCTCAGATGATCGAGGTTGAGATATTTGCGAACGCGCCAGGCGATAAGATGCTCGGCGCAGGAGGTGTCGCCGCTGACGCCGACGCCGCCGACCTTCACGCCGCCGCCCGTGTAGAGGCCGAGGCCGCCCCCGAAAACATTGATGCCGCCGATGACCTGTCCGATCATGGGATCGGCGCCCGTGCCATAGGCCGCCGTATTGATCGGACCGCTGTAGATGAGGTTCGTGGTATTGCTCGAGCCGCCGCTGAAGCCGCCGAAGCCGCTCTGGTAAGCGCCAAAGCCGATCCGGTCGCCATAGGCGCCCGCCGCCGCGACCGGGTTGCTGTGCTGGAGTCCATAGAGGCTGCCGCCGGGATTAACCGCGGCGTAAAGATTAGCGGACGACAGGGCGAGCTTCCCATAGGCCAGCGCCGTGCCCGAGCCCGAATTCGGCGTCGGACCGAGACTCATCGTTGCGGCGGTAAACGCCTTTTGCGCCGACATGACGCGGCCGGCGAGCCATTGGCCCTGAATCGGATCGCCGCTCGAATTGGCGACGACGCAAACCACGCCGTCCGGCGCCACGATCGTCGCCCACATATTGAGGCCGAGCGCGAGTCCGCCGCCATTGCCCGTCTCAGCGATCGCCACCCTGAGCGCATTCTGCAGCTGCGAGACGGAAATGCTCGGACAAGCAGGGTTGGCGGCGAGCGCCTGCGTGGAGAGGAGGCAAGCCGCGGCGCCTGCAAATAATATTTTGGGGCTCATGGCCTCCTCCGGATCATCTTCAGGCGCCTCGATGCGTGGGCTGAGCGATTGTAGATAACGCGCTGGTCCCCCCGCCGGTTCCTCTGCTCCGCAAAGGTCGGGGAGCCGGCGGCGCGCGCCGATGTCCAAGCTTCGACTGCGCCGGATCGATCGCCGGCTTCGCGGCGGCCCCCTGCTTGATCAAATTCGTCCACGCCGCTTAAGTTGTCGCCCCGATCGAATCCGGAGGTCGCCGTGTCTTCGCGTTCCTTATGCGCCGCATGTCTTCTCCTATTCTGCGCCGCCCTGCTTTCGCCCGACGCGGCATCGGCGCACCGGCGGCATGTATGGCGCGCCCCGGGCCCTCCACGCCTCGGACCATGGATCGAGAAGGGATGGTGCTGTGAGGACTGGTCCCGCGCCCCAGCGATCCGCGATTGGGCCTTTTCGGCGCCCTGGAGCTACGATCCCGCAACCGGCGCGCCGTCCAGCACCGCGGAATACCCGTGGGGGTACACGACTCCCTTCGTCAGAGTGGGGTCGAGATGCGTTGCAAGCGAAATCAACGGCAGCCCCGGAGGCGCCTGGGTCCGCTATCAGAGGGTCATGCCGTCCTATTACTGTCGTTGAAGCTGCGGCGCTGCGGCGCGAGCGCCGAGGTCGGGTCCGCCCGACCGCACGGTCCTCGCTATCCTTTGCGGTCCATGGTAGGGATGAAGACGCGGGCTTTGATGAGCCGCATCTTCATCTCGATCGAACGAGCCGTTAATCCGCGCGCCTGATCCGGAGCGTGGCGCGCCGCCCGCATGTTGCGGCGTTCGAACCCTCTTCCTGGATGTGGGCTCTCGATCGAGCCGTCCCTTCTCGCGGCGTAGCGACCGCCTTTAGATCCAGCCGCCCGCGACCGACAAGCCAATTCCTGGACCGGAGAAAGCCAGGCCGGGCGTTCCGCCTTTTTTTGTTCGCGCTCTTCGCGCGGTCGCGGCGCGCCTTGCCTTGCCTCCAATTCCTTTCGCACCAAGGAGTGTTTGATTGACCGAGTTACGCCTCGAGACGCCGCTTCCCCTCACGCGTCGGGGCATCTTCCTGCGTAAGCAGGCGCAATCGCCTTGGGACAGTCTCGCGCCGATTCGCGAGGAGCTGTTCAGCGTCGAACGGCTCGAGGAACACGCGCGCAGTCTGGCGGCCGCTCAGCCCGTCAAGGCTATGTCGACCAAAGGCCGGTCCCTGGCCGGTCGGCTCGTCGACAATGAAGCGACCCTTCTCGCCGCCTATCGGACGACAGCGGAATGGACCGACGAGGGGCGCGCCATCACGCCCGCGGCGAAGTGGTTGACCGACAACTACCATCTCATCGAGAGGCAGATTCGTCAGATTCGCTCGGATATGCCGCCCGGTTATTACAAACAATTGCCGAAGCTCGCCATTGGCCCGTTCGCCGGATTTCCAAGAGTGTTCGGCATGGTCTGGGCCTTCGTCGCGCACACCGATAGCTGTTTCGAAGTCGAAATGCTGCGCCGTTACGTGCGCGCCTATCAGGACGTCCAGCCGCTGACCATTGGCGAATTATGGGCGGTGTCGATCACCTTGCGTTTCGTCATGATCGAAAATCTGAGGCGCCTCGCGGAACAGATCGTGCGCAGTCGCAGCGCTCGCCAAGACGCGGATCGGCTGGCCGATCAATTGCTGGGAACAGGCGGGGCGGTCGCCCGGCCGGCGGCGGCGCTCACGAGCCATGCTCAGACAACATTTTCCGACGCTTTCGCGGTGCAGCTCGCCCATAGGCTGCGCGACCAGAATCATGAAATGTCGCCGGCGCTCGCCTGGCTCGACAATCGCCTTGCGGCGCGGGGCGCCACCGTCGACGAAGTCGTGCAGGACGTGCACAGGAGGCTGGGCGCTTCGAACGTCTCCGTGCGCAACGTCATCACCAGTCTGCGCCTGATCGCCGATGTCGACTGGACCGAATTGTTCGAGCGCTTCAGCCTCGTCGACGACGTGCTCGGCGTTGACGGCGCGTTCAAGGACATGGACTTTCCGACGCGCAACCTCTACCGCAGCGCGATCGAAGAGTTGGCGCGCGGCTCCGCCCGCACGGAACCGGAAATCGCGCGCGCCGCAGTCCTTGCAGCCAAGGCGGAATGCCCGTCATGCGCCACGGAGACGCGAGAGCGCCGACGCGATCCCGGCTATCACCTGTTCGGGGGCGGGCGGCGCGCCTTCGAGAGCGCCATCGGGTTTCGCCCGCCGCTGCGCAAGGGGCTGGCGCGGCTCAACCAGACGTTCGGGGTGAAGGGCTATGCGACCGCCATCCTGATGGTCTCCGCGATAATTCTCGCCACGCCTCTGTTGATTCTCGCCGGAGCGGGCCTCGGCGGCTGGTTTCTGGCCCTGCTCGGCGCGCTCGGCGCCGTTCCGGCCGTCGATGCGGCGGTCGCTCTGGTCAATCGCGGCGTGAGCTTTGGTTTCGGCGCGTCGACCTTGCCCGGTTTGGAGCTGCGCAATGGCGTGCCCTCGCATCTGCGCACGCTCGTCGCCGTGCCGACTTTGCTGACCTCGATCGAAGCCATCGAAGAGCAGGTCGAGCGTCTGGAAATTCACCATCTTGCGAGCCCGGAAGGCGATCTTCACTTCGCACTGTTGTCCGACTGGACCGATTCGGAAGCCGAACATCGAGAAGGCGACGACGAACTCTTGGACGCCGCGTCGAAAGGGGTGACGCGGCTCAACCAGCGATACGGGCCGGCGCAAGGCGGCGCTCGGTTTCTGCTCCTCCACCGGCGGCGCGTTTGGAATGAAGGCGAAGGCCAATGGATTGGCTGGGAGCGCAAACGCGGCAAGCTTCACGAATTGAACCGGCTGCTGCGCGGCGCGACCGACACTACTTTCACGCCCATCGACGGCGCCGCGGCGCTTGCGCCCGCCGACGTTCGTTACGTCATCACGCTCGACGCGGACACGAGGCTGCCGCGCGACACGGCGCGCCGACTGATCGGCAAGATGGCGCACCCGCTGAATCGTCCGCATTTCGACGCTGTCGCCGGCAGAGTCGTCGAAGGCTACGCGCTGTTGCAGCCGCGCGTGACGCCGTCGCTGCCTGTCGGCCGGGAGGGCTCGCTGTTCCAGCGCATTTTCTCGAGCCTTAGCGGCATCGACCCCTACGCCTCGGCGGTGTCGGATGTTTATCAGGATCTCTTCGGCGAAGGTTCCTATACCGGCAAGGGCATCTATGACGTCGATGCGTTCGAGGCGGCGCTCGCCGGACGCACGCCGGATTCGACGCTGCTCAGCCACGATCTGTTCGAAGGCGTGTTCGCCAGAGCCGGCCTGGCGTCCGATGTCGAGGTCGTGGAGGAGTTTCCCGCGCGCTACGATGTCGGCGCGCTGCGCCACCATCGCTGGGCGCGCGGCGACTGGCAGCTCCTGCCGTGGATTTTCGGCCGCGGCCCAAAGACCGCGAACATGGATCGGGCCCATGGCGCGCTTCCGGCGATCGGCCGTTGGAAAATGCTCGACAACCTGCGCCGGACGCTGTCGGCGCCGGTGGCGGTTTTCGCTTTGGCGGCGGGATGGACCGCGCCGTTCGACGCCGCGCTCGTCTGGACGATTTTCATCATCTCGACGATTGTCATGCCGACGTTGATTCCGGTCGTCGGCGCGATCCCGCCGCGCCGCCCAGGGGTCACTCTCGCGAGCCATGTACGCGCGCTCGGCGGCGATCTTCGGCTCGCTCTCAGCCTCTCGGCGCTCATCGTCACTTTTCTGGCGCACCAGGCCTGGTTGATGGGCGACGCGATCGTGCGCACCTTGTGGCGTCTCGTCATCTCGCGCCGCAAACTGCTGGAGTGGACCACCGCGGCTCAGGCCGCGATGGGTCCGAGGCTCGAACTTTCCGGCTTTTATGGGCGTATGGCCGGCGCGCTGGCCATCTCAGCCGCCGCGATCATCGTCGCCGCGCTTTCCGACCAGGGCGGGTTGTCGCTGGCCGCGCCCTTCGCCGCGCTGTGGATCGCCTCTCCGGCCGTGGCGCGCTGGGCGAGCCTGCCGCCGCGCGTCGCGGGAAAGCCTCTTACGTCGGACGCCGACACGAGAGATTTGCGGCTGACCGCGCGCCGCACCTGGCGCTACTTCGAGGCATTCGTCACGCCGACGGACCAGATGCTTCCGCCCGACAACTTTCAGGAAGATCCGCAAGCGCTGGCGCATCGAACCTCGCCGACCAATCTCGGCCTTTATCTTCTCTCCGTGGCAAGCGCCCGCGATTTTGGCTGGATCGGGACAAACGAAGCGATCGAGCGCCTGGAGGCGACGCTTGCGACCATGAACAAGATGGCGCGGTTTCGCGGGCATTTCTACAATTGGTACGACACGCGCGATCTGCGCCCGCTCGATCCCAAATATGTTTCCTCCGTCGACAGCGGCAACCTTGCCGGCCATCTGATCGCACTCGCCAATGCATGCAGTGAATGGCGCAGCGTCCCTGTCGCCTTCTCGACGCGCCTCGCCGGCGTCGGCGACGCCGTCGGCGTCACACGGGAGGAAGCGTCTCGCCTGCGCGACGGACGCCGCACGCAGACCGTCACTTTAGACCAGTTAGACGAAGCGCTCGCCGGGCTGGCGTCGAAACTCGGGCAGCCCGACATCGAGCAGGACGATCTCCCTCAACGGCTTGCGGCGCTTGCGGGCGAAGCGGAGATCATGCTCGACATCGCCAGCGCCCTGGAATTCGAGCGCAACGACGGCGCCGGCGCGGACATGCTGTTCTGGGCGCGCGCCAGTCTGAACACCGTCGCGGCGCACCAGCGCGAACTCGCGAACGAAACCGAGGCGGCCTCGCTGCGCGACGCGCGGCTCGCCGTCTTGGAGGACGCCGCCCGCAAAATGGCGCTGGCGATGGAGTTCGGATTTCTCCTGGACCGTGAGCGCAAGCTGCTGTCGATCGGCTATCTCGTCCCCGAATGCGCGCTCGATTCCAACTGTTACGATCTTCTCGCGTCCGAGGCGCGGCTCGCGAGTTTTTTCGCGATCGCCAAGGGCGACGTCGCGGCGCGCCACTGGTTCCGCCTCGGCCGAGGCGTTACGCCGGTGGCCTATGGCGCCGCGCTGATTTCCTGGTCGGGATCGATGTTCGAATATCTGATGCCCTCGCTCGTCATGCGCGCGCCGGCCGGAAGTCTTCTCGACCAGACGAACCGCCTGATCGTGCGTCGCCAAATCGATTACGCGGCGACGCTGGGCCTGCCTTGGGGCGTTTCGGAATCGGCCTATAACGCCCGAGATCTGGAGCTCACCTACCAATATTCGAATTTCGGCGTGCCGGGCCTTGGCCTCAAACGCCGACTTGGAGAAAACCAAGTGGTCGCGCCTTACGCCACGGCGCTCGCGACAATGGTCGATCCGCGTGCGGCCTCGGCCAATCTGGAGCGACTTGCACGGGCCGGCGCATGCGGACGGTACGGTTTCTACGAAGCGCTCGACTATACGCCGAGTCGTTTGCCGGACGGCGAAAGCGTCGCCATCGTGCGCGCCTTCATGGCGCATCATCAGGGCATGACGATCGTCGCCATCGCCAACGCCTTGTTCGACGGAGCGATGCGGGCGCGATTCCATGCGGAGCCGATCATCCAGGCTACTGAGCTGTTGCTGCAGGAGCGGATGCCGCGCGACGTGTCGGCCGCCCAGACTTGGGCGGCGGAAGCCAAATCGACCGCCGCTCCGGCCAGGGACTTTGAAGTCTCCGGCGTGCGTCGCTTTGCGTCCGCTCATCAGGGGACGCCGGCCACGCACCTGTTGTCGAACGGCTCCTACGCCACAATGCTCACCGCGGCCGGGTCCGGATACAGCCGCTGGAACGATGTCGCCGTCACGCGTTGGCGCGAAGACGCGGTTTGCGACGATTCCGGATCCTATGTGTTTTTGAGGGATGTGCGCAGCGGCGACGTGTGGTCGGCGGGCTTTCAGCCGAGCGGCGCGGAGCCCGAGGACTATGATGTCGCCTTCCATGAAGATCGCGCCGAGTTCACGCGCTGCGACGGAACGTTGACAACCACGATGGAGGTTCTGGTCTCCGCCGAGGATAACGCAGAAGTGCGTCGCGTCTCGGTTTCGAATATGGGGGCCGATTTCCGGGAAATCGAAGTCACGTCCTATGCCGAACTGGCGTTGGCGCCGCAGGCGGCGGATGTCACGCATCCGGCTTTCTCCAAGCTTTTTGTCGAAACCGAATTCGTCGCCGAGCTCGGCGCGATATTGGCGACTCGTCGCAGGCGGGCGCCGACGGAAGAAGGAATCTGGGCGGCGCATGTTTCCGTCGTAGACGGCCTTGTCGTTGGCAAGCCGGAAATCGAAACCGACAGGGCGAGATTTCTTGGCCGCGGGCATGGCGTCCGCACGCCGATCGCCGTCATCGACGGCCGCACGCTATCGAACACGGTCGGCACGGTTCTCGACCCGATTTTCGCCCTGCGGCGACGCATCCGCGTGGCGCCAGGCGCAACCGTTCGCGTCGCCTTCTGGACGATGGTCGCGGCCACCCGCGAGGTTCTCCTCCACATCGTCGACAAGCATAAGGAAACGACCGCCTTCCCGCGCGCGGTGACGCTCGCCTGGACGCAGGCGCAAGTGCAACTCCGCCATCTCGGCGTAACGGCAGGCGAAGCGGCGTTGTTTCAGCGTCTGGCCGGCCACGCGATCTACGCCGCGCCGACATTGCGCGCGTCTTCCAACGCGATCAAACATGGCGCGGGAGCGCAGTCGAGCCTTTGGGCGCTGGGCGTTTCCGGCGACCTTCCGATCGTGTTGCTTCGAATCGATGACGCCGACACGCTCGACGTCGCGCGCGAGCTGTTGCGCGCGCATGAATATTGGCGGATGAAGCGACTGGCGGTCGACGTCGTGATCCTGAACGAACGAAAATCCTCCTATGTTCAAGATTTGCAGGTCGCCCTTGAATCGCTGGTCCGCGCCAATCATTCGCGCCCGAAAATCGGAGCCGCCGAATCGTCCGGCCAGGTCTTTGTGCTGCGCGCGGACCTGATCCCTCAGGAATCGTGCGCGCTTCTGGCGTCCGTCGCGCGAGTCGTTCTCGTCGCGCGACTTGGCGGTCTCTTCGATCAGTTGAAACTGTTGGTCGACCCCAGGATGGCTTTCCAAGCTGGTCGACAGCGCAGGCGCGCGGCGCCCTCGCCGGCGGCGAAGCCCGTTACGCCAAATCTCGAATATTTCAACGGCCTCGGCGGCTTCGCCGAGGACGGCGGGGAATATGTGACGATCCTCGGACCCGGCCAATCCACGCCGGCGCCCTGGATCAACGTCATCGCCAATCCATGCTTCGGCTTCCAGACGTCGAGCGAGGGGAGCGGCTACACCTGGTCCCTCAACAGCCGCGAAAATCAAATCTCCCCATGGTCGAACGATCCCGTCTCCGATCGCTCCGGGGAGGCGTTTTATCTGCGCGACGACGATTCGGGGGAATTGTGGAGTCCGACGGCGCTTCCCATTCGCGATGCCGCCGCGACCTATACGGCGAGACACGGCCGAGGATACAGCCGCTTCGAACATATGTCGCAGGACATCGGCAGCGAGCTGACGCAATTCGTCCCGATCGACGACGCGGTGAAGATTTCAAGACTCTTGCTCCGCAATCGATCGAATCGTGTGAAGCGTATCAGCGTGACGGCTTATGTGGAGTGGATTCTTGGCCCGTCTCGCACGGTTTCGCTTCCCTTCGTGATGACCGAGATCGACGCGAAAACCGGCGCAATGTTCGCCCGAAACAACTGGAACATCCCGTTCGGATCGCGCGTCGCGTTCTTCGATTTGCGGGGCGCGCAGACGGATTGGACCGGGGATCGGCGCGAATTCATCGGCCGGAATGGAACATTGGCGAGCCCGGCGGCGCTTGTCGGCGCCGCGCCATTGTCGAACACGGTCGGCGCCGGACTCGATCCCTGCGGCGCGCTGCGAACCAAGGTGGAAATCCCGCCAAACGGCGCCGTCGAAATCGTGTGCTTTCTCGGACAGGCCGAAAGCGCCGAGGCGGCGCGCCAGGCGATCGAGCGCTACCGGGCCGCCGATCTCGACGCCGCCATGTCGGAGGTTGCGCTTTACTGGGACGACGTGCTTGGCGCGGTACAGGTGAAGACGCCGGATCGCACGATGGACATCATGCTCAACGGCTGGCTTCTCTATCAAACGCTCGCCTGTCGCATCTGGGCGCGCTCCGCCTTCTATCAGGCGAGCGGCGCCTATGGATTCCGCGATCAGCTACAGGACGGCATGGCGCTTGCCGCGACGCGACCTGCGCTGACTCGCGAACATCTTTTACGCGCGGCGGCGCGGCAATTCGTCGAGGGCGACGTTCAGCATTGGTGGTTGCCGCATTCCGGCCAGGGCGTGCGCACCCGCATCTCCGACGATCGCATCTGGCTCGCCTTGGCAACGGCGCATTATGTCGACACGACGGGAGACGCCGAAGTTCTCGACGAGGCGGTTCCCTTCCTGTCCGGCCCCTCGCTGAACCCGGACGCGCATGAAAATTTCTTCCAGCCGTCGATCGCCGAAGAAACCGCGCCATTGTTCGAACATTGCGCCCGCGCGCTCGATCAGAGCCTCGCCCTTGGCGGGCATGGGCTGCCGCTGTTCGGCTGCGGCGATTGGAACGACGGCATGAACCGGGTCGGCGAACGCGGCGCCGGCGAAAGCGTCTGGCTCGGCTGGTTGCTGCACGCGACGCTCAACGCCTTCGCGCCGATTGCGGACGCCCGGGGCGACTTTGCGCACGCCGCCGCCTGGCGCGCGCATGCCGAGGCTTTGGGCGCGTCGCTGGAGCGCGAGGCCTGGGACGGCGACTGGTATCGGCGCGGCTATTTCGACGATGGCGCTCCGCTGGGATCCGCCTCCAGCGACGAATGCCGCATCGACTCCATCGCGCAATCCTGGGCCGTGCTCTCCGGCGCCGCGGAGCCCGGCCGCGCGGCGCAGGCGATGGCGGCGGTCGAGCGCGAGTTGATCCGGCATGAGGACAGGCTGGCGCTGCTGTTTGCGCCGCCCTTCGATAAGACGTCGCTCGATCCCGGCTACATCAAGGGTTATCCACCTGGCATTCGTGAGAATGGCGGTCAATACACGCATGCCGCGCTATGGTCGGTGATGGCCTTCGCCATGCTCGGCGACGGCGACAAGGCCGCCGGATTGTTCAGCCTGCTCAACCCGATCAATCGCGCCCGCACGCGCGCCGAAGCGCATCGATACAAGGTCGAGCCCTATGTCGTCGCGGCCGATGTCTACGCGGCGCCGCCCCATGTCGGGCGCGGCGGATGGACGTGGTACACCGGATCGGCGGCATGGATGCAGCGCGCCGGCGTGGAAAGCATTCTCGGGCTGCGCCTGCAAGGCGACAGCCTGCGTCTCGACCCCTGCATCCCGAAATCCTGGCCCGGTTTCGAGCTGTCGCTTCGGCACGGCGCGACCAGCTATCAAATCACGGTGGAAAACCCGGACGGCGTCTGTCGCGGCGTCGCCTTCGCCGCCTTCGACGACGCCGTCGTGACGGATCAGCCGTTGAGGCTCAAACTTCTCGACGACGGCGCCAGGCATCGGCTGCTGGTCCGGCTCGGATAGCCGGCGACTTTTGCCGATCCGCGCCTTGACCCGATCCAAGCCGCTGGTTTCCGCGCACGAAAGACTGGGGTGTCGGCTTTGGTTCTTCTTCGCAAGCGCGGCGTCGAAGGGCGACTCTGTATTGCAACGCGCCGTTGCGCTGAAGCGCACAGCTTGTAATTTCGCCAATAAGCGCTAAGTGTTAGACATCGAGTTTCGGCCGAACGATCTTGCTTCCGCTCCCTTGGCGTCGGCTCCTGACTTCCTTTCCAGAACTTCGATCCCAAGCGCCGCGCCATTCGTGCGGCGCGGAACCTGTTCTTGAAAGGACATGTCATGCAGACCGGTATCGTAAAATGGTTCAACGCCCAAAAAGGCTTCGGCTTCATCCAGCCGGAGTCCGGCGGAGCGGATGTGTTCGTTCACATCAGCGCGGTTGAGCGCGCAGGGCTGTTTGGCCTCTCGGAAGGCCAAAAGGTCAGTTACGAACTTGCCGTCGATAGCCGCAGCGGAAAGTCGTCGGCTGACCAGTTGCAAGTCGCGGCCTAGTTCGCGCATCGCCCCTGGCGGTCGATCCGGAGTAGCGATCGACGTCAGGGGTGCGAAATTTCCTCCTGGCGAAGCGCTTTGAACATCTCTGCCCGGGCGACCCTTCATTCCAACGAGGGCGAGACATGGCCAAAGGTCAACGGCGCGGGAATCGCGAATCGAAAAAGCCCAAGAAAGATAAACCTCACGGAAGCGCGGAGGCGGGCAAGGAATCGTCCTGGCTGACCGTTGAGAAGATACAGGCGCGCGAAGCCGAAACGAAGCGCCGACGCTGAACGAAGCGCGAGCGGCAGCCGCTCTTACGTCGGAAAAAGTCCAGGAGCGCTTTCAGATGCCCAGTGACAACGAAACCGGCGCACGCCTTCGGCATCGAGTTCATCGCCTCACTTCGACCCCATCGCATAAATTTCCGATCGGCGTCCGCGTGATCCAAAGGTTCGGCGCGCCGACCGGGCTGGATTCGTTTCGCGTCACGCGTCATCTTCCCGATGACGGCGCCGGATTGCAGTATCGGATGAAGCGAGATCGCGATGGTCAGGAAAGAGTCGCGGTTGAATCCGCTCTCGAACGCGTCGCGCGAGATGAGGATTTATTTTAGTTTCGCCTAATAGCGTCTGGAGGCGGAGATGGACTCGAAAAGCTACACGCATGAAGCCGGCCTCTTTTTTTGCAAGGCGACAAATGCGAATTGCAAATCGCTTAGTTTCCGGCGATTTGCGCACGCCTCGGAGGCTATCCGCTACGCCATCGAAGAACTTGCGCCAAAGGTGCTGGCCAGTTGCTCCCTGGAAGTGGAAGACCAGCATTTTTTCGGCCGCGAGATTCGCCCTCTTTACGACAGCCTGGACTATCCGTTGCGCCGCGGATCGACAAAGCGTCGCGCGCAACATGCGTGCAGTTGATCTTGGAGCTGACCTGCGGCGCCTCTCGCGCGTATTCCAAGTAACCGGCGCCGCTAACCGGCGCCGCGATATTGCAATCGCACAATGGCAGCCAGCTTGACGTACGCGATTTCGGGCTAAGTGAAAGACTCGCGCCATAAGATCGGGATGTCCGACCGCAGCGGCCCCGCTGCTCAATCTTCCCGCGACGAAATGATGGAATCCAATCGAGCCATCGCCTTGAGAAGGTATTTGCCGAAAAGCAACCTCCCGACAAACTCCTCGGTGCGCTTGGGTTCCTTACCCCAGACAATCAGAAACACCGCGAGCGCCAACAGCAGCACGGCGAGCAAAAATGATGTGAGCCCGGCGGAAACCGCGATCCCCAGGGCAATTCCCATCTTGGTTCTATAATTCATTATCGCCCCTCCTGTTTGTCGTGAAAAACTAGCATAGCGGCCGAGCGCGCGCCTAGTTTCCGATCTCCGCCGCTCCACCCACGGGACCGAGGCTCCCTCACGCGGAAGCGTGCGGATTGAAGCGCAACGCGCCGGGCGGAAAGCTGAAAAAAGGGCCGACGACTATAAAGCCGCGGGCAAGGCGACTATTTAAAGTCGCTACGAGCCCGGACCAATCAGGCCCGAAACGCGACGGCAAGCGTAGCAGGCCAAGCGGCGCAGGGACCACACAATGACGGAAGCCGAGAAGCTGATGCGAGACATAGAAGCGCTGCGCGAAACGATCCGGCGCGAGTGGTTTAACATTCGGCTGGATGCCTTGACGCATGATGACCGCGTTAACATACGAGAGCATATCGAACGCTGCCACGCCGATCTGAAAATCCTGCTGGATCGGCTGTGGAATTTGGATGATGGAAGTTCAAAATAGCCATCCTATTGTCGGGGCCAGCATCCTCGTGCTTGTTTGCTCGGAGGCCGAACAGGATTGTTTTACGTCATCGCCTGCGTCAGCAATCGTCAGCCCGGCGCTCGGCCGTCTTCGTCGCTGAATCATCGCTCCCGAACCGACGCCGGCTGCGCTGATCCCCGAAAAGTCTTTTGATTCGCTCATTGAATTGCAATTGCCAGCGCCCACATGAGATTTGGTGGATGATGCTCCCTTCGGAAGTCGATCAACCGCTGCGAAGGGAGAAACCATATGTCAAAGTTTCTATTGGGGATGATTGTTGCGCTTGGCGGTCTGGTCGGGCCAGCCTCTGCTGCTAGTCAAAACTGGAACGTCACTGAAGAAAGCTCGTCTGGCGTCAAAGCCGGCCAGGGCGTCTGGTCGGTGCACACCGATCCCGAGGGCAAGATATCCGGCGCCGCCAATTTGCAGCTGGACAACGGCAAATCGCTTACCTACACGATTTCCGGCCACGTGAAAGACGCGCTCTACAAGATCGAGATGACCGACCGCAGCGACGGGAAAAAAGGTTGCGTCTGGGATGGGCACGTTCCCGCCGGCGGAGACAAATCCCACGGGCTCATTGGCACGGCTGTCTGCGCCAACGGCGTGAAGGTCATTGTACGCGCTGGATTCTGATTCCGATAAGGCGATTTGCCGGGCGCAAGCGATCGAAGGGATCATCTCGGCATGAGATATACGGCAACGCTACCGTCCTCGCTTCCGAAAGCTCCGGGAGTTCTTATTTCGGCGCCACTCTGATTTCTCTCCGCCGAGCTGAAAGTGAACGCGCAAGCCTGAGACAGCCTGGCTACGGCGTTTCTTGACGACGCGGAGAAATCCTCGTCCGATGAGGAACGCTTCCGTCGCTGCCAATGCCACCGATGTTTGAAGCCGGGCCAAACTGACTCCAACTGGTTGTTCGTTTCTGCGCGGTGGAAACGAAACGGTCTATGTCTGCGTCGCGGTGAACGCTTCCAAACTCGGCGGAAACGTCGCGGCCTTTCCCGGAGGGCCGTCAAATGACGCCGCAAACAAAACATAGAGTGAAGCGCAAGCTGGATGGCGAGCGCCACTTGGTGCATATCGCTGAGCAGCTGAAGAAAACCTTTGCCTCAGTCGTTGCGGAACCGGTACCCTCCGCCATGCTCGATTTGTTGGACGCGCTCGATCGGAAGCCTGTAGGCTCCATTTCGCTTCGGCGACCTCCAAATTCAGAGTGATGCGGCCTCCGCTCCAAGCCGAGCAAATCCATGCCGGAACGCCGCCACAGCAGGTTGAAGCCGCCGGCGACGTCGCGAGACAAGGCAACGATGATGTTTGCGAACAAAACCACGATCGAGCGTGCATTTGATTTGGCTCGTTCAGGAGAGTGCAGTCGCGTCTCGGATCTTGCGCAACGCCTGGACCGTGAGGGTTATTGCAGCAAACAAATTTATGGGCCGCTTCTCAAGAAGCAGCTCGCGAACTTAATTGACGAGGCAAAGAATGCTCAAGCTGAAAATTCAGTGGCGTTTTCTTTGGATTGCGGCGACGGCGATCCGCGCGGTCGTCGTCGCGTGGCGCCCGGAAAACGCGACCGACTTTTTCCTCAGGCGGAGCGACCCGGCCTCTCTCTAAAGAAGTGACGCGCTAAGGACGATCCGACGAAGCCCTTGGACGCCGCATCGCAAAGCGCCGCGGCCGCAGGCGCGCCGTCGTCGCGCGCGCTCGAAAGTTCACGATTGTAATGCGCGGAATGTGGCTGAGGGCGTAGCTCGCAAGTCGACGTCACGTTCCGGTTCTTGCGGATGCGCATCGGCGCAAGCTCATTGCCCGTCGCTGGCGGGCGCTTCGCCGTCTTCCATTTCGCCGTCTTCCACGTGGTCCGTCG
>JAKFXD010000142.1 GCA_021731565.1 Methylocystis sp. | reverse complement strand
GCTTCGGCGCGTTTCTTTTTGATGGCGTCGAACACTTCGACGTTATAGTCGGAGGGCTGGAACGACAGGTTCGGGAAATGCGGCGCGAAATAATTTATGTGGTTGCCGGCGCCGCTCGCAAGTTCGAGCACATTGCCGCTTTTCGGAAAAATGTCGTTGAACACGCTCAGGATGGGATCCCGGTTTCGATCCCCTGCCCATGCGACATAGGGGCTGAGCGGATGCGGATCGATCGGCGGACGGTCTGCGGGCGCATTGACGGACATGGCGGTCCTCCTCGGCTTTCTTAGAAGCTCGTGCCGCTCGCTTCGTGGCGCGAAAGTTCGCATGCTTCGCGAGCGTTCATTCTTGTGATCTTGTTGTGGCTCGAGCCAAGCCCGCGAAAGCTTTATCGAGTGGGACCGACACAGTAAAATTCGAAAATCTAATAAGCTCATTCAAGGAATTAAACCGCTAAAGGATGTTTGGTTCGATCGGGCTCGGAACCGTGACGTCGTTCGCAAAGGGTGGCGACAGGATGCTCAACCTCAAGTCTTTCGACCTTAATCTGCTGTTAGCGCTGAAGACTCTTCTCGAGGAAAAGAACGTGTCGCGCGCTGCGGAAAAGCTCTGCCTGAGCCAGCCGGCCATGAGTCATGTCTTGCGCAGGTTGCGCGGCCAGTTCGATGATCCAATACTCGTGAAGTCCGCATCGGGCATGGTCCCTACGGCGCGCGCGCTTGCGTTGCTGGAGCCGACGGTCGCGGTGCTTCGGGAGATCGAAAAGATCGTCCAGTCGCCGCCGAAGTTCGATCCGGCGACAAGCCGCCGGCGTTTCGTGATCTCCACAAGCGATTATGTGGCGTTCGCCGTGCTGCCGAAGCTCGCCGAGTCGATCATCCGCGTCGCTCCCAACATTGAGGTGCAAATTCGCCAGCCCATAATCGGGCCGCCTCACCTCGCGCTTGAGGAGGACAATATCGATGTGGCGATCGGCTTCGACGCAATCTTCGGCAGCACGCCGCATATCTGCTCGGATGCGTTGATGGCCGAGAGTATTGTGTGCCTCACAAGGCAGTGCAATCCCGCGGTTCCGGGCGATGAAATCACCTTGGCGCAATTTCTGGAATGCAAGCACATTCTGATAACCTGGCGGGAAGCGGGGACGGGCCTCATCGACGACTGTCTCGCGAAGCTGGGACTGCATAGAAACATATCTTTCATCCTGCCGAATTTCCTGACGACGCCTTGGATTCTCGAGAAGACGGACTTGCTGCTCTGTCTGCCACGAAGGATGGCCGATAAGTTCGTAGAGCTCGCTCCGCTGAAAATCCTGCCGATCCCGATCGACCTGCCTCGCTATGAGTTGAGGATGCTCTGGCATCCGCGCCACGAGAAGGATCGCGCGCACATGTGGCTCCGAGAGCGCCTGCTGACGATCTGCCGCCGCGACAGCGAAGACGATGCGAAGGCCGATGGTGGGGCCGTGGGATTGATCCACTCAAGCTGAATATTTATTCAATCGCTTATGCGCGAAGACCAGGTCGCGTGCGAGACGCCGTCAAGGCGGGCGAGCGACTCGACGACGGCGTCGAGCTGTTCGCTCGTGACGCTCGATATCGCCAGCGTCGCGACGATTTCGACATCGTCGTCCCGCTCGTTTTCTTCTATGTCCTGGATCGGGTAGGCGGCGGCCTCCAGCCTTTCGATGATCTGGTCGCGAATGGCGTCGCGGCGCGTCTCGCTTCCGGCGACGCGGACCTCATAGACCGCCTCGGTCGCGCTTTCGTCGATCGGCGCGCGTTCGATCAGATGCACCAGCGGCCGCAGGAAAGTGTTGCCGGCAAGGACGAAGCCGGCAAGCAGCACGGCTTCGATCGGCCGGTCGGCGCCGGCGAAGGCGCCCATCACCGCCGAACACCAGATCGTCGCCGCGGTGTTCAGCCCGCGGATGTTCGTGCCTTCCTTGATGATGACGCCGGCGCCGAGAAACCCGACGCCCGACGCGACATAGGCGAGCACCTGGGTCGCGCCCTGATTGCCCATCAGCCGCATGCCGAGATCGACGAAGGCCGAGGCGCCGAGCGCGACCAGCGCGTTGGTGCGCAGCCCCGCGGTGCGCTGGCGATACTGGCGTTCGGCCCCGATCGCCGTGCCGAGAACCAGCGCCACGCCGAGCGAGACGACGGTGTTGAGAATCTCTGCGCCGTCGAAATTTGCGATTGCGTTCATGGCCCATCGTCCGCCGGCGGAATTGCTTTTCGGCTTATAGAAGGAGGGGCGAAGCTTGTCGCGTGCGGCGATGCGCTCCGTGAGCGCCCGTTGGGCTTCGCATTGACCGCGCCGCGGCGCTCCTGTATGAAGGCTGCGCTGCGCCGCAGCATGAGGCGCTCCAGCCGCGTATGTCGACGTGACCGTCGACGAGCTGTCGAGCGCCCCCTTTTCCCATATCGACGGCCCGTTACGCGGGGCCCGATCCCCTTTTAGCCCGGAGCCAGCCGGCGTTCTTTACGCGCCGGTCCTCGGGGCTCGAATCGACAACTGAAAGCAACAAACAAGTGACCACTTTCTCCGATCTCGGCCTGAACGAGATCCTGCTGCGCGCACTTGCGCATGAAGGCTATCAAACCCCTACGCCGGTCCAGGCGCAGGCCATTCCCGCGCTTCTGCAAGGAAGCGACCTGCTCGGCGTCGCTCAGACCGGCACCGGCAAGACGGCGGCTTTCGCGCTGCCGATCCTGCAGCGACTCCTTGCCGATCGCCGCCGCCCGGCGCCCCATACGGCGCGCGCGCTCATTCTCGCGCCGACGCGCGAACTCGCCGCGCAGATCGCCGACAGTTTCCGCGCCTATGGGCAGTTCTTTCGCCCGAGCGTCGGCGTCATCGTCGGCGGCGTGTCGCATCGTCCGCAAAACGACATGCTGGCGCGCGGCCTCGACGTGCTGGTGGCGACGCCGGGACGTCTGCTCGACCATCTCGGCAGCGGCCGCCTGCGGCTCGCGACGACCGAAGTGCTGGTGCTCGACGAAGCCGACCATATGCTCGATCTCGGCTTCATCATCCCGATCCGCCAGATCGTCGCGAAATTGCCCAAGCAGCGCCAGACATTGCTGTTCTCGGCGACCATGCCGCGCGAAATCGCGACGCTCGCCGACGATATGCTGTGCGACCCGGTGAGAGTGTCGGTGACGCCGGCGGCGACCACCGCCGAGCGCGTCGAGCAGCATGTTTATCTTGTCTCGAGCGGCGCCAAGCGGGACCTGCTCGTCGAGTTGATGGGCGATCGCGAGATTTCGCGCGCGATCGTGTTCACGCGCACCAAGCGCGGCGCCGATCGCGTCGCGCAGCATCTGGAGAGCGCCGGCGTCGGCGCCGACGCGATCCACGGCAACAAGAGCCAGAGCCAGCGTCTGCGCGCGCTCGACGGCTTTCGCAAGGGCCGCACGCGGGTGCTGGTCGCGACCGACATCGCCGCGCGCGGCATCGACGTCGACGGCGTGACCCATGTCGTCAATTTCGAATTGCCGGAAGTCGCCGAAGCCTATGTGCATCGCATCGGCCGCACGGCGCGGGCCGGCGCGACGGGCCGGGCGATTTCGCTCTGCGACAATGGCGAGCGGCCGCTGCTGCGCGCCATCGAAAAGCTGACGCGCCAGACGCTCGAGTTCACCGACCGGCGCGGCGAGGGCGCGCGGCACGACGACGCCGAGCCGACGCGCCAGGCGCCCAGAGGCCCCAAGCCGCCGGCGCCGCATCGAAACGGCGCGCAGCATCCGCGTCGCGACGGGCAGCGTCCCGCGGCGAAGCGCCCCGGCGCGCCGAATGGCCAGAAGCATCGCGCCAATGGCGGCGCCCGTCACAAGCAGGCGAGCCGTCCGCAGGGATAAGGCTATAGTCATGGCCGCTTCGAATCGGAGGCGGCCATGATCTACGATCTTCTCATCGTCGGCGGCGGGATCAACGGCTGCGCCATCGCCCGCGACGCCGCCGGGCGCGGTCTTTCCGTCAGGCTCGTCGAGCAGGGCGATCTCGCGCAGGGCACGTCCTCCGCCTCGACGAAGCTCATCCATGGCGGCCTGCGCTATCTCGAACTTTATGAATTTCGTCTCGTGCAAGAGGCGCTCGCCGAGCGCGAATTGCTGCTCGCCGCCGCGCCGCATGTCATCTGGCCCTTAAAATTCGTTCTGCCTTACGAGAAGGGGCTGCGGCCGGTCTGGCTGCTGCGTCTCGGACTTTTCCTTTACGATCATCTCGCGCGCCGCAAGCGTCTCGAAGGCTCGCATATGGTGAGGCTCGCGGGCGACGTGCTCGGCGCGCCGCTGCGCGACGCCTACCGCATCGGCTTCACTTACGCCGATTGCTGGGTCGATGATTCGCGCCTAGTCGTGCTGAACGCGCGCGACGCGGCGGAGCGCGGCGCGACGATCAGCGTCGGCGCCAAGCTCATTCACGCCGAACGTCGCGGCGAGCGATGGCGCGCGACGCTTGAAAGCGGCGAGACGATCGAGGCCCGCGCGCTCGTCAACGCCGCCGGCCCCTGGGTGTCACAGGTGATCGAAGACGCGCTTCGCATTACTTCGCGCAAACATGTGCGGCTGGTGAAGGGCTCGCATCTCGTTCTGCGCAGGCTCTTTGAGGGCGCGCAGGCCTATATTCTGCAAAATCCCGACGGCCGCATCGTTTTCGCGATTCCCTATGAGCGCGACTTCACGCTCGTCGGCACGACCGATGTTTCCTATGACGGCCCGCCCGGCGCCGTTGCGATCAGCGACGTTGAGACGGAGTATCTTCTCAATTCGCTGAATCATTTTTTGCAGGAGCCGGCGACGCGCGATGACATCGTGTGGAGCTACGCCGGCCTGCGCCCGCTCTATGACGATGGTTCGATCAAAGCCTCGGTCGTAACGCGCGACTACGCTTTCGATCTCGACGCGCCCGAGTCCGTGGCGCCTTCGCTGTCGATTTTCGGCGGCAAGATCACCACGGCGCGCCGACTCGCCGAACATGCGCTCGATCAGCTCGCACGCTTTCTTCCCGCGCATGGCGAAGCCTGGACGGCGCGCGCCGTCTTTCCCGGCGGCGACTTGCCGCAAGGCTTCGACAAATTTCTCGCAGATCTCAAACGCGACAGGCCGTTTCTCGGCGACGCATTGCCGTTGCGGCTCGCGCGCGCCTACGGAACGCGCGTCTTCGAGATTTTGAAGGATGCGCGAACGTTCAGCGATCTCGGCCGCGACTTCGGTTGCGGCCTGAGCGAGGCGGAAATCGCTTATTTGCGCGCAAAGGAATGGGCGCGCACCGCCGACGACATTCTCTGGCGCCGCTCCAAGCTCGGCCTGCATATGAATGACGCGCAGCAGCGGGCGCTGCATGAGTTTATCGGCGCCTGACCCCCCTCCCTGTCCCTCCCCCGCTTCGCGGGAGAGGCGACCCTAACGATCAACCTTTCGCGAAACGGAGTTTCTGGCCTTCCACGAAATGAGGATGACGGGCGCAGCCAGCTCCCTCTCCCGCGAAGCGGGGGAGGGTAGGGGAGGGGGCGCCGCTCGCGCTCCAAGCGACGGCCGTTTCACTGCCCAAGCGCCACAGACGCCTCAATCACCGATGCGCCGCCTTCGATCACCGTCTTCGCCAGACTGGGCGCGGCGACGGCGATATTTTCGGCGTAAAAGCGGGCGAGCGCTGCGTAGCGTGGCGCGCCGGGATGATTGTCCTTCGCCGCGGCCCTGGCGCCCTTCATCAGCAGCGTTGCGCCGCGCGTCAGCGCGAAGAGGCGCAGATAGGGCGTCGCGCCGGCGAGCGCGTCAGCGAGTTCGGCTTTGGTCAGAAATGCGCTCGCCAGCGCCAGCGCCTCGACCGCTTCGCGCAACGCGTCCTGCGAGACATCCGCTTCGCGAACGATTGCCCGCATGTCCTCCATCTCTCTCGCGAGCGCCGCGCCGTCGCCGCCGCGTATCTTGCGCGTGACGAGATCGATCGCCTGAATGCCGTTGGTGCCCTCATAGATCGCGCAGATGCGCGCGTCGCGCATGAGCTGGGCGACTCCGGCCTCTTCGATATAGCCCATGCCGCCGAAGACCTGCACGGCGAGCGACGTCGCCTCATTGCCGATATCGGTCGAAAACGCCTTGGCGACAGGCGTCAGGAGAGAAGCGCGCGCCTGCGCCGCCGCCGCGCGCGCCGGATCGCGCTCGCGTTGCGCGCGGTCGATGGACGCGGCGGTTTCGTAACAGATCGCGCGCGCGGCGGCCGTCGAACTCGCCATGGTCAGAAGCATGCGCGCGACGTCCGGATGTTCGATGATCGCGCTCGTTTGCTTGGCGCCGGGCGCGCGTCCCTGTTTGCGCTCGCTTGCGTAGCGAAGCGCCATTTGCGTCGCGCGTTCGGCGAGCGCCACGCCTTGCAGCCCCACCGACAGGCGGGCGTTGTTCATCATCGTGAACATGCAGGCGAGGCCCTTGTTCTCCTCGCCGATGAGATAAGCGAGCGCGCCGCCTTCGTCGCCATAGATCATCGTGCAGGTCGGCGAACCATGGATGCCGAGCTTGTGCTCGATCCCGGCGCAGCGCAGATCGTTGCGCCGCGTGAAGGCGCCGGTCTCGTCGGGCAGGAACTTCGGCGCCAGAAACAGCGAGATGCCGCGCGTGCCCTCAGGCGCGTCGGGAAGGCGCGCGAGCACGAGATGGACGATATTGGGCGCGAGATCATGCTCGCCATAGGTGATGAAAATCTTCTGGCCGAAGAGGCGGTAAGCGCCGTCGCCCGCGCGTTCGGCGCGCGTGCGCATCAATCCGAGATCGGAGCCCGCGCCGGGCTCGGTCAGATTCATCGTCGCCGTCCATTCGCCGCTGACGATCCTGCGCAGATAGGTTTCCTTCAGGGCGTCGGTCGCATGCGCCTCCATCGCCTCGATCGCGCCATGGCCAAGCAGCGGACAGACCGCGAAGGCCATGTTGGCCGCATTCCAGATCTCGGTGCAGCCGGCGTTGAGAAGGGCAGGGAGGTCGAGTCCGCCGAAGTCCTGCGCAGCCGCGATGGCGTTCCAGCCGCCGTCCTTCCATTGTGCATAGGCCTCTCGCCAGCCGGGCGGCGTCGCGACGGCGCCATTGGCGTAGGTCGCGCCGACGCGATCGCCGATCGCATCGAGCGGCAGCAGAACCTCTTCGGCGAATCTGGCCGCCTCGGTCAGCGTCTGTTCGGCGACCCCGTCGGCGAGATCGTCGTATATCCCGCCCGGCCTGATCGCGCCTTCGCCGGCCGCGAGGCGGAGCGCGAAGAGAATGTCGTCGAGCGGCGCGCGATAGGTCATCCCGGTGTCCCTGATGCGAATCGATAGGCCGACTTTACGCGCCGCCTGAAGGGCAGGACCGGCTCGCTTTCCCCGACGCGCCTTGCGCCGGGCGAGCGGACCGGTAAAATCGCCTCCATCCGACGAGCCGCCTGAGAGGGCTAATGCCGCTTTTCGCCTATCGCTGCAATGATTGCGCGCATGAATTCGAGACCCTGTCGCGTTTCGATGAAACGCCCGAATGCCCGGCCTGCGGCGGCGCCCATGTCGAGCGCCAGCTGTCGTTGATCGCGCGTCCCGCCGCCGGCGGCGAGTCCGGGGAAAGCTGCGCCGCCATGGCGGGCGGCGCGCCCTGTCCGAGCTGCCCGGCGCTCGCGGGCCAGATGTGAGATCGGCGGCGACCCTTCTCGGGGCGCGTCGCATCATCGTTCCGGCCAATGGCGTTGAATTCGAGGTGTTCGAAGCTGGCGCGGGCGACAGGCTCGCGCTCCTTCTGCATGGCTTTCCCCAGCACGCCGTCATGTGGCGCCATCTCGCCGGACCGCTCGCCGCGGCGGGATATCGTGTCTGGGCGGTCAACCAGCGCGGCTATGGCGCGACCACGCGGCCGCTCGAAACGGACGCCTATTCGCTCGAGGCGCTGACCGGCGATGTCGCCGGATTGATCGACGCCGCGCGTCCCGCCTCGGTTACGCTTCTCGGCCATGATTGGGGCGGCTTCATCGCCTGGGTCGTCGCGATTCGCCGACTGCGTCCGATCGACGCGCTCGTCGTTTTGAATATTCCGCACCCTCTATGCTTTCGGCGGGCGCTCGAAGAGGAATGGAGGCAGAAGCTCAAATCCATCTATGCCGGGTTCTTTCAGCTGCCCTGGCTGCCTGACCGGCTGTTGTCCGCGCGCGGCGGCGCCTGCGCCGAGCGGCTGATGCGATGGTCGGCGGGCCGAGAGGACGTCTTTTCGAAGGACGCGATGGATATTTATCGCGCCAATGTCGTGTCCCCAGGCGCCGCGACGGCGATGCTCTGCTGGTATCGCGCGGCGGGGCGCGAGATTCTCGAAGCGGAGGGGCTCGATTCGCCGATCGACGCGCCCACGCTTGTCATCTGGGGACTTCGCGACGCGGCGCTCGGAGAATCATGCCTTGACGGCGTAGAACGCTTCGTTCGCGACCTGAGGATCGAACTTCTGCCCGGCGTGTCCCATTGGACGCCGGAGGACGCGCCGGAAAGGGTTAACGCGCTGATTTTGGATTTTGTGGAGAATATTCGACGCCTGTAGCGCAAAAAGCGGCGTCGGGGAGCCTCGAACGGTTGACTTGGCGCGCTGGCGTGGGAATCTGTTTCATGGTCCCGGACCTGCGGTCCGGCGGTCGCTGTTTTGCGCCTATGGCTCTGCGGCTGGCTTTTGGCCAAGAGAGGGAGATGATCCATTCGCCGTCCACAGAAGAGCATCGCAGCCCCCCAGAAGGAAGGGCCGCGCATCAATCGGGAAATTCGCGCGCGAGAAGTGCAGCTAATCGATTCCGAGGGGAAAAATCACGGCGTCGTCCAATTGCCGGAGGCGCTCGCCATGTCCGAGGGAGCTGGGCTCGACCTCGTCGAGATCGCGCCGAATTCCGCTCCCCCCGTCTGCAAAATTCTTGATTACGGGCGTTTTCGCTTCGCCGAGCAGAAGAAAGCCGCCGAGGCGCGCAAGAAGCAGAAGGTCGTCGAGGTCAAGGAAATCAAGTTTCGACCCGGCATCGACGACCACGACTATGATGTGAAAATGAGGGCGGTCCGCCGCTTCTTCGAAGAGGGCGACAAGGTTAAGGTCACCCTTCGTTTTCGCGGTCGCGAAATCGCGCATCAGGACATCGGCTATCGGCTTCTGTCGCGCGTGAAGGCGGAAACGGCCACGCTGGCCAAGGTCGAACTCGAACCGTCCATGGAAGGACGGCAGATGGTGATGGTGCTCGCGCCACGTTAGCGCGCGCCGCGCCGCAAGGGTAGGGGCCGGGCTGCGGCCGGGGGATGGCGATCGCCATGTTTACATCGGGGTTTCGGACTCTGGCGGCGCGCCGCGCCCGCATGTTTGGCGCAGCGGCGCTGATCGCGGTCGGGGTCGCCTCCGCCAAAGCGCAGCTTGTGCTCCCCGGAGCGGTGGCGCCGAGCCCGGAGGGGACGGTCGCCGGCGGCGCGAAGAAAAAAGGCATCGGCGGCGAGATGGGCGCGGCCGCAGGCCCCGCGATCATGCCGAAGGCGCCTGCCGAAGATGCGATCGTCGGAAAGCCGCTCAAGCGCGACGGCGTGGGGAGCGCGATCGAATTCTCCCGCGCCGGCGCCGAGCTGCAGGTCTCAAAGCTCACGCTTGTCGGAGATGATTTGCGGCGTTCTGGCGAATCCTGCCGGGTCGAAGTCGCCGGCATGCCCTTAAAACTCACGGCGCGCGAGAGCGACACCGGACTGCGTCGCTATCAGATCGCCTTTCCCGCCTGTCCCTTCGCCTTCAGCGTTCTCGACGGCGCGATCCTCGTCACCAACGAAGGCAAGGCCTGCGAATTGAAAGAGGCGGGGTGCCGCGCCGATCCTGAAGGGCTCTGGGGGATGGGCGCCGACGAAATCGACCCCAAGAAGGGCGAAGAAATGCTCGGCGCCCGCGCGCGCGTCGAAAAGACGGTTCGCAACACTTTTCGCGAACTCTACGACCGCAACAAGAAGGAAAAGCCGATCCGCAATTACATCGTCAAGGAGCAGGCGGGTTTCTCCTCCTGGCGCGAGGAAGTCTGCCGCTCCTATGCGCGCGAGCCGGATTTCGGCTATTGCGCGTTGCGATTGACCGAGGCGCGCGCGATCGCGCTCGGCGCTCAGCTTGCGTCGGGCGTCAAGCTGCCGCCGGGGGTTGCGGAAGAGATCGCGGCCGAGAGCGCCAAGAAGGACGCGAAGAAATAGGCGCAAGACGAAACGGAGGGCGCGATGTCGAGATTGGCGACGATGACGATCTTTCTGGCGATGCTCCTCTCGCCGCATTCGGTCATGGCGAGTCCCTGGACCGAAGGACAGGCCGAGTGGTTCAAACATGGCGCGCGGCACGGGCGCTGGGACTGCTACGGCAATTGTCCTGAAGGCCGCGCGCATCGCGACAGGCAGCGCCACTATTATCGCCAGCGTTGAAGTCTCGCTTATGAGACTTCCGGCTGAAGTGTTTGCTGGGCGTGTCATTCCCGGCAGGCCGAAGGCCTGACCGGGAATCCAGAGCCAATCCAAGAATGCTGGTCTTGCTCTGGATTCCCGATCGCGCTACGCGCGTCGGGAATGACATCCGGGCGGTTTTGACAAAAATTTTATCAGCCTCCTCTTCGCATCAGCATGCCACGCGCCGGATCATAAGCGATGATGGCGGCGACGAGGAACGCGCTCGTGTAAGCGAAGACGAGGGCGAGCGACGTCCAGGCGACTTTCTCATAGAAGGCGAAACGGATCAGTTCGACCGCGTGCGTGAACGGATTGACTTCGCAGAGGTAATAGAGCCAGGGGCTCGACTCCTTCACGCGCCACAGCGGATAGAGCGCGGAAGACGCGAAGAACATCGGGAAGATCACGAAGTTCATCACGCCGGCGAAATTTTCGAGCTGCCTGATCAGCGAGGAGAGCAGCATGCCGAGCGCGCCGAGCATCAATCCGCTGAGCGCCAGCGCCGGCAGCACGCTCAGATAACCCCATTTGGTCGGCGGCTCGATCTCCCAGAAATAGGCGATGAGCAGGAAGGCGTAGACCTGCAGAATCGAGACGGCGACGCCGGCCAGAAGCTTCGAGCCGAGCAGAAACCAGCGCGGGAAGGGCGAGACGAGCAGCGTGCGCATATTGCCCATCTCGCGGTCGTAGACCATCGAGAGCGACGACTGCATGCCGTTGAAGAGCTGGATCATCGCCATCAGGCCGGGCGCGATATAGACTTCATAGAGCACGTAGGTTTCGTAAGGCGGGATGATCGACACGCCGAGCACCTGCCGAAATCCCGCGGCGAAAATGAAGAGCCAGACCAGCGGGCGCACGAGGGCGGAGACGAAGCGTTCGCGCTGATGCAGGAAGCGCAAGCCCTCGCGCCAGACGACGCCCGAGAGGCAGATGAGATATTGGCGAAGGGTGAAGCCTGTGGGCGCAGCGCGTTCGCTCATGCCGAAAGCTTCTCCTGAGCCGCGCCAGTAATGCGCGTGAAAGCGTCGCCGATGTTCGCGGCCCCTTGCTCGGCGACGATCGCACGCGCGCTGTCGTTCGCCAGCACCTTGCCGTGATGAAGAATGACCACCGGATCGTCGTTCGCGATCTCGTCGATCAGATGCGTCGCCCACAAGACGCCGAGGCTCTTTTCCTGCACCAGCTCGCGAACGAGCGCCAGGAGATCGGCGCGCGCCTTGATGTCGAGTCCGACCGTCGGCTCGTCGAGCAGCAGCAGCCGCGGATCATGCAGCAGCGCGCGGGCGATTTCGACGCGGCGCATCTGTCCCCCGGACAGGGAGCGGGCCTTGTCCTTGGCGCGGTCGGCGAGTCCCGCCCGCGCCAGCGCCGCCTGTCCGAGGCGATGCGCCTCGATCGGGCCAATGCCATGCAGCGCCGCGTGGTAGATGAGATTCTGCATCACGCTCAATTCGAGATCGAGCGTGCGCGCCTGAAAAACAACGCCCAGCCGGCGCAGCGCGGCGCCGGGCTCGCGCATGACGTTATGGCCGAAAATGTCGATCTCGCCGCGGCGCGCCGCGTAAAGCCGCGTGATCAGCGAGAACAGCGTGCTTTTGCCGGCGCCGTTGAGGCCGAGAAGAACGGTGAAACTGCCCGGCGAAACGCAGAAGCTCACATCGTCAAGCGCCTTGCGCGCGCCATAAGAGTGACTGACGTTTCTGAGCGCGAGCGCGGGGATCATTGCGGCGCTCCGACAGGGTTGTCATTCCCGGCATTCGCGAAGCGAATGACCGGGAATCCAGAGTCGTGGCCAACAGCGCTGATCGCGACTCTGGATTCCCGATCGCGCTTCGCGCGTCGGGAATGACAGGCGGGAAGATCCATCTTCATTGCGGCGCCACGACGACGCCCCAGGGGAAGGCGCCGACCGGAATCGACTTCACCACTTTCAGCGATGCGACGTCGATCACCGATACGTCGTTGGAGACGCCATTGGCGGTGAGCAGATATTTTTCGTCGGGCGTGAAGGCGAGGTGCCAGACGCGCTGGCCGACGAGGAGATATTTCTCGATCTTTTTCGTCTCCGCGTCGATCACCGCGACGCGATTGGCCGGCCCGAGCGCGACAAAGGCGCGTTTCCCGTCGCGCGTGATCGATATGCCGATCGGCTGAATCGCTTCCTTCGACATCGCCGGAATGTCGAAGCTGATCTTCTGCTTCAATTCGCGTTTCACGGGATCGATGATCGCGACCGTTCCTCCGACTTCCGACGACACCCAAAGCTCCGAACCGTCCTTCTTGAATTCGGCGAAACGCGGCCTCCCGTCGACGAGAATATTGGCGACGATCTCCTTCGACTGCGTGTCGATGAGATGCGCCATATTGGTGGTTTCCGATGTGTTGACCAGCAGCCTGCCGTCGGGACTGACCGCCATGCCTTCCGGTTCGACGCCGACCGGAATGTCGCCGATCATCTCCTTTTTCTTCACGTCGATGAGCGTGACGAGATTGTCGTTCTCATTCGAGACGTAGATGACGTTGCCGTCTGGACTGAGCGCCAGAAGCTCGGGATCGGGGCCGGACGGCAGCTTGCCAGTCACCTTCAGCGTCTTCGTGTCGAGCACCTGAATCGCGTCGTCGTCGCCGGCGCAGATATAGAGTTCGGAGCCGTCCTTGTTCAGCGCGACGCCGCGCGGGCGCCGCCCGACTTTCACCGTCGCCGTCGCTTCGAGTTTTTCCGTGTCGATGACCGTGACGGAATTGCCCTTCTCGTTGCTGATGTATGCCTTGTAGGCGTGAGCGGGCGTGACGGAGAACGCAGCGCAAAGCAAGGCAGACATAGTCATAGCAAGTAGATAACGCGCGTCATGCCCGCGCTTGTCGCGGGCATCCACGCCGTTGCGACTCGCGCGTGGATGGCCGGGACAAGTCCGGCCATGACGCGGGGTGTAAGGAAGCAGCGTGGAAAAGCCGAATCTGCTCCCTCTCCCGCGCCGGCGGGGGAGGGTGGGGGAGGGGGCGTTCGTCACTTCAATCTGCATTTCGTCTCCGGCTCGTCGACGCCCAGCGTGTCAAGTTCGCTGACTTGATGAAGGAAGCCTTCCTGCGGCGAAACCGAGACGACCATTCGTCCGTCGGACAGAAGAATCGGTTGGCGCAATTGCAGGTTCCACGGTCGCAGCGTCAGCCGTACGCCCTTGAAGGCGGCGATCGAGAAATCCTTGTCGAGCATATAGAGGCGCAGCTTCTCGGGGTCGTTCGAAGCGGTGCGCGTCGCGGCTTCGCCGATCATCCGCATGGCGAGCCACGCCGCATTGTCGCGCGAATTCATCAAACGTCGGAACGTCTGAATGAAGCGGTTCTGCAATTGCAGCGCGCCCCATTGCTCATGCGCCGGGGCCCAATTCGTCGGCATCAGACCGGCCGAGCCGGCGACCGGGCGCGGATCCCAGCTGCGATAAGGAAGATAGTTGGCGAAGACGTCGCTCTCATCGGCGGCGATGAGCGCGTCATAGGTGGGCGCGTTCTGGGTCAGCATGGGGATCTGACGTTGCGTTTGCACCGAGCCGGAGTCGCTGCGTCGTCCGCCGCCGGTGTCTTCATAAACGCGTTCTTCGACGATTTTCGCGCCGAATTTTCTGGCGCTGGCGCGCAAGGCCTGCGCCAGGAGTTCGTCCCTCGGATGCGATCCTTTGAAGAGCAGCCAGCGTCGCCACTGTTTCCAGACGAGATATTGCGCCAGGCCGTCGGCGAGCATCGAACGCGTCGGCGCCACATGGATGACATTGGCGCGGCAGTCCGCTTCGCGCAGCCTGTCGTCCGTCGCGGAAACGTTGAAGAGCAGCGCGCCTTTCGGCTTGGCGCGCTCCGCGGCCGCGAGCAGACGTTCGGGCGAGAGGTCGGCGATAATGAAAAGCGCGCCTTTTTCGATCAGCGAATCGAGCGCCGCGATCACATCGTCGCCTTCCTCGAGTCTGACGTCGGTCGCCTCGAAGCTCTGGTTGGTGAATTTGCCCGTGGTGTTGTTGTCGGCCGCGCCGAGCAGAACGCCGGCGAGCGTGTCGTCGGCGGCGGGAATATCCAGAATGGAGAGGGTCTCGCGCGAATGCGTTTCGCGCAGGACGCCGACCTTAACGTTTAGCGCTTCCGCCGCGAGCGGCGAGGCGAGAAGCAGCAAACAAACAGCGGCGACCAGGCTTTTCATATCGCCTAAATGGCCGCTTTGGCGTGCGGGATCAAGCTGCTCGGCGATCCCGCGCGCCCCCGCCGATCACCGCGTCACGCGCAGCAGCGCCTTGCCCTTTTTGGAGGCGAGTTCCTTGGCGTCGAGCGTGCCGTCGCTGTCGGGGTCCGCATCCTTGAACATGCCGGCGACCAGGACGAGAAACTCGTCCTTCGACAGCGTGCCGTCGTTGTCAGGATCGGCGGTCTTGAAGTCCTTCTTCGAGACGCGGCCCTTCATTTCCTTGAGGTCGACGGTCCCGTCCGAGTCCTTCTCGAGGCGCGTAAACAGGTCGCCGGCGGACTTGTTGATCTCATTGAGATCGACGGTGCCGTCATTGTCGGTGTCGAGCGCCGCGACAGGACCCGTCGCCTTGGCGAGCGCCGATGTCGCCGGCAGCGCCAAGGCGCCGGCAAGCGCCAGCGCGCCGAGCAGCAATGCTTTGTTCATTTGCGACTCCTTTGAATAAGGGCATCTGGACCAATATAGCGCGGGCGCCGTCGAACCGGCTAGGCCGAACTACCGGGGCGCGTGCGAAACGCCGGATGGCTTCCGGCGCAGGGGCAGGCTCGCGATCAGCACGGCAAGAATGCCGGTGACGAAGATGCCGTCGAATGTTCCTGCGCCGCCAAAGGATGCGACAGGCGTCCCGATCTCGTGAATCCTGCCCAGATTGAGCAGATCAGCGCCGATGAGCGTGCCCAGGCTGCCGCTGACATAGGCGACCGGCGCGGCATGATCGCGCGACAGCAAGAGCGCGAGGCCTGCGGAGAGCAGCGGCGGCGCGACGATGGGAACGCTGATGCCGACGCCCGGCACAATTTGCGCCAGGAGATGGACGACCAGAGCGACGATCGCCGTCGCCACGGCGCCGACGACCCAGATGCGATTGCGGGCAAGCAGATAGATTGACAGGAAAAACGGGACGACGGCGCCGCCGACATTGACCGCCAGTATCATCCCAGGCCAATCGACGACCATTGGAACGACATAGCGCCTTCCGAGAAAGTCGATCACTTCCTGCGGCACGACGCGTTCGCCGGCGAAATGCGCGACCGGTATGTTGATATAGCTTCCCAGCAGCGAGGCGAGCAGCACGAGGGCCGCATATTTGGAGCTCAGGCCGATGCGGCCGTAGGCGTAGCTGAGCACGCCGATCTGGATCAGCACGAAGAGCGCCAGCAGCGCGCCGAGCAGGACCGCATAGACGATTGGCGGCAGCGGCAGATAGTGAAGCTGATGTGAAAACACGCAGCGTCTCCCTGGGCGCACGGTCGGGCGCCGCACCTCCATATAGGGGACGCGCGCCCGAGGCGCAGTCCAAACCGAAACGCCGGCGGCGGGACCTTCGGCGAGAGCGGGCGCCGCGCCGCCTTTCCGGAATGGACGTTCGCCCGACATTAAGTTGGGGCCTGCGGCGCAGGGCTTGTGCATGGCGGCGACGCTTTTCTCGCTCGCGCGCCGCCATTAGCCAAGGAGAACGCCGGTGATCGATCTGCTGCCGAACTTTCCGGAAAACGTCGTTGCAATTTGCTGCAGGGGGCGCGTCTCCAAGGCGGATTATGATTCCGTCCTGATCCCTGCGGTTGAGAACGCGCTCAAGAAACATGAGAAGGTCAGGATATATTATGAAATTGCATCCGACTTTGCGGGATTCGATCCCGGCGCGATGTTCGAGGATTTCAAGGTCGGAATGGGGCATCTCACCCGCTGGGAACGGATCGCGCTTGTCGCCGACGTCGAATGGATCAGACACGCCACGCAGCTTTTCAGCGTCATCACCCCTGGCGAGACGAAGCTGTTTCCAACATCGCAGGCCAAAGAGGCGCGCGCCTGGATCGCGGCTTAGCCATCCATCGCGGCGTCATCGCGCAAGGGCAGCGACGCGCTCAGCCGCGCGCCGCCTTCCGGTTCGTTATTAAGCGTGAGAGCGCCGCCCAGCGCGCCGACTCTCTCGCTCATGCCACGCAATCCGAGGCCGCCGCCAGACGACGGATTGCGCGCCGTGTCGAGGCCGACCCCATTATCGCGCACGACGATATGCAGGGCGTCTTTCGCGCGCGTGACGATCACCGAGACCTGATCGGCGCCCGAATGCCGGAGGGCATTGGCGAGGCCTTCCTGCACGATGCGATAGGCGGTGAGTGCGGTCTCCTCTTCGAGTTCGCCTGCGGCGCCGTCGAGCGAAAGCGCGATGGCGACATTCGGATTGGCTTCGCGCCAGCCCTGGGCCAGCGCCTCTAAAGCGTCGGCAAGTCCCATCTCCTCGAGCGCGGCGGGCCGCAACCGCCCCAGAATGCGCCGGTTGACCTGCTGCAAGGCGGCAATCTGCGCGTCGATGCGCGCGCAATCTTCGGCAAGACGCGCCGGCTCGGCCCCTGGAGCAGCGGCGCGGCGCGCCAGCGCGCCGACGCCGGCGCGGACAGTGAACAGGAAGGGACCGATTTCGTCATGCAGGTCGCGCGCGATGTCCTTGCGCTCTTCGTCCTGCACATGGATCATGCGCCGCACGAGCCGGCGATTTTCATCGTCGAGCTGTTGCAATGTCGCGGCGAGCGCGTTGATCCGCTCCGCGATAATGACGAATTCCGCGGAGCCGTCGGCGGGAACGCGCGCTGAATGTTCGCCGCGCTCCAGACGCTGCAGGCCATCCGCGAGAGTCGCGACGGGACGCAGCGTTCGCGACACGGCGAACGAGACAAGTCCGAAGGCGGCGACCGCGATTCCCGCGCCGCCGATCGTGAGCCAGACGATCTCCTGCCAAATCTCGGCGATCTCATCCGATGGGTTGGGGGAGATCAGGATCGCGCCATGGCCGGTTTCGATCCGCGTGGCGGCGGCGTTCGGCAGCACGAGCCGCGCAAACCACTGCGGCGCGCGGTCGATGTCGCCTTTCGCGGGCGCCGCCTCCCCGGCGAGCGCGACGCTTACATGGCGCAACCGCCGCGCATCGGCGAGAAGT
>JAKFXD010000027.1 GCA_021731565.1 Methylocystis sp. | reverse complement strand
CGGCTTCGGACACCACATTGGTGTCGACGAGATAAAGCGCCACTTTATTCCGGCATCGTCACGGGACGATCCGGGCCGCGCGGCGGCGGCTCGAATTCGACGCCGCCGGCGCGTTCGCCGATCGCCAGCAGCGCGCGGCCGAGATGTTCCTTCGGGCGCGTGCGCTCATATTCCGCCATCGAGATCACCACGCAGGGATCCTGCGCGCCGATCACCTGCGGCTTGCCGGCGCGCGCGCGGCGCAGGACCTCGGAGAGACGCGCTTTGGCGTCGGCGACGGACCAGGGCGATGGGGTGAAGGGCTTCCTCATCCTGAGGAGCGTGCGCAGCACGCGTCTCGAAGGACGAGGAAGCCCGGCTTCGCGCATTTTTTCCTCACCCTCGTCCTTCGAGACGCCGCCTGCGGCGGCTCCTCAGGATGAGAGTGAGGAAAACAATCCTCCACTCGATTTCCGTGGACTACGGACCAGTTCATTTTTCCGTCCTTCAACATTTTACCTAGACTAGACCACACTAGTCGGCGCTTCAAGTCGGTTGGACGTGGCGCGCTGGTGACTCGGCCGAGGGCGAGCATTGCTCCGACGGCGCGGCGACGCATGCGCCGCAAATCGTCGCAGGCGGCGACGGGGCGGTTCAACGGCGGCGCGAAAGCCGGTAAGTTCACGCTGAAAAAACAACGGAGGAACCGACCGCATGAGCCATGTCGCGCATGAGCTGCACGAAGAATTTCCGGAGCAGGCCGAGGCCATCCACGCGCTGAAGGCGGGAAACGCCCATTTCGCCCGCATCGCCGAGGAGTATCACGCGCTCAATCGCGTCCTTCACCGCATGGAGACCAATGTCGAGCCGGCGGACGATGCGACCATCGAGGATTTGAAGAAGAAGCGGCTCGTTCTCAAGGACGAGATCGCCGGCTTCCTCGCGACGGCGTAACCCCCTCCCCTACCCTCCCCCGCTTCGCGGGAGAGGGAGTTGGCGCCCTGCCTGATAAGCGTTCCGGGCTTCTGGAATATTCAGCGGACGCGCCGTTCCTGCCCTCTCCCGCGAAGCGGGGGAGGCGGCGAGCGCAGCGCGCCGGAGGGGCCTGGCCCTATCTCCTACCGATATTGCGCCGGGGCCTGCGGATTATTGGCGGGGTTGCTGTCGTGCTTGGTGAGCCGCGTCACCAGCGGGCCGCCGACCAGCGGCTCGATTTCGGCCTCCAGCGCGTCGGCGACATCTTTCGCATAGACTTCCTCCCCGTCGACATGGATCGAGAAGGCCTTGCCGTGCTTTTCGATCTTCGCCGGGTCTTCGATCACCGCCTTGGTCCAGCGATAGAGCGGAAATTCCGCCTCGCCCTCGCGCTCCGCCGCCGCGACATAGTCGCGAAAGGCGTCGAGCTGGTTGCGCAGTCTGGCATTGTGCTTCGCCAATATATCCCGCAAGGGCTGAAGCCCTGGATTGTCGGGATCTTTGCGGGCGAGCCTTGCCGCCTCGTCGGCGAGATTGACCCGAACCTGATATGACCAGTCTTCGCTCATCGATCCGCTCCCTTAAGGGCTGACGCCGCGCGGCATTTGCTTTCTTCTATTTGGGCGGTGCAAAAAAACATAAGGAAGATCGGCGTAAATTCGAGGCTTTCCAACTCCCCGGAACAGGCCGACGACCATCGCTCTACAGGCATATCTCATTGTCGCCATTCTGATTAATGGCGCTTGCTGAGGAATAGATGATTTTTTCAGCGATCCGTGTATAAAGGTCGAGCGGCGCCGGAGCGGCGCCGCCTTTGAACCGGACGTTGGCCACATTTCAGCCGCCTTGGCCCCGGACTTTGTCGGCGTCGGCAACGCGCCTCCCGGAAGTCCCGCCGTCGAGTCGAGAGAATGTCGACCGTTGCGCCAACGTTGCGCCCTTGCTGGCCGGAGGCGGCCGCTTTTGCGCAGACGCAGTCCTGTCGCGCCGGCCCGGGCGTTATAAATCGCGGCCGCAACTAGCAAAGGTTGAAGATGCCGACCATCGCTCTCGTTGACGACGACCGCAACATTCTCACCTCCGTCTCCATTGCATTGGAGGGCGAGGGCTATCGGGTTCAGACCTACACCGACGGCGCGCAGGCGCTCGACGGGCTGCGCGCCAATCCGCCTGATCTGGCGATTTTCGATATCAAGATGCCGCGGATGGACGGCATGGAGCTTCTGCGGCGACTGCGGCAGAAGTCGGACCTGCCGGTGATTTTTCTGACCTCGAAGGACGAGGAGATCGACGAACTCTTCGGACTCAAAATGGGGGCGGACGACTTTATCCATAAGCCCTTCTCGCAACGGCTGCTGGTCGAGCGGGTGAAGGCGATTTTGCGGCGCGCCAACCCCAAGGAAGCCGCCGCCCAGAAGGAAACCGAGGCCAAGGTCCTGGAGCGCGGCGCGCTGGTCATGGACCCCGAGCGCCACACCTGCACCTGGCGCGGCGACCCGGTCGTGCTGACGGTGACGGAATTCCTGATTTTGCAGTCGCTGGCGCAGCGCCCCGGCGTGGTGAAGAGCCGCAACGCGCTCATGGACGCGGCCTATGACGACCAAGTCTATGTCGACGATCGCACGATCGACAGCCACATCAAGCGTTTACGCAAGAAATTCAAGCTCGTCGACGATGACTTCGAAATGATCGAAACGCTTTATGGCGTGGGCTATCGGTTCAAGGAAGCCTGAGTTCTCGCCGAGGGTGCGCGAGATGGACGCAAGCATCGAGGGCGCGGGCGAGTCGAGCGCCGCCGACGACAGGGTCGCGGAGACGCCCGCCCGGCCGGCCGGCGCGGCTGCGGCGCGCGCCGCGGCGGCGTCGCGGGCGCGACTGTGGCGGGCGATATCGCGGCGCCTGGCGCGCGCCCTGCGCACCGTCCAGTCGCATCTTTCTTCGTCGCTGACCCGCCGCATCGTCGTTCTCAATCTCGGCGGACTCGTCGCGCTGCTGGCGGGCTTCCTCTATCTCAACCAGTTCCGCCAGGGTCTGATCGACGCGCGGGTGCAGAGCCTGCAGACCCAGGGCGAGATCATCGCCGCGGCGGTGGCGGCCTCGGCGACGGTCGACACCGACGCCATTTCGATCGACCCGGAAAAGCTTTTGAAGCTCGCGCCGGGGGAAAGCGCGAGCGGCGCCGAAGGCGGCTCGCCGCTGGAGTTTTCGCTCAATCCCGAGCGCGTCGGCCCGCTGCTGCGCCGCCTCGTGTCGCCGACCCGGCTGCGGGCGCGCATTTACGATCACGACGGCTTTCTGCTGCTCGATTCGCGCTCGGTCTCCGGCCGCTCGAACATTCTGCGCTTCGAACTGCCGCCGCCGAGCGACCCGCCCGCCACGCTCGACGCCTCGTCCGTCCTCGAACGGGCGCTCAATTTTGTCCAGCGCCTGTCGCATCGGCCGGAGCTGCCGCTTTACGAAGACATCGGCATGGGCAACGGCAAGGCCTATCCCGAGGTCGGCAGCGCGCTCGACGGGCGCATCCATTCGGTGGTTCGCGCCAACGCCAAGGGCGAATCGATCATTTCCGTCGCCGTGCCGATTCAGCGCTTTCGCTCGGTGCGCGGCGCGCTGCTGCTCTCGACGATGAGCGGCGACATCGACGCGATCATCGTCGCCGAACGCTGGGGCATCATCCGCATCTTCCTGGTCTCGGCCGGCGTAATGCTGCTGATTTCGCTGTTCTTCACCAATACCATCACCGAACCCATGCGCCGCCTCGCCGAGGCGGCGGAACGGGTGCGGCGCGGCGCGCGGTCGCGTCAGGAAATTCCGGATTTTTCGGACCGGCCGGACGAAATCGGCCATTTGTCCGGCGCGCTGCGCGACATGACCAAGGCGCTCTACAACCGCATCGACGCGATCGAGCATTTCGCCGCCGACGTGGCGCATGAACTCAAGAATCCGCTCACCTCGCTGCGCAGCGCCGTCGAGACCCTGCCGATCGCCAAGACCGACTCCTCGCGCGACAGGCTGCTCGCCATCATCAAACATGACGTGGGCCGGCTCGACCGGCTGATCAGCGACATTTCCGACGCCTCGCGACTCGACGCCGAGCTTGCCCGCGCCGACATGGGCGTCGTCGACCTCTCGGCCGCTCTGTCCACGGTCGTCGAGGTGGCGCGCGCCGTGGATTGCGGCGACGGCGTCGCGATCGAGCTGACGGTGCGTCCCTCGCTGCATGACCCCCCGCGCGGCCACTGGCGCGTGCTCGGCCATGATTCGCGCCTCGGCCAGGTGCTCAACAATCTCATCGACAACGCCAAATCCTTTTCGAGGCCCGGCGGAACCGTGCGCGTGCGGCTGTGGCCGGAACGCGCCAACGGCCCCGGCGGCCAGCAGCTCGAGGGATTTGAAATCATCGTCGACGACGACGGTCCCGGCATTCCCGATGGCGCCTTCGACCGGATCTTCGAGCGCTTCTACACCGACCGGCCGGAACAGGGATTCGGCCAGAATTCCGGGCTCGGGCTGTCGATCTCGCGCCAGATCATCGAGGCGCATGGCGGGCGTATTCGCGCGCTCAATCGCACCCGCGCGCATCCGCAGGGCACCGACGGACCGCGCTGTGGGGATATCGTGTTCGGCGCGCGCTTCGTCGTCTGGCTGCCGGCGGCGCGATGACGCCGCCGCCGCCGGCGCCCGCCTATCTGCACGCCAACGCCCTCGTCCTCGGCGAGTCCGGCCTGCTGCTCCGCGGACCGTCCGGCGCCGGCAAGAGCATGCTGACCCTGCAGCTTCTCGCCGACTGGCGGGCGCGCGGCGCCTTCGCGGCGCTTGTCGGCGACGACCGCATATCTCTCGAAGCCCGCCATGGCCGGTTGATCGCAAGGCCGCATCCGTCGATCCGCGGGATGATCGAAGCGCGCGGCCTGGGGGTGTTGCGCGTCGACCATGAGCCCGCCTGCGTGTTGCGGGCGGTGGTCGATCTGCTTGCTCTCGAGGAATCGCCCGAACGGTTTCCGGACGAGGGCGACAGCAGAACCGAGTTGAGCGGCGTCATATTGCCGCGCATGGTCGAAAACGCCGCGCGCGTCGGCGCAGCGATGCGAATCAGCTCCTACATTCAAAACCTTGCGACAAATTGAAGGAGCCGTGCTGTTTTCGCTTGCCTATTTCGCGGCGTTGCACAAAATGTCGCCCCTGTTGAACGGGGCGAAGACGGTTGACGCAACGGCTCCGAAAATGCAGTTGGCGCCGTTCGCCCCATGCGGCCGAGGCGTTTTATGGACGTCGGCGCGCAAGAGACGTCTTCATGAGTGGTAGGGTCGTATGATCGGAATGGTCTTGGTGACCCACGGCCACCTTGCCACTGAGTTTCGCGCGGCGCTCGAACACGTCGTGGGACCTCAAAAGCAGATTGCGGCGATCTCGATCGGGCCCGAGGACGACATGGAGCGTCGGCGCGCCGAAATCATCGAAGCGATCCGCGCGGCCGACACCGGCGAAGGCGTGGTGCTGCTCACCGACATGTTCGGCGGCACGCCCTCCAATCTCGCCATCTCGGTGATGGACGGCGGAAAGGTCGAAGTGCTCGCCGGGGTCAACTTGCCGATGCTGATCAAACTCGCCTCGGTCCGCGATACGCAACCTCTGGAACAGGCGGTGCTGCAGGCGCAGGACGCCGGGCGCAAATATGTCTACATCGCCAGCAAAGTGCTCAACGCCAAATGAATGATCTCGTGACCGATAAATTACGCCAGGCTGCGGCCGAAGAGTGGATGTCGCGTGAGTTCGCGATCGTCAACAAGAAGGGGCTGCACGCCCGCGCCACCGCCAAATTCGTGCAGTGCTGCGAACGATTCGACGCGGTGATCACCGTCTCTCGCGGCGACGAAACCGTGGGCGGCAGTTCGATCATGGGCATTCTGACGCTCGGCGCAGGCCAGGGCTCGACCATCACCGTCGCCGCGACGGGGCCACAGGCGAAGGCCGCCCTCGACGCATTGGAGGCGCTCGTGGCCAATCGCTTCGGCGAAGACGAATAGGGCGCGTCCGCGAGAGTCGCAGCTTTCGCAGTTTGCCGAACCTTCTCCTGCGCGCAGGCGAGTGACATGTCCGTCTTGACCGTTTACGCGCGGGTATTGGGGCTGTTGCGGCCGCAGGCGCGGCTCGCGACGATTCTCGTCGCCGCCAATCTCGCGCTCGCCGTCGCCGCCTTCGCCGAGCCGATGCTGTTCGGTCGCATCATCGACCGCATGACTCGCGCGCAGGCGCCGGGCGAAACCTTGACCTGGGACGATCTGCTGCCGCTCCTTTCCGCCTGGGGCGCCTTCGGTCTGTTTTCGATCGGCGGCGCCATTCTCGTCGGCCTCAACGCCGACCGGCTCGCGCATCGCCGGCGCCTCGCGGTGATGTCGGACTACTTCGATCACGTGCTGAGCCTGCCGCTGAGCTTTCACGCCAATGTCCATTCGGGACGTCTGCTGAAGACGATGCTCGACGGCGCCAACGCCATGTCGGGGCTCTGGCTGTCGTTCTTTCGCGAGAACTGCGCCTCCTTCGTCGCGCTCTTCGTGCTGCTGCCCGCGACGCTCTTCGTCAATTGGCGGCTTGGCGCGCTGCTCATGACGCTCGTCGCGATCTTCTATCTGGCGACGAGCTTCGTCCTGCGCCGCACCGAAGATCTGCAGGGACAGGTCGAGCGCTACAATTCGACGCTCGCCGAACACGCTTCGGACGCGCTCGGCAATATCCCCGTGGTGCAGAGCTTCACCCGCATCGAAAGCGAGTCGCATGCCTTAAACCGCATCATCGACGACGTGCTGGCGGCGCAACTGCCGGTGCTCTCCTGGTGGGCGATCGTGGCCGTCGCCAGCCGCGCGTCCGGGACGCTGACCATTCTGGCGATTTTCCTGCTCGGCGTCTGGCTGCATCTGCACGGCCAGGCGACGATCGGCGAGATCGTCGCCTTCATGAGCTTTGCGACCATGCTGATCGCGCGGCTCGAACAGGTCGTCGGCTTCGTCAATGTGCTGTTTCTGCAATCGGCGAAAATCGCGGAATTCTTCGACGTGCTCGACACGCGGCCGAGCGTCGCCGATCGGCCCGGCGCGCGCGACGCCGGACGTCTGACCGGCGCCGTCGCATTCGATCATGTCGCCTTCTCCTACGACGGCCGGCGACTGGCGGTGCGCGACGTGTCGTTCACGGCGAAGCCCGGCGAGACGATCGCGCTCGTCGGCGCGACCGGCTCGGGAAAATCGACGACGCTCGGCTTGCTGCATCGGGCCTTCGATCCGGACAGCGGCGCGGTCAAGATCGACGGCGTCGACATTCGCGAATTCACGCTAAGTTCGCTTCGCCGCAACATCGGCGTCGTGTTTCAGGAGCCGATGCTGTTCGCGCGCTCGATCGAGGACAATCTGCGCATCGGCAATCCCGAGGCGAGCGACGAAGAGATCGCCCATGCGCTCGAACTGGCGCAGGCGACGGATTTCGTGTCGCATCAAAGCGACGGAAAAGCGACGCGCGTCGGCGAACGCGGCCGCTCGCTGTCGGGCGGCGAGCGCCAGCGGCTGTCGATCGCAAGAGCGCTCTTAAAGAACCCGCCGATCATGGTGTTCGACGAGGCGACGAGCGCGCTCGACGCGACGACCGAACGCTCGATCCAGAAGGCGCTGGAGGCGGCGATGAAGGGGCGCACGACCTTCATCATCGCCCATCGCCTCGCGACCGTGCGGGGCGCCGACCGCATCCTCGTCTTCGATCAGGGCGAAATCGTCGAGAGCGGCGGCTTCGACGAGCTGGTGGCGAAGGGCGGGCGTTTTGCTACGCTTGCAGCGGCGCAGTTCATGACCGAGCCGACGGTGTCGACGACGGCGCTCGATGGTGTTTCTGAGGCGAGTGCGCAGGCGGCTGCGGGGTGAATTGCAGTCGAAGCATGCGAAGAGGAAGGTAGAAACAAATCGGAAAGACCGGAGCAACTGAAACTCAATAGGCTCCGCTCTCGTCTGGATGGCGGCTGCGCGCATACTGCTTAGTGGAGGATTCAATATGAGATTACATTTCTCGAACGGATTGATCATATTCACGTCACTTCTCGCGATGATGGCTTCTCTTTCCACTTTGGCGCGCGCCGAACAGGCCGGCGCGCCGGCGCGCGAAACCGCGAAAGACGCCGGCGATTTGGCGTCGGCGTCGAGGGAGGCCGCGGAACGCGCGCTCATGCAATTGTCGCGAGAGGGTTTCTCCGCCGTCCGGGCGATACGGGCGGCGAGGGTCGAGCTGTTCAATGGCAGTCCCGAATCCGTTTCTCCACTGTTGGACAGCGCCGAAGCTTCGCTCCGGTCGGCGGAAAAGGATGCGACCCCGTTCACCGTCAAAGTCAGTGAGACGGTCAACGTTAAAAGCCGGGAAACCGCAACGCAGAGCCAGAAGCTCGACCTCATTCCGATCGATGCGACGCTCGCGCTCGCCGACGACTATGTTCCGACGAACGAAAATATCGCGCATATCGCCAAGGCGAACCAGCACATCAAGATGGGCGAGCAACCGGCGGCCATGGAAGAGCTGCGCCTCGCCGCGGTCAATCTCAAATTCACGCGCATCCTCATGCCGATCGAGGCGACGAAAAAACATGTCGACGAAGCGATTCAGCTCCTCCGAGAGCGCAAATATTACGAAGCGAATCTGGCGTTGAAGGCGGTGGAGGACGGACTGACGGTCGAAACCGTCACTTTGGTCCCGCCGGCGGGCAAGGGCGCCGCCAACTCGCAAAAGCCCGACGCGAGGGAGCGCCTGTCGCATCGAAACAAAACGGCCGCGCCCCTCTCAGGGCGCGGCCGGAGGCTTCACTAGCGCGATCTTCTAGCGGATCACGTAAGGCAGCAGGCCCAGAAACCGGGCGCGCTTGATCGCCTGGGCGAGTTCGCGCTGCTTCTTGGCCGAAACGGCGGTGATGCGCGAGGGCACGATCTTGCCGCGCTCGCTGATGTAGCGGGACAATAGGCGCGTGTCCTTATAGTCGATCTTCGGCGCGCTGGCGCCGGTGAACGGGCAGGACTTGCGGCGGCGGAAGAAGGGACGGCGAGGCGCGGTGCTCATTCTTCCTCTCCCCCTTCAACCTTAGCTTCCTCGCGGCGCGGGCGACGGTCGGGACGATCGCCCCGATCGCCCCGGTCGCCTCTATCGCCGCGCGGGCCGCGGCGATCGCCGCGGTCGTCGTCCTCGCGCTTGCGAAGCTGCGCCGAGGGACCTTCCTCCAGCGCGTCGACGCGCAGCGTCAGCACGCGCAGAATGTCTTCGTTGATGCTCTGCTGGCGCTGCATCTCGGCGATCGCCGCCGGCGGCGCGTCGATGTTCATCAGGGTGAAATGCGCCTTGCGGTTCTTGTTGATCCGATAGGCGAGCGATTTGACGCCCCAATATTCGGTCTTGCCGACCGTGCCGCCGAGCGACGCGATGACATTCTTGAACTGCCCGGTCAGAGCCTCCACCTGCTGGGGAGAAACGTCCTGACGGGCGAGATAGACATGCTCGTAAAGAGGCATGGATTTTTCGCCTTTCCGTTGTCGCGAGCCGTTCCGGCGCCGAGCCCTTCGAGCGCTTCTTGGGGACATGCCCCCGGAAAGGCTCGAGAAGGAAAGTTCGAAGGCGGAGACAGGGGAAGACGGGAATCGAGACCCTCGCCCTTTTCTGCGCATATTCTTGCCCGAAAACCGCTACGCACTTTTCGGGAATATGCGAAATGGACGCTTCCGTTGAGCCCCCGGCCGGGAACCTCGCGATCGGCGGTTTATACGCGGCTTTAAGCAGGATGCAAGAGCATGGCCCCGCGCGGCTTGCCGCGAGGCGGCCGCGCCACTATGGTCCCGCCGTCCGGCCGCCGCCAGGAGAGATGAGATGACGCGGAAATTCAGGATGTTCGCGCTGCTCGCCGGCCTCTCCGCGCTGCTCTCCGCCTGCGACAAATGCGGCGGCTTCCAGGAGCTTCGCGCGCCCGGCGTCCCGCACGCCTGCAAGGACGGCGCGCCGCGCTGAGCAGATCTCGCGCCGGCGCAACCGCGCTTGAAACCGTTATCGCCCTGACGAAAGGCGCGCCGGAGGCCCCTTTGCCGAACGCCAGCACCTTCCTCGACATGAAGCGCCGGGGCGAGAAAATCGTCGTCGTCACCGCCTATGACGCGCCGACCGCGCGCATCGAGGTCGAGGCGGGGGTCGACATCATCCTCGTCGGCGACAGCGTCGGCGTGAATATTCTCGGCTATGCGCATGAGCGCGAGGTGACGCTCGCCGACATGGCCCATCATATCGCCGCCGTGCGGCGCGGCGCGCCTCACATCTACGTCATCGGCGATTTGCCTTATGCGACTTATGATACGGCGGAACAGGCGATCGAGAGTTCGCGAATCCTGCGCGAGGCCGGCGCCGACTGCGTGAAATTCGAAGGCGCCGGGCCCGAACTGGTGCGCGCGCTGACGATGGCCGGTTTCGACGTCTGCTGTCATCTCGGGCTCGAATCGCAGCATCACGAAATAAAGCGTCGCCAGGGCAGGACGGCGCAGGCAGCGGTGAAACTCTATGACGACGCGCTGTCGCTCGACGCCGCCGGACAGAAGTTCCTTGTGCTGGAGCTTGTGCCGCAGGAACTCGCGGCGCGGATCACGCAAGCGATCAAGGCGCCGACGATCGGCATCGGCGCCGGCGCGGCGACCGACGGACAGGTGCTGGTCGTCAACGATCTTGCCGGGATCACGATGCGCGAATTCAAGCACAACAGGCGCTACGGCGCCGTCGGCGCGGCGCTGCGCGAGGCCGTCGCAGCCTATGCGCGGGATGTCCGCGAGGGGCGCTTTCCAGAGGAGGCGCACGCCTTCCATATGGCCGACGAGGAACGCGCCGCTTTCGAGCGCGGGCGCGGCGACGCGGCTTAAGCCGCGCCGATGACGGCGGGCGCCGCGCCGGCCAGACGCCTGCGCCACATGGCTTCGAACAAAGATTCCAGCGCGATCGTGTAAGCGGAGACGTCGAAGAGCGCCGCCGTCGGTCGATTGGCGGCGAGCTTCGCCCGCAGTTCGGCGCAGCGAAGGGGATCGCGCGCCAAGACCAGCGCGGTCTCGAAATATTCGTCGAAATCCGGCGCAATCAGCTCGGGCAGGCCGATCGCCTGCAACAGGCTGCCGGCGACGCGCGAGGGGAAAGTGTCGCCCGCGCAGGTCACGATCGGCACCCCGGCCCAAAGCGCGTCGCTCGCCGTCGTATGAGAATTGAACGGCGCGGTGTCGAGCGCGAGATCGGCAAGTTGCAGGCGCGACAAATGTTCGGCCTGCGGCAAATGCGGGGCGAAGATGAGCCGCCGCGCGTCGATCCCGCGTCCCCGCATTTCATTGCGCAGATTGCCTTCGGCCAGCGGCGCCGCCGCAAGCCACAGCACCGCGCCTGGCGTCGCGTCGAGCAGCCGCGCCCAGAGATCGAAGATGAAGGGCGTGAGCTTGTAGGCTTGATTGAAGCAGCAATAGACGAATCCCTCCGCGGGCAGACCCGCGGCGGCGCGCGACGGCGGCGCATTCAGCGGCGCGCCGCGCCCATGCGGCTGATAGGAGTGCGGCAAATAGGCGAAGGCTTCCGAATAGGCCGGCGACGAAGAGGGCGGCGTGACATAGCGATCGGTGACGATGTAATCGCACACGCCTGTCCCAAGCGTGCCGGGATAGCCGAGATAGTTCACTTGAACCGGCGCCGGGCGCAGCATCATCACGCCGGTGCGCGCGCCATAGGTGAAACCCTTAAGATCGATGAGGATGTCTACGCCGTCCGCATGGATGCGGCGCGCGGCCTCGGCGTCGGTCAACGCCGAAATGTCGATGAAAGCGTCGAAGGCGGCGCGCAACCGCGTCCGCATCGCGCCCTCCGCGCCACAATAGCTGTAGGCGCGAATGTCGAAACGCGATCGATCATGCGCCTCCAGCGCCTCGACCAGGAGATGCGCGGTCGCATGGTTATGGAAATCGTTCGACAAATAGCCGAGGCGAATTCTGCCGCGCGGCGAGAGGTCGAAGCGCATATCGAGACTCGCGCGCAACGGCCGAACCGCCAGGAGGCGCGCGGCGGTCCAGTTCTCGGAACAGGCGCGCTGTTCGCTCGCGGTTATTCCGGGCTCCGAAAGCAGCAGGAAGGGCGGAGTCGGCGGACCATCCGCGATGGCGAGCGCCGCTCGGATCTGCGGGGCGGCGGAAGCGAATTCATCCCATTCGCACATGGCGCGGCTGCGCGATATCGATCTCATGGCGCCCGTTGGCGAGGGGCCGATCCGCATAAATGCCGGCCTAAAGCCCTTCAAGCGATTTCCATGCCGTATGACAATCGTCATTTGGTCGAGTTGTCAGAATGGCTGGCGCCGCTAGAACATGTCCCTTGGCGACCGCCGTCCACGCGGTCGATTTTCAGCAAGGCGCATCATGATCTCAGCGACGACTGCCAGGGAAGCGCCGGTCGGACTCCTGCTCGTCAATCTCGGCACGCCCGAGGCGCCGGACGTTCCCGCCGTGCGGCGCTATCTTGCGCAATTTCTTTCCGACCCCCGAGTCGTCGATCTGCCGCGCGCGCTGTGGCTGCCGATCCTCTATGGCGTCGTGCTCAACACGCGTCCGGCCCGCTCGTCGAAGCTTTATCAGTCGATCTGGAACCGCGAGACCGGCGAAGGACCGCTGAAGACGATCACCCGCCTGCAGGCGGAAAAGCTGCGGGCGCGGATCGGCTCGCCGCGGCTCATCGTCGATTACGCGCTGCGTTACGGGGCGCCCTCGATCGCAACGCAGATAGACTCGCTGATGGCGAAAGGCTGCGAGCGGATCGCGCTTCTGCCGCTCTATCCGCAATATGCCTCCTCGACCACCGGCTCCGTTGCGGACGCCGCCTTCGACGCTTTGCGCGACATGCGCAAACAGCCCGCCCTGCGCATCGGCGCGCCCTATTACGACGATCCCGCCTATATCGACGCGCTCGCGGCCAGCATCAGAGATGCGCTCGCCGCGCTCGACTTCGAACCTGAAGTCGTCGTGGCGTCCTTCCACGGCCTTCCGCAGGCGCAGATCGATCGCGGCGATCCCTATCGCGATCACTGCGAAGCGACCTGGCGGCTGCTCTGCGAAAAGCTCGGGATGAGCAAGGAACGGCTGCGTCTCGCCTTTCAATCGCGGTTTGGGCGGGCGCGATGGATCGGGCCCTATACGTCGGACGTCGTAACCGAGCTTGCGCATGCAGGCGTCAGGCGCATCGCCGTCGTCGCGCCGGGATTTTCCGCCGATTGCCTGGAGACGATCGAAGAGCTCGGCGTGGAGATTCGCGATCTCTTCCTTGAGAAAGGCGGCGAGAAATACGCGCGCCTGCCCTGTCTCAACGACAGCGAAGAGAGCATGCGGCTCATCGAATCCTTGGCGAGGCGCGAGATCGCGGGATGGATATAATACGGATTCAGGCTGATCCCTTCGCTCGGCCCCGTCATTCCCGGCAGGCCGAAGGCCTGACCGGGAATCCAGAGCCAATTCAAGAATGCTGGTCTTGCTCTGGATTCCCGATCGCGCGCGTTGCGCGCGTCGGGAATGACAGCCGAGCCGTTGTTCAAAGAGATTTCGCATAACGCGCAAGGCGCGGACAATCGCGGCGCTATCGCTGTGAAATTTCGGTGATCAATCCCCGCAGCGGCTGAAACTCGAAATGCACGCGATGGCGCCCTTCGGGAACCGCGACGGCGCGAAACAACACATTGGCGCGCAGAATCGGCGCTTCGACGCCATCGACGCGCGCGAACCACCAGGGATGCCAGACGTCGTTCAATATGAGCCAGCCGCCGCCCGGCGGCACATCGGCCTCGACGACGACGCGGTCGTTTTCATATGAGTTGATTTTCGCGGTCGCGGGCGGCGCGCCCTTGCGCGTGTGGCAGACCGGCGGCGACTCGAGCAGCGCCGTCTCGCGATAGTCGGCCTCGGGCCACTCCCCACTTTGTATCATCTGCGCAAAATTCACATGTATCGCGCAGGTCGCGACAATGACCCGCGGCATGGCGCGCTGATTTTCATAAATTCGAACGTCGCCGATACGCGTCAGTTCGACGAAGTCGCCCGGCTTGTAAGTCCTGTCGATCTGTTCGATCGGGACTCCGGTCGCGACGAACCTCAAGCCGAGCATGTCGGAAAGAATTGAGCGATAGGACGGATAGAGCTTCGAGAACTGGCGCTGCTCGGGAAGCGCGAGATGGTCACCGGCGCCGGTCGCGTCTTCGAAGTGCCGAAGCCGGATCGGATTATAGCCGAGATCGTGATCGAAGCCGTGGACGAGCGAAGCGTTCGGCCAGTGAAAATCGATCGCGGCAAGCTCGACGCGGTCGCGCCGATCCGGCGCGGCCGTCGCTTTGAGCTTCTCGCGCAAATAGGCGATCACGGGATGCTTGCCGTCGGTCTTTAAGACGTCGAACTGCTCGGGCGGCAGGGCCGTCGATTCATTCGCTCCAATCCCGATCGCGAGATCGGCGCTCATCAGCGCGGCGACCGCGGCAAGGAGATAGGGACCGCGCAACAGCGCATCGCGGGTCGCAAGAATGAGCGCAATCGCGAGCGCGGCGAATATCGCGCTTGTCGCGAGCGGCCAGGACGCCTGAAGCAGATGGCCTTTCCAGCCCGCGACAAACAGCGCCGCCGCGAAGAGCGCGGCGAGGGCGCCGATCAGCCATGCGGCGCGCGGCGCGACGATGCCGCGCTCGATCAACGTGAAGCCATATCCCGAGAGTATCGGAAGCGTCACGCCGAGCAGGAAAGTTGCGTCGGCCGGCCGACGCCACAGGTCCACGCCCGGGAGGCGATAAAAGAGCGCGAAGGCCGGCGTGTAGCGGCCAATCGCATAGAGCGCGAAAAACAGCGCCGCGGCGGCGAAAAAGCGAATTTCCTTACTTTGGAAGAAGCGCCGGCTCATCGCCGCGATCAGCGTGACGAGCGTCAATTCGCCCAAATAGATATTCGTCATGTTGCGCGCGAGGAACAGATCGCGCTCGCCGACCGGCGGGCCCCAGAAATCCTTGAGCGGTCCGTCCGTTCCGAACAGATTGGCGGAAATCAGCGTGAAGAAGGAGTCGGGCGGCATCGATCCCTTAAGCGCGCCGTCGAGATCGATCTCGGGACGGTTCGAATGCGCCGCAAGCTCCAGCGTGAAGCCGAGCGGAACCGCGATGATCGTCAGGCCAACCAGAGCGCCGGCGGCGAGCGGCGCGACCGCGCTCAGTTTGGGCGATGGATCGGTTGCGATGCGATAGGCGGCATAGGCGGAAAGCATCAGGACGCTTAGGAAAGCGACCTGATCGCGGCCCAGGACCAGGAAAGCGGCGATGGCGCCGGCCGCCGCGCCATAAAGCGCCGAGCGTCGATCGAGCGCGCGCGCCAGCAGCCACAGCGTGACCGCGAGCCAGGCGAGACTCATGATCTGCCCGACATGCTGGATGCGCCACGCCGCCGAGCCGCCGAAAGCGAAAGCGAGCGCGGCGAGCAGTCCGCCGGCGGCGCTCCAGCCGCGATCGTGAAAATAAGCGATGAGCGCGAGACCGCCCATCGCCAGCATCGCGAAGACGATCGCATCGGCGAGCGTAAAGGACGGCTCGGGAACGAGCGCCGCGGCCAGCAGAAAGAACGGCGAGAAGATCAGCGATTGCGGATCGGCGATTTGCGGCATGCCGGCAAAGACATGCGGCGTCCAGAAGGGGGATTGGCCGCTATGCAGGGCATGGGCGAGAAAAACCAATTGCGGATAGAAATGCGCCTTGGCGTCCCAGGGGATCGTGACGCGCCCGGAAAGCCAAGGGAAGGCGAGCGCCAGCGCGCAGGCGACAAAGAGCGCCGCGGCCAGGGCATAGGGCCGACCTTCCGCGTCGCCCGCATTTTCGCCGATTCGTTGCATCGCCACGGTTCTAGCGGTTTCCCGCCGAGGCTTAAAGCTGCGCCTGAGGCCTGCGGCTGAGCCCGAAGCGCCCGGCGAGCGCATCCAGATCGACGCTCACGCGACGCTTATCATCCGTTTCGAGCAACAGGCGCAACCCCATGCCGCGCAGCATGTCGACGAAGGCGACGATATCGGGGTCGTCAGCCGTCCGGCCGAAGAGCGGCGCGAGCTGTTCGGCCACGCCGCGGGCATGCGCGGCGAGCGTCGCGCGAATCTCCGATTGATCGCTCGCCTGAGCCACGACGCTGAGAAAGAAGCGCATTTTATTGCGATCGAACATGAGCGCGCGCACCGCGTCGACAGGGTCGGCGTCGCGTCCCGCCGAACCGCGCTTTGGCTTATGCGCCTGCGCATGGGACGCTTCCAGCGTCGCGGCGAGCAAATCGGTCTTGCGCGGAAAATAATAGGTCAGATGCGACTGACGCAGTCCGGCCGCGGCGGCGACGCGGGTCTGGGTCAGCGCGGTGACGCCTTCCTTCTTCAATATTTTAAGGGCAGCGTCCAGAATGCGCTGACGCGCGCTTTTTTCAACCGTCGCCATTCGAACTCATTCAAAATTTTCGCCGCGCCAACGTCGTATCAAAAAAAACGCACCGCGGAAACGGCTCTGACGCGCTTGTCCCGCTCGTATTGGTATTATACCAATACGAGTGCGGCGTCGGCGCTGGAGAGCGTTCATGAGATTTGTTCTACGATTTTTCGCAATGGCGGCGATCAGCGCCGCGATGTGCCTTGGGGCGCGCGCCGACGACGGGTCCGAAGCCGCGCGCCGCCTGCTTGTTGAGACCTTCGACAAGCCGGAATCGCGTCTCTTAGTCGACGTGGTCGTCGTCGAGGGAGACGCCGCCGTCGCCGACTGGCGCCAGGGCGACCTCGGCGGCCGGGCGTTTCTCACGCGCAAGAACGATGCCTGGACCATCGCGCTGTGCGGCGGCGACGCGCTGAAGGACAGCGCAGCGCTCGAAAGGCTCGGCGTTTCGAAACTGCGCGCCGAGGCGCTCTCCACAAGACTGGCGGCCGAGGAGAAGCGCCTTTCTCCCGATGTCGTCGAATATTTCTCGCGATTTGACGGCATCGCCGCGGTCGAGGCGGATGGCGGCCATTCGCCGCTTGATCCGCATCACAAGCCGATCCCCTGATTCGTTCACTGTTGCGCCCGGGCAACAGGGCAGGAAAATGCGCGCGCCAGCCCGGCCGAAGCGGTTGCCCCACAAAGTTTGGTATATTACCAATAATCAGGTTCGGCGCTGTCGCCGCCCCTCGTCTCGAGCCGTGACCGGCGAGACGCAGATTGGGAATCTAAGAAAAAATGGCGGCCCTCGCGAGAACGTCTCGCTCCACCAATCTTCGGCGCATCGGGGCGCTGTGGATCGCGCTGCTTTTCGCGGCCACGGTGATTTATTCGGCGGCGCCGGCGCGCGCGGCGCATGCGCCGCACCACCCGCCCGCGCAGTGTCTGGAAAAATCCCTGCCTGCGCCGACGAAACATCCTTGCGGCGGCGACGACTGCTGTCCGCTCTGCGGCCACAGCCAAAAAGAGCTGGTCTTTTCCTTGATTCTCTCGGCGTCGAACGCCATCGTCTATACGCCGCCGCGCGCCGCGCGTTTCGCGTTCCGCGCCTTTCGATCGCCTTCCATCGAAAGCGTCCCCGAGCGCGCATGGGCGCCGCCGCGCGCGCCGCCCCGCTTCTCCTGATCGCGTCTGTCTTCCCTTAACGATCACGCGGCGAGAGGCCGCCCAGGAGAGCTTCCATGTCTCGCACCACCTTGCGTCGCGGCGCGTCCGCCGTCGCCCTCATTCTTACGCTCGCGGAGTCGAGCGCCCTTGCGCAGCAGAGCCTGCCGACCATCGATATCGGCGGCGCCAGACCGCGCGTCGTCGGACGCGGCGGCGGCCGAGGCCAGTCTCCCGCGACGGCGCCGGCCGCCGCCCCGACGCAATCCGGCGCGGGCGGCGGCGGTTCGCTGACCGTGCCATCGGTCGCCGAACAGCGCCGCGAACTCATGCGCAACGTCGGCTCGGTCGCCTTCGTCGACGCCAATACGCCCGCCATTCAAACCCGCTACGTTCACGATTTGCGCGACGCGCTGAAGGACGTTCCCGGCGTCTATGTCGAAAGCCGCTACGGACAGGAACTGCGTCTGTCGATCCGCGGCTCGAATCTGACGCGCGACTATCATCTGCGCGGCTTGGAGCTGCTGCAGGACGGCATTCCGATGAATT
>JAKFXD010000087.1 GCA_021731565.1 Methylocystis sp. | reverse complement strand
GACCAATGATTTGGCGCGGCGCGTTTACGAGCACAAAACAAAGCAAGCTCGCGGCTTCACATCGCGATATAATGTTCACATGCTGGTTTGGTATGAAACCTATGGCGACGTGAACGAAGCCATCGCACGAGAAAAGCAGTTGAAGAAATGGGAGCGGCGATGGAAGCTCGAATTGATCGAGACGTTAAATCCCGCATGGAAAGACCTCTATTTCGACCTCAACAATTAATCGCCGGGCGTGTCATTCCCGACAGGCCGCAGGCCTGATCGGGTATTGAGCGACATGTTCACTTTTTGAAAAGCTCTATATTGCTCTTCGATGGTAGCCGCTGCGCAGTGTCATTCCCGACAGGCCGAAGGCCTGATCGGGAATCCAGAGTCACACCAATCATGCTCGATCTTGCCCCTGGATTCCCGATCGCGCTTCGCGCGTCGGGAATGACAGCCGTTGGAAGCATCGAAGATGGAGAAGACCTATTTCGTCTATATCCTCGCGAGTGCGCGAAACGGCACGCTCTATGTCGGCGTGACCAATGATTTGGCGCGGCGCATTTATGAACACAAAGCCAAACAGGCGCGAGGTTTCACATCGCGATACAACGTCCACATGCTCGTCTGGTATGAAAGCTATACAGATGTGAACGACGCGATCGCACGAGAAAAGCAGTTGAAGAAGTGGGAGCGGCGATGGAAGCTCGAATTGATCGAGACGTTAAATCCCGCATGGAAAGACCTCTATTTCGATCTCAACAATTAATCGTCGGGCGTGTCATTCCCGACAGGCCGAAGGCCTGACCGGGAATCCAGAGCAACGGCATGAATGATTGTCTTTTCTGGATTCCCGATCGCGCTTCGCGATGACGCGCCTACGTCGCTCCAAAAAATCCCCTCGGCCGAAAGACGCGGGAGGCGTCTCAAGGCGCGAGGGGATCGAGAAGGCGCGGAGAGACAGGGAGGAGGGGGCGCCGCGCCGGTAAACTCAGTCGCGCCGCTCAAGCGCAATTTTGGAGCATGGCGCTTTTCTATAGGACCACCGTCCTGCTGTCAAGGAATAAAGTCCAGAAGCGGAAAATGTCCTTCACCACCGCGCCTTCTTCGGCCAGCGCTTCGGCCACAGCCTGATGAAATCCGGCAGGTCGTCGGTGTCGACATCGTCCTCGCCAGCCTCGATCCGGCCTCGCGCCGACACGCCGGCGCGAGAGACGCTGTCCGGATCGCCGGAGATCAGCGGATGCCAGGGCGGCAGCGGCTTGCCCTGAAAGCGCAGGAGATAGGCGCAGGTCGGCGGCAGCCAGCGAATATCCTTGAGTTTCTCCAGCGTTAGCCGCACGCAGTCGGGCACGTAGCGGCGCCGGCGCGGATAGTCGCCGCAGCGGCAGCTCGCCTGGTCAAGCAATTTGCAGGCGACGCTCGTGTGATAGATCGCGCCGGTGTCGTCGTCTTCGAGCTTGACGAGGCAGCAGCGGCCGCAGCCGTCGCAGAGCTGCTCCCACTCGGCGCGGGTCAATTCCACCAGCGGCTTTTCCCAGAACGGCGTGTCGGTCCGCGCGGGCGCGGCCGGCAGGGCATTTTCGCCTTTTTTTAACGCCATTCTTCTCTTTCGGCTTGCCGCTTCGCGCGCTGGAAACCATAACGGCATGTGGGTCGCGCGGACTGTCGTCAAGATGGTTTAAAAAGTGTTAAAGTCCACTGAGCGCCGGTAAGTATGATCGGCGCGGGGAGCATTTGAGCTGTGTTGAAGCGTTTCCAGGCTTCCGCTTTCGTCAAGCGTGTCAAGCGCATCCTGCTCGGGTTCGACGCGCTGATCGACTCCGCCATGTATCAGAGCGGGCGGCGCGCCCGCGAGCGCTATGAAGATTTCTCGACCTTCATGGAGCGCTTCCACGTCTCCGGCGTCGCCCGGGTCGGGGTGGAGCTGTCCTGCGAGGCGCTGACTCTCGGCCTCGGCGCCGGGATCGTCGCCATGGCCCTGGCCTCCTCGGCCTTTCAGATGACCAGCGACGAGAACTGGCTCAAGCAGACCGATCTCGCCGTCACTTTCCTCGATCGCTACGGCGCGGACGTCGGCCAGCGCGGCATCAAGCATGACGACGCGGTGCCGCTCGAACAATATCCCGACCATCTCATCAAGGCGGTGCTGGCGACCGAAGATCGCCGCTTCTACGAGCATTTCGGCATCGACGTGATCGGCACGCTGCGGGCGCTGACCGTCAATGCCCGGTCATCGGGCGTGGTGCAGGGCGGCTCCTCGATCACCCAGCAGCTCGCCAAGAATCTTTTCCTATCGAACGAACGCACCATCACCCGCAAGATCAACGAAGCCTTTCTGGCGCTTTGGCTCGAGCACCATCTGACCAAGCGCGAAATCCTCAAACTCTATCTCGACCGCGTTTATATGGGCGGCGGCGCCTTCGGCATTCAGGCGGCGGCCGAATTCTATTTCGGCAAGTCGGTCAAGGACGTGACGCTCTCCGAAGCGGCGATGCTCGCCGGCCTGTTCAAGGCGCCGACGAAATACGCGCCGCATGTCAATCTGCCGGCGGCCCGCGCCCGCGCCAATGACGTGCTGAACAATCTCGTCGTCTCGGGCTTGATGACCGAAAGCCAGATCATCGGCGCCCTGCGCAATCCGGCGACGCCGATCGACCGGGCGCGGGAGACGAGCCCCGACTGGTATCTCGACTACGCCTACAGCGAAATCCGAAAGCTCGCTCAGGAGGGCAAGCTCGGCGACACTCGCGTGCTCAGCGTGCGCACCGCGCTCGACTCAAATGTCCAGCGGCGCGCCGAAGAGGTCGTCGAGACCAATCTGCGCGAGCAGGGCCGCAGCTACCACGCCAAGCAGAGCGCCGCGGTGGTGATGGAGCCTGACGGCGCGGTTCGCGCCATCGTCGGCGGGCGGGACTATGGCGCGAGCCAGTTCAACCGCGCGACCGACGCCGCGCGCCAGCCCGGCTCCTCCTTCAAACCGTACGTCTATCTCACCGCGCTGATGACCGGCAAATTCAAGCCGACGACCATCGTCACCGACCGGCCGACCTGCATCGGCAATTACTGCGTGCATAATTACAGCGGCGGCTACGCCGGATCGATGCCGCTCGCCAATGCGCTGGCGCGGTCCCTGAACACCATCGCCATCCAATTGTCGCAGGCGATCGGCAATGGCGATTCGCGGATCGGCCGCGCCAAGATCATCGACACCTGCCGGCGTCTCGGCATCAGCACGCCGCTCGAGGATACGCCGTCGCTGCCGGTCGGCCAGAGCGACGTCATTCCGCTCGAGCACTCGGCCGCTTACGCCGCCTTCGTCAACGGCGGCAAGAAGGTCACGCCCTATGCCGCCGTCGAAATCCGCAACCGCCAGGGCGATCTGCTCTATCGCCACGACCGCGACGCGCCGCCGCAAAAGCAGGCGGTGCCCTACGACAAGGTCGTCGAACTCGCCGGCATGATGAAGAAGGTCGTCGAGGAAGGCACCGGCAAACGCGCCCAGCTTGGCCAGGGCATCGACGTCATCGGCAAGACCGGCACCACCAACGGCTACAAGGACGCGTGGTTCTGCGGCTATTCCGGCACGATGGGCGGCTGCGTCTGGTATGGCAATGACGACAATGCGCCGATGAACAACATGACCGGCGGCACGCTGCCGGCCGGCACCTGGCATGACATCATGGCCTACGCGCATCAGGGCGCGACTTTGAAGCCGATCGTGGGATTGCGGCCCGATCCCAAGGGCGCGACGGCCGTCGCCAACGCCGATGTGGTGAAGCCCGTCGAACTCGGCGCGCCGCAGCGTCCCGCGACTCTGAGCAAAGGCGCGATCCAGGCGCTCGAATCGATACAGATGAAGATCAAGGCGGTCGGCGGCGACAAGCAGAGCGCGCTGGAGGCGCCCGAACCCGCCGACGCCGCGCCGCGGACGCTGCGCGAAAGCCATGCGGCCGACGGCGGCGTCATCAGATAGCGGCGGGAGCGCGTCCTTGGACCTCAGGCCTTATGCGAATTATCTGCGCGCCGGCTCGGCGATGATCGCCGGCCTCGCGATCGGCCTGCTGGCGACCGTGCTGTCGCTCAACGCCGGCTATGGCTTCAATTCGTTGCGCGCCGGCCCCTGGACGTCATGGCCGCATATCGGCGGCGCCGACATCGATCCTTACGCGCGGGCGGTGATCTCGCGTTCCGGCGAAGCGCCGCTCGGCCGCGATCAGGGTCTGGCCTTCATCGCGCGGACCGACTCCGACGGCGCGCCGCTCGACGGCGCATGCGACTATCGCATCGTCGATCCCTTGCCGGCGGCGCGCTACTGGACGATCGCGCTCGCCAGTCCCGACGGCAGGCTCGTCGCCAATCCCACCGAGCGCTATGGCTATTCATCGGTCGACATTCTGCGCAAGGAAGGCGGCGCCTTCGAAATCGACGTCGCCCGCGAGGCGCGGCCCGGCAATTGGCTGTCGCCGGGACAGGCGCAGGGCTTCGTCTTCGTGCTGCGGCTCTATGATACGCCGCTCGACATCGAGTCTGGTCCTGATCCCGATTCCTTCCCGAAAATCGTGAAACTCGGATGCGCCTGAAAATTCCCGACCGTTACCTTGACCTTCTGCCCTGGCTGCTCGCCACGCTGCTTGTCGCCGGCATCGTGCATATCGTTTCGGTGCTGCTGATGCCGACCGTCGCGCCGCGCGACGCGCTGGGCCGGCTCGCCGCCTATGTGAAAGCCGCCGCCCCGGCGGAGGGCCTGGTGCTGCTGCCGCAGATGGCGCCCGGCGACGAGACGCTGCCCTTCGAGGATCCAGCCTTCGCCGAGGCGGTCTGCGTCTACGATCTCGGCAAGGGTCCGCTGCGGGTCAAGACCAACGTCGACGGCGAGGATTTTCTCGGCCTGTCGTTTCACGCCAACGCCGGCCGCATCTATCATTCGATGACCGACCGCTCGGCGATCAAGGGCAAGATCGACATCGTCATTGGCGACGCGCGCCAGATCGACGCCCTGACCAGCGCGGACGAAGGCGACGCCCCGCCGCCGTCGGAAGTGCGGCTGACGGCGCCGGCGAAGCGCGGCTTCATCCTGATCCGCTCCCTGGCGAAGCGCCCGTCCGATCAGGAGCGGGCGCGGAACCGCTTAAGCGCGATCAGCTGCCAGCGGTTCGATTTGCCGCAGGGGTAAAGAACGCTGTACGTTATCTGCGTTCAGGCGGGTCCGCCTGAACGCAGCGTGATCCAGGCGTCGCGCTTTGGCGTCAATTGCCGTCGCTGGGCAGTCCCGGAAGCGGCAGAATTTCGATGCCCTCTTCGAGCAGCGCCTTCGCCTCTTCGAAAGTCGCATGGCCGCGGATCGGGCGTCGCTCGGTTTCGCCGTCCTCCATCGCGCGCGCTTCCTCCGGAAAGCGGTCGCCGACGTCTTCCGTTTGGGCGACCACCGTGTCGTGCAATTCGCGCAGCTTGGCGCGCCGTTCGCGCGCGGCGTCGTCGCGCGGTTTGGCGACATTGGGCGCCATCACGTCGCGCGCGATTTTCGTCGAGTCGCAGAACGGGCAGGAGACCCGCCCTTCCGCCGCCTGCTTGTCGAAGCCCGCGCTGTCGCGAAACCAGCTGTCGAAGCTGTGGCCGGCGTCGCAGATGAGCGAATAGCGGATCATGCCGGCGTTCCCCCGGCGAGCAGCGCGTCGAGTTCGCCCGCGCCGTCGAGCGCGTAAAGATCGTCGCAGCCGCCGATGTGCCGGTCGTCGATGAAAATCTGCGGCACGGTCGAGCGGCCATTGGCGCGCTGGCTCATGCGGCGGCGTCCGAGCGGGTCCCACGCGACCGAGATTTCTTCGAATTCGGCGCCCTTTTGCGTCAGCAGCCGCTTGGCGGCGACGCAAAAGGGGCAGGTCGGCGTGGTGTAGATTTCGATGCGGGGAGCCATGGCGCGCTTATACTCTGGCCTTTACGCGCTTGTCACGGCCCGGGCGAAAACGAGGAGATCGACGCGCGCCGCGCCCGCCCTGAGCAGAGCGCGAGTCGCGGCGTTGGCGGTCGCCCCGGTGGTCAGCACATCGTCGACGAGCACGACATTGCGGCCGAAGACCGCGTCGGCGCGTTCCGGCGCGACGCGAAAGGCGCCGGAGAGATTGGCGGCGCGCTGCGCCCGCGTCAGCCCGACCTGCGGCGCCGTCGGCTTGACGCGCTCGAGCGCCATCATCTCCGCCGGAACGGCGCTCTCGCGGGAGATCGCCTGCGCCAGCGCCGCCGACTGGTTGAAGCGGCGCGCCAGAAGCCGCAGCCGGTGCAAGGGGATGGGCACGATCACGTCGGCGTCGGCGAGGAGTTCGGCGCCGGCCCGCGCCATCCAGCGGCCGATCGGTTCGGCGAGCTCCAGCCGGTCGTAATATTTCAGCCGGTGCGCCAAGGCGCGCGCCTTGTCGCTGTCATAGCGCGCCACCGCTCTGGCGCGGCCGAAGGCCGGCGGATTGGCCGCCGCTTCGAGCGAGATCAGGCCCGGCTGCGCAAGGTCGCGTTCGAACGGCGTGCCGAGCCGCTCGCAATAGGGGCGCTCGATGAAGGCGATGTCGCGCCAGCATTCGGCGCAGATCGCGCCATGGGCGGCGACGGCCCTTCGGCAGACGAGACAGGACGGCGGATAGACGAGGTCGAGAAGCGCATGCCCCGCCCAGGCAAAGGGTCGAAGGAGGCCCGTCGCCGCGCGCCGCGTCATTGGCCGAAACTCGCGAATTCAGGGGTTGAGCACAGACGCAAGCCTAACGCATCCTATGGGCCGGGAAAAGAATCGGTCGCGGGCCGGTCGGTCGGCGCTTCGCGGGCGCCAAGCGAAGCGCCGCCCAACAGGAGAAAGACGCCCATGAGAGAGTTCCACGCGATCTTTGTCATCTCCTGCATCGCCGTGCTCGCGCCGCTGCTCAACCGAATTCCAATTTTTGCGCGCGCGCCGATCGTCGCCATCGAGCTTCTTCTGGGCATGCTCGTCGGCCCGAGCGGCGCGGGACTGGTCAGTGCGGACAGCGCCTTGGACTTTCTCAGGGAGTTTGGGCTCGCCTATCTGTTTTTTCAGGCCGGGTTCGAGTTCAACCAGAAGGAAATCAGCGGAAAGCCGCTGCGACTCGGACTTTACGCATGGCTCGTGTCCCTGGGCCTCTCGATCATGATCTCCGGAGCGCTTTACCTTCTCGGTCTCGTCGAGGCGCCGCTGCTCGTCGCGCTGATCCTGCCGACCACGGCCTTCGGCATTCTGATCCTCATGTTGCGACAGGCCGGAGAGCTCGATGACGAATTCGGACATTATGCGCTTGGCGTCGCGGCGGTCAGCGAACTCGGGCCGCTCCTTCTCGCCTCGATCGTTCTCGCGCAACACGATCATCATCTGCACCAGACGCTGCTCAGCGCGCTGTTCATGGCCATCGGAATCGCAACGATCGTGTTTCTCAAGCGGGCGCGTTCCGACCGGCTTGCGGATAGCGTCGTCCGCTGGCTCGGCGACGGCGAACTGCTTCCCATCCGGATCTCGCTCGTCATCCTGCTCGGCTTCATCGCATTCGCCGATCGGCTGGGCATGGAGCTGGTGGTCGGCTCCTATATGGCCGGCATGGCCGTCGCGGTCCTCGTGCATGGCACCAAAGCCCAGATTCTCGAGGAGCGTTTGACGGCGATCGGCTCCGGTTTTTTGATTCCGCTGTTTTTCATCGAGAGCGGCGTAGCCTTCGATTTTCCGGCGCTGGTCTCGAGCCCCGCCAGCGTTCTGCGCTTCATCGTCTTTTGCCTGGCGTTCCTGCTGATCCGCCTGGCGCCGCTCAATCTTTATCGAGGGACGCTGCCGGAGCGCGACATGCCGGCCTTGGCGCTGTTGTCATCGACCACGCTGCCGCTGGTCGTCGCGCTGACCTATCTTGGAGTGAGCCGGGGCCAGATGGCGCCAGAGACGGCCGCGGCGCTTGTCGGCGCCGCGATGGTCACCGTCACGGCGTTCCCGACGATCGCATTCTGGCTGCGCGGAACGGATCGGCAATCTCGTTTCGAGACCGGCGTGTCGCTTGTCTCTCATGCGGTCGCCGATTGGTTCTCCGCGCAAGCGTCGGGCGCAGTCGCGAAACTTCCCCCGCACTGGCTCGAGGCCATAAAAGCTTTCGAGCAGCGCATCTTCGCCCGCTTCAATCGCACGGAAAATTAAAATCAGCCGAGCAGGCCGCGCGCTTTCGGCGCGAGCGGATTGTCGGCGAGCGCCTTTGCGTCGGGCCGATCCGGCGCCGGGTGATTGACGAGCGCGCCGTAGAGTCCCTGGACGAAGCTTTCGTCGAGATCCTTGACGATGAAGACGATGCGCGTGCGCGTGTCGGCGTCGGGCCAGGCGTCAAGGCGATGTGGCGGGTGGAAGACATGCTGCACGCCATGGATCGCCACGGGACGCGAGGGGTCGTCGGCGAGCGCCACGATTCCCTTCACGCGCAACATGCGCGGCCCATGGGTGTGGCGCAGAAGATCGATGAAAATGTCGAAGGACGCCGGCGTCAGCGGCGTGTCCGATGAAAAGCAGAAGGCGCGAATATGGGCGTCGTGCCGATTCGCGTCGTGGCCATGATGTCCGTGCGTTTCGTCGTGATGCTCATGGCCGTGATGCTCATCGTCATGAGCATGGCCGTGATCATGACGGGCGTGTTCATGCGCCTGCGCCGCTTCGACCGCTTCGGCGTTGAGCCATTCTTTTACGCGCGGCGTTTTGGTCGCGAGATCATAGAGGCCGCAGTTGATCAGCGCCTCCGGGCGCGCTTCGCCCGTCGCGGCGTCGAGCTGCAGGGCGCCGGGATTGAGGCGCGCGAGCCGCGCCTTCAGCGCGCCGAGCCGCTTCGCGCCTTGCGGCAGATCGGTCTTGGCGATGACCAGCCGGTCGGCGACGGCGGCCTGTTTGACGGCTTCCTCATGCGAATCGAGCGTCGCCTCGCCGTTCGCGGCGTCGATGAGAGTCACGACGCCGTCGAGCCGATAGCGCATCATCAGATAGGGGTGATACATGATCGCGTGCAGGATCGGCGCGGGATCGGCGAGGCCGGTCGTCTCCAGCACGACGCGCTTGAACGGCTTGATCCGGCCGTTGTCGAGGCGCTTCAGCAAATCTTCGAGCATATTCACGAGATCGCCGCGAATCGTGCAGCACACGCAGCCCGAACTCATCAGCACCATGTCGCCGTCGATCTTCTCGATGAAGAGATGATCGAGGCCGATCTCGCCGAATTCATTGATGAGGACCAGCGTATCGGCGAGCGCCGGGGAGGCGAGCAGTCGATTGAGCAGCGTGGTCTTGCCGGCGCCGAGAAAGCCGGTGACGACGGTCAATGGAATCGGCGGCGGCGCGGATCGCGTCGAGCGGGTGGCGGCGGTCGTGGTCAGATCATTCATTCAAACGGAACTCGCGCCGGAGAAGGAGAAAGTTCCTCCTCGCGGAAGGCGCGCATTTTCGCTGAAAACGCGACGCGTTTCCAGAACGAACGGTGGTTCTCTCGCGCTCAGCTCTTGCCCGGTTCGGCGGGGGAGCGGAGCTTCGGCGCGACTGCGCGCTTCTGGGCTTCGGCGGGAGATGCGGGCGCTTTCGGCCGCGCCGCGCTTTTCGGCGCCGCCTTCGGCTTTGGCGCCGGCGCGCTTTCGATCGCTTCGGCGCCGCCAGCGTCGGATCTGGCGGCCTCGGCTCTGGCGGCCCTTGCCGCCGCCGCGCGCGCCGCTTTCACGGCCTTTGCATGCTTGGCGCGGCGCAGCGAGACCGCATCCGGCGCCGGCTTGCTGATCGGCGAAGCGTTTGCGTCGCCGGGCTCCGGTTGCGCCGCATAGGCGGTGAGATCGGGCTGCTCGCCGACGGGAGCGCCCGGCGCCCGCGTCCGCGCCACCGGTCCGACATAGCCGGGCGCGCGTCCGACATAGACCGGCACGGGCTCAAATCGCGGACGCGGCAGATGCGCGATTTCCTTGGCGTTGACGTGCGGCTGCTGCTGCGCGCCGCTCAGCGCGTCGAGCAGCGGAACGCCCGAGCCGACAGGGACCGACGCATCCTCGATTTCCGCCAGGAACTGCGCCGCGCCGGGGCCGCGATGATGACACACCGCTTCGCGCAGATCGGGCGCCGCGGAGGGGCCCGAAGACGGCAGCGAAGCGAGCGAGGCGACGGCCGCGCCGCTCTGGAAGCCGCGATCGAGCAGGGCCGCCGTCTTCGCCGTGCGCAGAATCGGATTGGGCGCGCCGAGCACCACGGCGATCAGGCGCCGGCCGCCGCGGGTGGCTGAGGCGACAAGATTGAAGCCGGCGGAGCAGGTGAAGCCGGTCTTCATCCCGTCGGCGCCGGGATAACGGCCGAGAAGATGGTTGTGGGTGGGGATGATCTGCTTGCCGAGCTGCATCGCGCCGATGTTGAACAGATTGGCGTGCTCGGGAAACTGCAGGTAGAGCGCGCGGCCGAGGATGGCGAGATCGCGCGCCGAGGTGACCTGCCGTTGGTCGGGGAGGCCGTTGGGATTGTACCAAACCGACTGCGTCATGCCGAGCGAGGCGGAGGCGCGGTTCATCTCGTCGGCGAAGGCTTCAACCGAGCCCGACACGCCTTCCGCGATCGCGACCGCGATGTCGTTCGCCGATTTCACCATCAGCATGACGAGCGCGTTGTGCAGGGTGACTTCCGAGCCGGCCCTGAAGCCCATCTTGGAAGGCGCCTCGCGACAGGCGCGCGGCGACATCATCACCGGCGTGTCGAGCGAGATGCGGCCCTGGCGCGCCGCTTCGAGCGCGACATAAGCGGTCATCAGCTTGGTCACGGAGGCGGGAAACCAGGCGGCGGTCGCCTGATCATGCGAGAGCACGGCGCCGGAAGAAACGTCGATGACGATCGAGGGCGTCGCGCGGGCGGGCGCTGCGGCCCCAAGCGAGACCAGCAATGCGGTAGCGGCCGCAATCAAAGTGGACTTCGAGAAGATCATCCGCTTAGCCCCATGACCCGTCGCCGAGCGCGCGGGCTCGCATGAAAACGCCAACTTTATAATAGCGCCAAAGGCGCACAGCCGGGATAGGCCGAGATTTGGGCGATTCGTGGGCGGCGTTAGGGGACGATTAACCGTAATTCTTAACAAAAGGCGAGTCGGCGGCGCTCACTGCCTTCGGCGCGCGAGTTCCGGCTCGACGAGCTGATATCTGATGACGAACTTCAGCGCCCGACTCCAGGATTGATCGGTCTCGCCGCGCAGATCGGCTTGCGCGGCATGCGCCAGCTCACCCGTGCGCGCGTCGCGGATGCGGATGTCGAGATTTTGCTCCATCACGCTGATTTTGCGAAAAAAGCAGACGAAGGACAGGTCCGCGCCAAGCGCTTGGGCGATGTCGGCGTCGCAGCCGTTGCATTTGCGCAGCCAGTGATCCTTGACCCTCTGGTCGGTCGAGGCGCTTCCATCGACGATGTCGAACAACCCTGATTGCGCCAGTAGTTCGCGCGCGAGCGCGGTCATTCTTTGCAGGCGGGCGGTTTCCTCGGGACTTTCGCCGGCGATCGGTCCGCCGGCGGAGAAATCGTCGAGTTCGATGTCGAAGACCGCGAGTTTCAAGCGCGGAGCGGTTTGCGCACAGGTCTGCGCGCCGCCGGCCATCGCCGAGACCAGAGCCATGATAAGAAGGCGCGTCAGCGCTAATTTGCCCATCGCAAAGCTCCGCTCTTCATCCAGGGAAGACGATAGCTTCTCGAGGGCGCGGCCGGCTTCGGATGTTCGCCCCGATCCGATCGGGCAAATCTCCTCTTCTCGGCGGATCAGGCGGCGGGCGCGTCCCCGACGATTCCCGCGCCGATCGCCAACCAGACGAGATGGGCGTCGGTGCGCGCGCCGATCTTGGCCTTGATCTGATAGTGGTAGTTTTGAACCGTTTTCGGACTGAGATTGAGAATCGCGGCGATGTCCTCGGTGGTTCGGCCCGATGCGACGAGCCGAAGGATTTCAGTCTCTCTCGGGCCAAGCTCGTCGACCAGCGCGCGACCCGCGCCCAATCGCTCCGCCGCGATTTCGCGCGCGACGTCGTCGCTGAGCGCCCGGCCGCCTTTGGCGACGATCGCGACGGCGCGAAGCAGTTCGGCGGCGTCGCTGCTTTTCGTGACATAGCCCGAGGCGCCGGCTTCAAAGGCTTTCAGCGCGAAGGCCGTACCGCCATGCATGGTGAAAATCAGGATGCGCGCGTTCTTGTCCCACTGCCGGATATGGCGCACGGCTTCGACGCCGCTCGCGCCGGGAAGAGAAAGGTCCATGATGACGACGTCAGGCGAAGCGCTGCGATAGGCCTGATAGGCGTCCGCGGCATTGTCGGCTTCGGCGACGATTCTGTAGCCCGGCTGACGTTCGAGCAGCCGGCGATATCCCTCTCTTACGATCGGGTGGTCGTCGACGAGAAGAATGGCGATCATGCGAACGCGAGACCTCTGATCGGCGCGGGCTCGACTGGGATCGTCGGAAGGCGCGCAACGACGCGGACGCCGCGTGCGGCGTCGCTGATCGAAAGGCTGCCGCCGAAGGCCGCGATGCGCTCGCGAATCCCGAGAATGCCGTGGCCGGAGGAGGCGGCGAGGCGCGACGCGTCGCCGCCGCCGTCATCCTCGACCGTCAGCGCGACGAGTCCGTTCGTGACAGCGGCGCGCTCGATGCGAAGATAAACATTCTTCGAGTCGCCGTGGCGCATGGCGTTGGTCAGACATTCCTGGGCGATGCGATACAGACTCGTCGAAACTGCTTGCGGAAGGTCGGCGAGATCGCCGAGGAGCCTGAGATGGACGACGGCCTTACGGTCGGCCTTGGCGTTCCAGCTCGCGGCGAGCTGAACCAGACAGGCTTCGAGTCCGAGTTCCTCAAGGTCCTGCGAACGCAAACGGGCGAGCGCGTCGCGCAGCGTCGTCATCATGCGCTTGGCGACGCGCGCGATGGCGCGCGCGTCCTCCGCGACGCCGGGGTCGGTCCCGGCCGCCGCCGACTCGATGGAGCCGGCGAAGGCGAGGGTCGCCGTCAGGCATTGACCGAATTCGTCATGAAGGTCCCGGGCGAGCGCGCGGCGCTCCTCCTCCTGAACTTCGAACAGTCGTTTGGTGAGCGCGGCGCGCTCCGCCGTGGTTTGCGCCAGCCGTTCGGCAAGATCGTTGACGGCGCGTGCGATCAGGCCGAATTCGCCTTTGCTGACGGAGCTGAGCCGGCGGTCGTAATTCCCTTGCTCCAGCTGGCGCAGTCCTTGGACAATGGCGCGCGTCGGCGCCAGCGCATGGACGATGGCGGCGGCGGCGAGCGCGCAGATGCAGATCGCCATTGAGGCCGCGACGCTCACAATGATCGAGATTTGCCGCCAGGCCTGCCGGATGGCCGCGTCCGGCTCCGCCCTGACGGAGATCGCGCCGGTTTCCGGCTGGCGTACGGTTAGTGGGCGAACGATCGGCGCATGCGCGCCGAATATAAGCTGATAGGCGGTCGAAAACCATGCAGGCGCCGCCGCGCCGACGCCTTCGAGCTGGCTGCAAAGCGTCCGCGGCGCTTCCTCTCCCGGTGCATAGCTGATGCACACGCCGGGCGAGACGAGCTTCAAGGTCGCAAGCGACTCCCACTCGGGGCGGGGCAGAATATTGTCGCGCCGCATGCTGCCGCGCCACAAAATCGCGTGCCAGTAGAGATTTTCGAGTTCATGCGCCACGCGCTCGGCGGATGTCGCCGCTTCGGTTTCGATCGCGCGATGCGCGTCGACCATCACCCAGCCCGCCGTCAGCGTCAGGCAGAGAAGGGTGATGGCGACAAGCTGCAGGACGAGCCCGATGATCAACCGCATTGGCGCATTCCTTGCTGCGTGGATTTACCCTCCAGTAGAACAGGAATTGGGAGGAGCGCCAATGCGTTCAGCCGCTTTCGGCCATAGATCGGGCAATTTGCCCGATCGGCCGCAGCCGATTTGAATTCTTTGAAATTTTCGGCGCGGCCAGAGCGGATATGGTAATGTAAAGCCTGGACGAAAACGCCAGCGACGCTTCGGACCGGCCGGCGGGCCCATGCGTCTTCGCGTCTTCGCGCGCATGGACTCCGGCTCGTGATCGAAAAGCTTGAATTCCTGATCGCCGTCGCAAGAGAGAAGAGCTTTTCGCGCGCCGCGGAGATTTGCGGCGTCACCCAGCCCACGCTCTCGGCCGGCATCAAGCAGCTCGAAGATTCGCTCGGCGTGTTGCTCGTCAACCGTTCGTCGCGCTTTCACGGGCTGACGGCCGAAGGCGAGCGCGTGCTCGAATGGGCGAAGCGCATCGTCGGCGACGCGCGGGCGATGCGCCAGGAAGTCCGCACGCTCAAGGAAGGCCTTGCCGGCCAGTTGAAGATTGCGGTCATACCGACGGCGCTCGGCATCGTTTCGGCATTGACCACGCCCTATCGCGAGAAGCATCCCGGCGTTCGTTTTTCGGTGATTTCCGCCTCGTCGAGCGAAGTGCTGACCATGCTCGACAATCTCGAAATCGACGCCGGCATCACCTATCTCGACAACGAGCCGCTCGGCCGCGTGCGGACCGTGCCGCTGTGCACGGAGCGCTACCGCCTGTTGACCTTCGCGGACAGGCCGCTCGGCGACCGCGAACGCGTGACCTGGGCCGAGGTCGGCCGCATCGAGTTGTGCTTGCTGACGCCCGATATGCAGAACCGCCGCATCGTCGAGCAGCTCATTCGCAAGGGCGGCGTCGAGCCTGTGCCGGCGCTGGAGTCGAACAGCGTCATCCTGCTCTTCGATCATGTGAAGTCCGGACGCTGGGCGACCGTGCTGCCGGAAAAGCTCGCCAAGACGCTGGATGTCGCGCCGCCCTTACGGTCGATTCCCATCGTCGAGCCCGAGGCGGTCCATGAAATCGGCCTCGTCGCGCCGCAGCGCGAGCCGGTGATCCCGCTGGTCGCGGCGCTGGTTGCCGAGGCGAAGAAGCTCGCCGAAAGCCGAGCGCTTGGCGATTGATAGGTTTGGCCTATCGCGTAACGAAGGGTCGCTATTGATCGCGCACTGGATTTCCGGCACTGTCCTAAGAACCAATCCAAAAAGGGCGACCGCTTTGCGCAACGCTCTGGACTGAAAGGGAAGAAATGATTGGCGCTGCTCAGTATAGCGACGAGCGCGCGCGGGAGATCATCGCCGCTCATATGGGTCTTGAAGGGCCCGCGATGCCAATTCTGCACGCGCTCCAGGAAGAATTCGGCTATGTGCCGGACGCCGCCGTCAAGCAGATGGCCGAGGCGCTCAATATTTCCCGCGCCGAAATGCATGGCGTCGTCACTTTTTATCACGACTTCCGGCGCGCGCCGCATGGCCGCCACACCCTCAAAATCTGCCGCGCCGAATCCTGCCAATCGATGGGCGCGGAACGACAGGCGCTGGCCTTCCTCGACAGGCTGAAGCTCGATTGGGGCGGAACGACGCCGGATGGCGCTCTGACGGTCGAGCCGATCTACTGCCTGGGCCTGTGCGCGCATAGTCCTTCAGCGCTCTACGACGGCGAGCCGATCGGCTGCGTCGACGCTGAAAGGCTCGACGAAATCGCCGCGGAGGCCCGCGACTGATGGTGAAGCTTTACATTCCGCTGGACATGGCCGCCGTCGCGATGGGCGCCAACAAACTGGCCGCCGCCGTCGCGCAAGAAGCCGCGGCCCGCGGCGAAACAATCGAGATCGTCAGAAACGGCTCGCGCGGCATGCTCTGGCTCGAGCCCCTGATCGAGGTGGAGACTCCCGCGGGCCGCATCGGTTATGGACCGGCCAAGGTCAAGGATGTCGCCTCGCTGTTCGACGCCGGATTCCTCTCCGGCGGCGCGCATCGGCTGAACATCGGGATCGTCGACGACCATCCCTGGATGAAAAGGCAGAACCGCGTCACCTTCGTGCGCTGCGGCGTGATCGATCCGCTGTCGGTCGCCGAATATGAGGCGCATGACGGCTTCAAGGGTCTCAAGCGCGCCTTCGAGGTCGGGCCCGCGGCGGTTGTCGAGGAAGTCACCAAGTCGGGCCTGCGCGGCCGCGGCGGCGCGGGCTTTCCGACAGGCATCAAATGGAAGACGGTGGCCGACTGTCCGCCCGGCAAGAAATATGTGGTCGTCAACGCCGACGAAGGCGATTCCGGCACCTTCGCCGACCGCATGATCATGGAGGGCGATCCGCTCTCGCTGATCGAAGGCATGCTGATTTGCGGATACGCCGTCGGCGCCTCCAAGGGTTATGTCTATCTTCGTTCCGAATATCCGGTCGTGGCCAAGGTCTTTCAGGCGGCGATCGAGAAGGCGCTTGAGGCGGGCTGGCTCGGCGCGAACATCAAGGGCTCGGGTTTCGACTTCGACGTCGAACTGCGCATCGGCGCCGGCGCTTATGTCTGCGGCGAGGAGACCTCGTTGCTCGAATCTCTCGAGGGCAAGCGCGGGATCGTGCGCGCCAAGCCGCCGCTGCCGGCCCATGTCGGTCTCTTCGGCAAGCCGACGGTCATCAATAATGTGCTGTCCATGGCCACGATACCGATGATCATGGAGAAGGGCGCGAAGCATTACGCCGACCTCGGCGTCGGGCGCTCGCGCGGCACAATGCCGCTGCAGATCGCCGGCAACGTCAAATATGGCGGCCTCTTCGAGACGGATTTCGGGATTCCGCTCGGCGTGGTCGTCAATGAGATCGCCGGCGGCACGCGCTCGGGTCGTCCGGTCCGCGCGGTTCAGGTCGGCGGCCCGCTCGGCGCCTATGTGCCCGTGTCGCTTTTCGACCTTCCGATCGACTATGAGGCCTTCGCCGCCAAGGACAGTCTCATCGGCCATGGCGGCCTCGTCGTGTTCGACGACACCGTCGACATGTCCTGGATGGCGCGCTTCGGCATGGAGTTCTGCGCGATCGAGAGCTGCGGCAAGTGCACGCCGTGCAGGCTCGGCTCGACGCGGGGCGTCGAAACGATCGACAAGATTCGCAGCGGCCAGAACGTCGACGCGAATATCGATCTTCTCAAAGATCTCTGCCATACGATGAGGTTTGGCTCGCTCTGTGCATTGGGCGGTTTTGCGCCCTATCCTGTAGAGAGCGCGCTTCGCCATTTTCCCGAGGACTTCCGCAAGTCGGCCCTTGAAGCCGCTGAGTGAGGTAGCCGCCATGACGCTGATCAAGGAAATCGATTACGGCACGCCCGAATCAAAATCGGAAAAGCTTGTTACATTGACCATTGACGGCACGAGCGTCACGGTGCCGGAGGGCACTTCGATCATGCGCGCGGCGATGGAGGCGGGGACAGAAATCCCCAAGCTCTGCGCCACCGACAGCATCAACGCTTTCGGCTCCTGCCGCCTCTGCGTCATCGAGGTCGAGGGCCGCAACGGGACGCCGGCCTCCTGCACCACGCCGGTCGCGCCCGGCATCTCGGTCAAGACTCAGACTCCGCGCCTCGCCGCCATCCGTCGCGGCGTGATGGAGCTCTATATTTCCGACCATCCGCTCGACTGTCTGACCTGCGCCGCCAACGGCGATTGCGAATTGCAGGACATGGCGGGCGCGGTCGGCCTGCGCGACGTGCGCTACGGCTATGACGGCGCCAATCATGTTTTCGCGCGCAACAATGGCGAAGCGAATTTCGACTGGAAGCCGAAGGACGAGTCGAACCCCTATTTCAGCTACGATCCCTCGAAGTGCATTGTCTGCAATCGCTGCGTGCGCGCCTGCGAGGAAGTGCAGGGAACCTTCGCGCTGACGATCTCCGGCCGCGGCTTCGACTCGCGGGTTTCGGCCGGCATGGACGAAGCCTTCATGGAATCGGAATGCGTGTCCTGCGGCGCTTGCGTGCAGGCCTGTCCGACCGCGACCCTGATCGAGAAATCGGTCATCGCCGTCGGCCAGCCCGAGCATTCCGAGGTCACCACCTGCGCCTATTGCGGCGTCGGCTGCACCTTCAAGGCGGAGATGCGCGGCGAGGAAGTGGTCCGCATGGTCCCCTGGAAGGACGGCAAGGCCAATCACGGCCATAGCTGCATCAAGGGCCGCTTCGCCTATGGCTACGCCCAGCACGGCGACCGCATTCTCGACCCGATGATCCGCGAGTCGATCGATCAGCCCTGGCGGGTGGTCTCTTGGGACGAGGCGATCGGCTTTGCCGCCGACCGGCTGAAGGCCACGCAGGAGACATACGGCAAGAATTCCGTCGGCGTGATCACCTCGTCGCGCTGCACGAATGAGGAGAGCTACCTCGTTCAAAAGATCGCGCGTCAAGGCTTCCGCAACAACAACACCGACACCTGCGCGCGCGTCTGCCATTCGCCGAC
>JAKFXD010000084.1 GCA_021731565.1 Methylocystis sp. | reverse complement strand
CGACGCTGACGCTGCCCGGCATCGCCGGCATCGTGCTGACGATCGGCATGGCGGTCGATTCGAACGTGCTGATCTACGAGCGCATCCGCGAGGAAAATCACGCCGGACGATCGATCCTCGCGTCGCTCGACGCGGGCTTCACCCGCGCCTTCGCGACCATCGTCGATTCGAACGTCACCATGTTCGTCGCCGCGGCGATCCTTTATTTTCTTGGGTCGGGACCGGTGCGCGGCTTCGCGGTGTCGCTCGCGCTCGGCATTTTGACGACCATCGTCACCGCCGTGACCATGACGCGCATGATGATCGCCGTCTGGTATCATTACGCGCGGCCGACGAAACTGCCGATCTGAAGGGGCGACCATTATGAAACTTCTGCGCCTCGCCCCGGAGAATACCAAATTCCCGTTCATGCGGTTCCGCCGCGTGAGCTATCCCTTCTCGGCTCTGCTGTCGCTGATCGCCGTCGCCCTCTTCGTCTTCAGGGGCATGAATTTCGGCATCGACTTCGCCGGCGGCACGGTGATCGAATTGCGGGCGAAGTCGGGCGCCGCGGAAGTCGGCACGCTGCGCACGATGGGCGAGAGTCTCCATCTCGGCGACATCGAAGTGCAGGCCTTCGGCAATCCCACCGACGCGACCTTGCGTTTCGGCCTGCAGCCGGGCGGCGACGTCGCCCAGCAGGCGGCGGTCGAACGGGTGCGCGACGCTGTCGGCGCCTATTACGATCTGCGGCGCGTCGAAGTCGTCGGCCCGCGCGTTTCGAATGAATTGGTGCAGTCGGGAACGCTCGGCGTCGTGCTTTCGATCATCGCGGTGCTGAGTTATCTGTGGTTCCGGTTCGAATGGCAATTCGCGATCGGCGCGGTGATCGCGACGATGCATGATCTGCTGCTCACCGTCGGCTTCTTCTCGATCACCCAGCTCGAATTCAACACCACCTCGATCGCCGCGATTTTGACCATCGTCGGCTATTCCTTGAACGAGACGGTGGTGGTGCTCGACCGCATCCGCGAGAACATGCGCAAATACAAGAAAATGGCGACGGCGCAGATGGTCGACATGTCGATCAACGCCGTGCTGCCGCGCACGATCATGACCGCGACGACGGTGATGCTCGCACTCTTCGCGCTCGTCGCCTTCGGCGGCCAGGTGATCCGCTCCTTTTCGATCGCGATGATCTGGGGCATTTTCGTCGCCACCTATTCGTCGATCTTCATCTGCTCGCCGATGCTGATCTATCTCGGCCTGCGCAATGAAGACGCCGACAAGGCGGCCATGCAGAAGCGCGAGACCGAGCGAAACGCCGAAGCCGCCGCATCCGCGGATGACGACGCCGCCGAGACGCCCGTCGCCGCGCCGCCTGCAGCCGCCGAAAAGACGCCCAAGCCCGCTCGGAAGCCGGCCGGAAAGCGGGCGAAGACGAGGCCGGCTTGACCGTTCGTGACGGCGGCTATGTCCCAGGCCGCCACAGGATCGACGACTATGGCCGCGGCGGCTTTCGTTTCGCCGATATGTCCCACAAGGGCTCCATTCTCGCGCTGCCTTCCGGCGTGCGCGCCGTGCCGCTGTCGAGCGCCGCTGAAATCGATGAAGCGATGATCGACCGCGCGCTATCCGAAAGCGGCGGCCTCGACGTCTTCGTCGTCGGCACCGGGCAGGAGTTGCTGCCGATCGCGAACGCCCTGCGCGTCCGGCTGCGCGCCGCAGGCGTCGGCTGCGAAACCATGGCGACCGGCGCCGCCGTGCGCACATACAATATGCTCATCGACGAGAGTCGCCGAGTCGGCGCGCTGCTGATCGCCGTCTGACATGAGCGCCGCCTTAGAGGAGCATTACGCGCAGTGCGAACAACTTCTGCGGGCGCGCGACCGCGACCTGTGGCTCGCCTGTCTCTTCGCGCCGCGAGAGGCGCGCAAACATATTCACGCGCTCTACGCCTTCGCCCAGGAGGCTGCCGACGTGAGCGGCAAGGTCACGCAACCGCTGCTCGGCGAGATGCGTCTGCAATGGTGGATCGACGCGCTTGAAGGCGCCGCCGCGCCAGGCGAAGGCGCGCGCGCCAATCCCATCGCCGACGCGCTCATCGACACGATCGAGCGCTTCGCCCTGCCACGCGAGGAATTCATCGCGCTGGCGGAGGCGCATGTCTTCGATCTCTACGACGATCGAATGCCGAGTTGGACGGCGCTCGAAGACTATTGTCGCGCCACCGCGTCGGCCCCCATGCGCTGGGCGGCGCGGATTCTCGGCGCGGATATTCAGGCGCCGTCGGCGCGCGCGTTCGACGAGGCGGGCGTCGCGCTCGGCTTGACGCGAATTGCGCGCGCGATCGCCCCATATTCCGTCCAGCGGAAATTTCTGCCGGACGAAGCGTTCGCAAGCGACGGCGAAAAGGCGAGCGAACGCGAACAGCTTGGCCCCGTGGTAAAGGAGATTTGTCGGCAGGCGCAGTCTCACTACGAACAAGCGCGCCGTCTGGCCCTTGCTCTCGGCCCCGCCCACGCCGCCCTGCTTCCGGCGGCGACCACTCCCCTCTATTTAGAGCGGCTGGCGCGAAGCGATTTCCATTCAGATCGCCCGGCTGGCGAAGCCTCGCCGCTCCGCCGACAATGGCGCATCTGGCGCGCATCGCGCGGCGTCGGATTGTGATAGGCGATAGAATGCTTCGTTAGGAATTACCGAAATGGCGACCCTTGAATATGAATACGACGCCCGACGCCTGCGCATGGAGACTCTGCTCGTGCTGCGCTGGGTCGCGATCGCCGGCCAGACGGCGGCCTGTCTCGGCGTCTATTTTATCCTCGGATTTGATTTTCCGGTCGGCCTCTGCTTCGTCTTCATCACCGCGTCAGCGACGCTCAACATCGGCATGCGCTATGGCACGCCGCGCAGTTTCCGCCTCGGCGACGTCGAGGCCGCCGTGCTCCTCGGCTACGACATCATCCAGCTTGGATTTCTGCTTTATCTCACCGGCGGTCTGACCAACAGTTTCGCGATGCTGTTCCTGACGCCGGTGATCATCTCCTCGGTGTCGCTGCCGAGCAATCTGACGCTGCTGCTCGGCATCGTCATGATCGCGGTCGCCACGGTGCTTTCCGTCGAATATTACCCGCTGCCCTGGTATCCCAACGAAAAGCTGGTCTTTCCGCTCCTCTACCGCACCGGAGTCTGGGCGGCTCTGGTGCTCAGCGCGGCGTTCATCGGCATTTACGCCGCTCGGGTGTCCGATGAAGCGCGGCTGTTGGCGGATGCGCTCGCCGCGACGGAGCTGGTGCTCGAGCGCGAACAGCATCTTTCGCAGCTCGACGGCCTCGCCGCCGCGGCGGCGCATGAACTCGGTACGCCGCTCGCGACCATCACGCTGATCATCAAGGAATTGCTGAATTCGGCGCCGGAGAATGCGCCGGCGCTGCGCGACGATCTCGCGCTCCTCGCGCAGGAGGCGGCGCGTTGCCGGGAAATTCTCGGCAAGCTCGCCTCGCTTGGCGCGATGGATCAGAGCAGCGTGATGAATCTGCTCTCGATCGACACGCTGATCCAGGAAGTGGTCGAGCCGCAGCGCGAGAGCGGCGTCGAGGTCGAGATTTCGAAACACGGCGCGCCCGACGCGCCAGTGCTGGCGCGCAATCCCTCGATTCTTTACGGCCTCGGCAATCTTGTGGAAAACGCCATGGACTTCGCCAACTCGCGCGTAAAAGTCGACGCCTGGTGGAGCCAAAGCTATGTCACGATATGGATCCAGGACGACGGTCCCGGCTTTTCGCCCGACATTCTCGACCGGCTCGGCGACCCTTATCTCAGAGGCCGGCCGACGGAACGGCGCACGAAGAGAGATCCTGACTCGGGACTGGGACTCGGCCTGTTCATCGCCAAGACGCTCCTCGAGCGGTCAGGCGCCATCGTCGAAGCGACCAATGTTTCGCCGCCGAGAACTGGCGCGCTCGTCAAGATCACTTGGCCTCGGGCCGCGCTCGAGCCCGCCGCCGCCAGGACAAAGCTCGCGCAGCCGGACAAATAGATCGACGCCACGCCGCCGATAAGGTAGATTTGACAAAAATCACGGGTGGATACGCGCGATGTCGGCCGAAGAATTTAAGTCGGATCGGGAAGGCGTTTCGGACGCTGAACCGAATGCAGCTCTGCCGCCGGATCGCTCATTGATGATCCTCGATGACGACAAGCCGTTTCTCGGCAGGTTGACGCGCGCGATGGAGGCGCGGGGCTTCGTCGTTACGCCATGCGAAACGGTCGCCGAGGGTCTTGCCGCGCTTGAGACGAATCCGCCGGCTTTCGCCATCATCGACATGCGGCTCAACGACGGCAATGGCCTCGACGTCATATCGAAGCTGAAGGCCTCGCGACCCGACGCGCGCGGCATCATTCTCACCGGCTACGGCAACATCGCCACCGCGGTCTCCGCGGTTAAGCTCGGCGCCTTCGATTATCTGGCGAAACCGGCCGACGCCGACGAAATCTATCATGCGCTGATGGCGACCCAATTCGAAAAGCCGGACGCACAGGAAAATCCGATGTCGGCCGACCGGGTCCGCTGGGAGCATATTCAACGCGTCTTCGAATCCTGCGACCGCAATGTTTCGGAGACGGCGCGGCGGCTCAACATGCATCGCCGCACCCTGCAACGCATTCTCGCCAAACGCGCGCCCCGGTGACCTGAAATCCAGGCTTCAATCCGCCAGCCGGTCGCCGAAGGCCAACATGCAGTAGCGGTTCGCCGCCAGCGTCGCGAAGCGTAACAGCATCGCGCGACGCCGCGCCGGCGCGAGTGGAAACGCCGGGGATTCGCGCGCGAGCAGCGCCCCATGCGCGTCCGCGATAATCAGGCCGGCGTCCTGCGGAAATGATTCGGGATCGAGCGAAGCGGGGATAGCGAAATAGAACCGGTCGCAAAAGCCGCGATACTGCGTCCATTTAAGATCGGCGCGAAAATCCGCGTAGCTCGACTTGACCTCGACGATTCGCAGGGCGCCGTCGGGCGCGAGCGCGATGAGATCGGCGCGCCGCCCGTTCGGCAAAGGCGCTTCGCAAACAACCGAAAAGCCGCAGGCCTGCAGATAGCGCCTTGCGCCGCGCGCCACGCGTTTCGTGGCGTCGGGCCGCCCTTCGAGCGCCGTCGCGCGGTGTGCGGAAAAACCCGTCATGTCCATCCCGGCGGGGTTGTCCCCCGCCCAGAATGGCGCGTCGCCAAAGCGCGCGCAACCATGATAGGTTCGCTCGACTGTTCCACCACACGGCTTGTCGCATGAAACGGCTTCTCCTTGCATTCTTCCTCGCGCTTCTCGCCGCGACCACGTCCGCCCTGGGCGGCGAGCGCGTCGTCAATGTTTTCAACTGGAGCGATTACGTCGATCCAAGCGTGCTTGAAGACTTTACCCGGGAGACGGGCGTCAAGGTCGTTTATGACACCTATGATTCGAATGAGATGCTCGAGGCGCGGCTTCTCGCCGGCGACACCGGCTATGATGTCGTCGTGCCCTCGGCGACATTCCTGCAGCGGGAAATCGCGGCGGGCGTGCTGCAGCCGATCGAGCGGAGCAAGCTCGTCAATGCGCGCAACATCTGGCCGGAGATCGATAATAGGCTCGCGCGATTCGATCCGGGCAACCGCCACGCCATCAACTATATGTGGTATACGACGGGCGTCGCCTATGACGTCGCCAAGATCAAGGAACGTCTCGGCAAGCCGATCACGAGCTGGGATCAGGTTCTGCGGCCGGAAGCTTTGAAGAAGCTGGCCGACTGCGGCGTCTATATGCTCGACAGTCCGGAAGACATGTTCGCGATCGCGCTTAATTATTTGAAGCTCGATCCGAATTCGAAAAACCCCAAGGATCTTAAACGCGCCGCCGAACTTCTGACGAGCCTGCGCCGCTATGTGAAGAAATTTCACTCGTCCGAATATATCAACGCGTTGGCGAACGGCGACATCTGCCTCGCCATCGGCTGGTCAGGCGACAGTCTGCAGGCCCGCAATCGCGCCCGAGAGGCCGGAAACGACGTCGATATCGCCTATGTGATACCGAGCGAAGGTTCTCTTCTCTCGCTCGATAATCTCGCCATCCCGAAGGATGCGCGGCATCTCGACGAAGCCTATCTCTTCATCGACTATCTGCTTCGTCCCGACATTGCGGCGCGCAATTCCGTCGCCACCAATTTCGCCAATGGCGTCGCGCCGTCGCGACCGCTGATCGACAAGGCGGTGGCGAACGATCCCTCGGTGTACCCGAGCGACCCCACGATGCGGCGTCTGTTCACGGTCACGGCGCCCGATCAGGCGGTTCAGAAAATGATCACCCGAATGTGGACGACGGTGAAGACCGGGCGGTGAGTCCGATGCCGGCGCGCGCCCCGCGGTTCACTGCTCGCTCAATATTCGCTTGAGGAGTTCGATGACCTCGGCGAGCCCCTTGTCCTTGGCGGCGAGTTCTTCGATCTTGCGCACCGCATGCAGCACCGTCGTGTGATCGCGCCCGCCAAAGCGGCGGCCGATCTCCGGCAATGAGCGCAGCGTCAGCACTTTCGACAGATACATGGCGATCTGCCGAGGCCGCACGACATTGGCGGTGCGCCGGGATGAGAGAATGTCAGCGCGCGAAATATTGTAATGGCTCGCCACAAGCTTCTGGATGTCGTCGATCTTGACGCGCTTTGGATCCTGCGCGCGCACGAGATCGCGAATGGCGGTTTCCGCGGTCTCGACGGTCAGCGGCGACCCGGTCAGCGTAGCATGGGCCAGCAGCCGATTGACCGCGCCCTCAAGATCGCGGCCGTTGGTCACGATCATGTGCGCCACGCAGGAAATGACCTCGGGCGGCACATTGAAATTGGGCTGCGACTCCCTCGCGGCGGCGATGCGCGCCGAGAGAATCTTGACGCGCAGGGCTTCGTCGAGCGGCCCGATGTCGACGCATAGCCCGCCTTTGAACCGCGACAACACGCGTTCGTCGAGCGTGTCGAGCTCCGACGGCGGCCGATCGGCGGCGACGACGACCTGACGCCCCGCGTCGATCAACGCGTTCAACGTGTGACAGAATTCCTGCTGGATCGATTTGCCCTGCAGGAACTGCACGTCGTCGATGATCAGCATGTCGATGCCGCGCAGCTTCTCCTTGAACGCCAGCGAGGTCTGAGCGGTCAACGACGAAACGAAGCCGCTCATGAAGCGCTCCGCCGTCAGATAGATCGTATGACGGCGGTTGTCATTCGACGCATGCGCCAGCGCTTGCAGAAGATGCGTCTTGCCGAGCCCGACCGCCGCATGGGCGTAGAGCGGGTTGAACATGGGAAGATCCCCGACGCGCGCCTCCGCGACGCGGCAGGCGGCGGCATAGGCGAGCTGGTTCGACGGTCCGACGAGAAAGGTCGAGAAGCACAGCCGGCGATCGAGCGGCGAACCGACGAACGAGTCGGCCTCGTGACGCAACGCAGCCGAGCGGGCGGCGCGCCTGCCGTTGACCTCGCTCGCCGCTTCGAGAGCCGGCGCGAACGACGCGGCCGCGCGCTCGACGAAATGCCGGGCGCTGGGCGCCCCGAGATCCGGGCCGTCCTCGCGCAACCGAGGCTTGCGCATGGGCGAACGCACGTCGATCACCACGCGCTCCACTTTTGAAAATTCGCTTGCGACGCGCGCCTTTATCCGCGGCGCGTAGTGCGACTGCACCCAACTCTTAAGAAATTTGGTGGGCACCGTCAGATGCACTGCGCCGCCATCAATGCGCTCGAGCTCCAGTCGCGTGAACCACGAATTGTAAACCGCGTCGCCAAGATCGGATCTCAGCCTGTGTCGAACTCGGTCCCATTTTGAGCGATCCTCAGCGGATACGTCGCTGCTTGCCAATTGTTCTGTATGATCGGACATATCAGACCTTTTTTCCGAAACGAGCGCCAAGAAAGGGAACCCCCGGCGAAAGCTCGCCGCAGGCGCTGATCGAAGGAACCTGGTGTGATCGAGTAATCGCCGCCGCGAACGGCGCTAGATCAGAAATTTCGAAGGCGGCCCTATCGCGAGCCTTGCGCATCTTCCAACGTCGGCCTCACTCGTAAAACAAGAACGATGCGCCGCGAACGATCGCACAATGAAACGATCGTTGTCGCTGCGCACTCCCTGGACTGTCTCGGCCAACCGCCCCTTCGCCATGACAAAGTCTCCCTACTCCGGGATCGAAGAATCCCGGATTGATGCGCGTCGCAGGAAACGGACTCTACGCTACGCCCTTGCGAACTGATCACTTTGAATTCAACCGAACGGCTGGAAGGCGGCAATGCGTCTCGCTCTTCGGCCCATCCGCGCCGGGAAAACGCAAAACGTTCCCCTCACACCTGCGCGCCGCTGAAAAACCGACGCCGACCGACTTTCGTTCGACCCTTCGAGGCTACACGCCAGCGCGATCACGCGCAACGACGCTTGTGACGACATCTGTCATATTGTTTGCAGTTTTTCGGCGCGGTCTAGGAATTTTCTGTCGCATTTGGCCATAAGCCGATGATTCGCCGCCTTTAAAATTTCGCTTGAAAAATGCGTGTTAGCCGCGCGCGACAGACGCCGACGCCTTGGCGAGGGAGCGCCAAAAATCGTGTCAAGTGGCGAAGTTTTTCCCATTCGTGACAGCTTGATTGCAAGAGATTGAATCGCGAGAATTTTGAATGATCACAGGTTATGGGCGCAAAAAATATTTTTAAACGTGTCATCTGCGCTTCATGCGACGATTTGGCTGACTCCGGTCGGGCCAAAAAAAGAGCCCGGCGCTCGCCGGGCTCGAAATGTTTCCGTCACGGAACGCGGCGAAGCGCATTACGCCTGTGCGGCCAGCGCCTTCACTCGCGCGGTGAGCCGGGAAACCTTTCGCGAGGCCGTGTTCTTGTGAATGACGCCGCGCTGGGCGGCCCGCATCATGATCGGCACCGCGTTCTGCAGCGCGTCGGCCGCCACCGCCGCATCGCCCGAGGCGATCGCCTCCTCGACCTTGCGCACAAAGGTGCGCATGCGGCTGCGACGCGCCCGGTTGACCGAGGTGCGACGCGCGATCTTGCGAACGGCTTTTTTGGCCGAACTCGTATTGGCCATGCTTTCCTTGTCCTTGAAAGAGACGGCGTCGAGCCGCCCAAAAACCAAAGGGCCGCGAAATCGCGGCCAAGTGGCGGGTTTATAGGCGCGACGCGGTCCGTCGTCAATGGCCGCCTAGCGGTTCGCGAATGCCGGCTTCCGCTTCTCCACGAAGGCGCTCATGCCTTCTTTTTGATCACTTGTGGCGAACAGCGAATAGAAGAGGCCGCGTTCGTACCGGATTCCCTCGGCGAGCGTCGATTCGAAAGCCCGATTGACCGCGTCCTTGGCGATAAGGACCGCTGGTAGCGACATCGACGCGATGGTCGCAGCGGTCTTCATCGCCTCGGCGAGAAGATCGGCGGCCGGCACGATCCGCGCGACGAGCCCGGCGCGCTCCGCCTCATCGGCGCTCATCATCCGGCCGGTCAGGATCAGCTCCATCGCCTTGGCCTTCCCCACGGCGCGGGTCAGCCGCTGCGTGCCGCCGGCGCCGGGAATGACGCCCAGCTTGATTTCCGGTTGGCCGAAAACCGCCGTGTCGGCGGCAAGAATGAAATCGCACATCATCGCGATTTCGCAGCCGCCGCCCAGCGCGAATCCGGCGACCGCGGCGATGATCGGCTTGCGCGTTCGCGCCACGACGTCCCATCGGCCGATGAAATCGTCGAGAAAGGCGTCGACGAAGCCCTTGTCGCGCATTTCCTTGATGTCCGCGCCGGCGGCGAAGGCCTTTTCCGAGCCGGTCAGAACCACGCAGCCGACGCCGTCATTCGCTTCAAACGCCGCAAGAGCGTCGTCGAGTTCGGCGATGAGCCGCGCATTGAGCGCATTGAGCGCTTGAGGTCGATTGAGTCGGATCAATCCGACTCGGCCCTGCGTCTCGGCTTCGATCGTCTCATAAGTCATGCGCGCCTCCTGCCGCTCCAGCGCCGCGCCGGATCGCGCGCTTCATATCTCAAAATCGCCGCTCGCGTCCGGCCTTTCTCCAAATCCGCGCGCGAGCGCGCGGGCGTGCAGATCGTCGAGCGTCACGTCGTCCAGTCGGCGGAGCGCGCTCTCTTCGGCCTCGGCGATGACCGGCTCCAACACCGCCGAGAGCAGCGGCGGCGCAATATCGGGCGCCTCCTCCTCGACGACCAGCGCGACGCGGACGATCTCGCCGACCGAGAGCCGCCGACGCTCGCGCGCCAGCCCATATCCGCCGGCAGGTCCCCTGACGCTTTTGAGAATCCCCGCCCGCACCAAAGCCTGCAGGATTGTCTCCAACCGCCGCGGCGGCAGACCATGACGCGCGGCGAGCTGTTTCGACGACACCGGCCGGCCGCGCGCGTGAAGCGCGACGTCAAGCGTCGCCATCAGCGCGAAACGAGCGGAGCGCGACAGGAGCTTCATTGCCCGCCCTCTCCGCCAAGTCCCGTCGACCCGAAACCGCCAGCGCCGCGCGCCGTCGCGTCGAGATCGTCGACCTCGACAAGCGTCGCCTGTGGCGCAGGCGCGATGACGAGCTGCGCGATGCGCATGCCGCGGACGATCTCGAAGGCCTGCGCCCCGAGATTGATCAGGATCGCCCTGATCTCGCCGCGATAATCGCTGTCGATGGTTCCGGGGGCGTTGAGCACGGTGACGCCATGCTCCGCGGCGAGGCCCGAGCGCGGCCGAACCTGTCCCTCATAGCCTTGGGGCAAGGCGATCGAGAGACCTGTGGGGATGAGATCGCGGGCGCCCGGCTCCAGCACCAGCTTCTGGCCCGGCGCCAGCGCGGCGTAAAGATCGATGCCCGCCGCGCCGTCGCTCGCATAGGCCGGGGTTGGCAGGCCGTCGGCGTTGGGCAATTGGCGGATCGCAATTTTCATGACGCCCTCTCGTCGCCAATCATCTGCGCAAACCGCGCGACGAGCCGTTCCGCGACATCCTCCTTGCGCAGCCGCGGCCAATCCTCGACGCCGGCGCGCGAGACGAGATGCGCCTCATTGGTCGCGCCGCCAAATACGCCGGACGCCTCGCTCACGTCATTGGCGACGATCAGATCGCATCCTTTCCGGGCGAGCTTTTCCTGCGCGTGGCGAATGAGATCGCTGGTTTCAGCGGCAAAGCCGACGACGAGGCGCGGACGCTGCGCTCCGCGCGAGACGCTGGCGAGAATGTCGGGATTTTCGATCAGCGACAGCGAGGGCGCGCCATATCCGCTCTTCTTGATCTTGTCGAACGCCGGCTCCGCGCGCCAATCGGCCACGGCCGCCGCGGCGATGAAGATGTCCGCTGGAAGCGCCGCTTCCACGGCCGTCATCATGTCGCTCGCGCTCTCTATATGTACGACTTCGCAGCCGGGCGGATCGGCGAGCGCGACGGGCCCCGAAATCAGCGTCACCCGCGCCCCGGCGCGCGCCGCGGCCGCAGCTATGGCGTGGCCCTGCCGTCCAGAGGACCGGTTGGCGATATAGCGGACCGGATCGATCGGTTCATGCGTCGGGCCGGACGTCACGACGACATGCAGCCCTTCGAGCGCGCCGCCGCGGGTCAAAAGCCCTTCGGGAGCAGGCAATCGCGTATCATGCTTCAGCGCGGTCTCGATCGCTTCGACAATCTCGAGCGGCTCGCACATGCGACCGGGACCATATTCGCCGCAGGCCATATCGCCGACGGTCGGACCGACGAACCAGGCGCCGTCGCCGTGCAACGTCGCGACATTGCGTTGCGTCGCCGGATGAAGCCACATGCGCACATTCATCGCCGGCGCATAGAGAACGCGCTTGTCGGTCGCCAGCAGCAGAGTGGTCGCGAGATCGTCGCAAAGCCCGCGCGCCGCACGCGCGAGAAGATGCGCCGTGGCGGGGGCGACGACGATGAGATCAGCGTCCCGCGACAGTTGAATATGGCCGATCTCCTGCTCGTCGGTCGCCGAGAAGAGGTCGTCATAGACTTTTTCGCTGGCGAGGCTGACGAAGGCCAGCGGCGTCACGAATTCCTTCGCCGCCGCGGTCATGACGACTCGCACGAAGGCGCCGCGCTCGCGCAGGCGACGCACGAGTTCCAGCGATTTGTAGACGGCGATCCCCCCGCCGACGATCAGCAAGATGCGCCGTGCCGCAAGGCTTCGCGCATGACCTACGCCCGCCACTGAAAAAACTCCGATCGCCGCAGGCGGAGAATACAGATTTTATGCGCAAGGCCAAACGACTTCGGCTACGCAATCGATTGTCGCTCCGCGACCAATCCGCCTACGCCGCTTTGTCGCCAAACGCGCCGAAGCGGGTCTCCCGGCGGCGGCGGCGCTTCGCGCATCATCCTGATCGCCGAATGGACAACGCCGTTCCCGCCATGCGACTGGTCGCCGCGCGCGCGGTCATTCGGCAAGGCCGCCAGTGACATTGGAATAGACCTTTTGCCGGGCGATGGTAGTGTGCGCCATCGTCGCACAGGTCAAATCGAACGGAAAAGAAGCGCGCAATGCCGCTCAGCCTCACCCTGCCGGTTTTTGCGCTCGCTCTGGCGTGGAGCGTTTTCGCGACAGAGTGCGCGGCTCGGGCGCCGCAGACCGCCGCTACGCCTGTCGTCGTCAGCCCCGACGCCACGACTTCCGCCCCGCCAGAAAAGCTCGCCATCCACGGACGCAGCTTCATTCCGCTGCATTCGACCCTTCTCGGGCAAGGCGGCGTGACGCGCCTGAACTTCTCGGGCGCGCTGTCGATTCACAACGCCTCGTGGACCAATGTTCTCGCCATCGAAAAGATCGAATACCGCAACGGCGCGGGTCAACTGATCGAAAGCTATCTTAATGATCCGGTCTATTTGAAACCCTACGCCTCATTGCAGGTCCTGATCGCGCAAGACGACGTTCGCGGCGGAACGGGCGCCAGTTTCACGGTCGATTGGTCCACCGTCGAAGGCGCGGACGAACCCTTGATCGAAGCGATCATGACCGCCTTCACCGGACCCCACAGCTACGCCATTCTCTCGCCGGGCCGCCGCGTTTCCCGACCGCAATGACCGCTCGCGCGCCCGCGCCGCCTGGCGCCGACGCGACAGCGTCATGACGACCGCTGCAAAAGCGCCGCGCGTGCGCCGCCTGACGCTTGCCGATTTCCGCTCCTATGCGGCGCTCGACTGCCGCTTCGGGTCCGCGATGATCGCCCTCCACGGCGAGAATGGCGCGGGCAAGACCAATCTGCTGGAAGCCCTTTCGCTGTTCTCGCCGGGCCGCGGCCTGCGCCGCGCGGAACTCGCCGAATGCGCGAGACGCGACGGGGCCGGCGGTTTCGCCGTGTCGATCGAAGTCGAAGCCGATGGCGCGACGGGGCAGCTCGGCCATGGCCTGACGGCTGACGGCGAGCGAGTCTTTCGAATCGATCGCGCGCCGGCCGCTTCCGCGCGGGCCTTTGCCGACCGCCTCCGCGTTTTGTGGCTGACGCCCGCGATGGACGGACTCTTCGCGGGGCCCGCGGGCGAGCGTCGCCGCTTTCTCGATCGGCTCGCGCTCGGCGTCGACGCCGAGCATGGCGCACGCGCCAACCGGCTGGAGCGGGCGCTGCGCAGCCGCAACCGGCTCCTCGAAGAAGGCGTCGCCGACCGCCGCTGGCTCGACGCCGCCGAGCGCGAGATCGCCGCGCTGGGCGTCGCCGTGGCCGCCGCGCGGCGCGAGACCGTATCAAGGCTCGTCGCGCTGATCGCCGCCGGACGCGACGAGGCGTCGCCCTTCCCCTGGGCGGAGGTGGCGATCGAAGGGGAATTGGAGCGCCGGCTCGCCGAGGAGCCCGCGCTCGAGGTCGAGGAATGGTATCGTCGCGAACTCGCTGCCTCCCGGCGCCGCGACGCCGCCGCCGGGCGCACGCTGATCGGTCCGCAGGCGAGCGACCTCGCCGTGCGGCATGGCCCCAAGAACGAGGCGGCGCGCGCCTGCTCCACCGGCGAGCAGAAGGCGCTGCTGATGGGGTTGACGCTCGCTCACGCCCGCCTCGTCGCCGCGATGATCGGCCAGGCGCCGGTACTTCTGCTCGACGAGGTCGCGGCGCATTTCGACGTGAACCGTCGCGAAGCCCTGTTTCAAGAGCTTGAAACGCTCGGTGGGCAGATATGGATGACGGGCGCGGACCCGCTGCTGTTTGCGTCATTGCAGGGACGCGCCGAAATATTGCGCGTTACGCCGGGGAAAGTGGAGGGAGCTTCGCCCTGCCCTCATTGATTGCGGAAGTTCTGTCGGCCCGGCTCATCCTCCGGCTCGCCGTGTGGATCGCCGCGCAGACCTCGCCTGTGCTATCCCGCCGCCATGCCCATGCTTCCCCCGCAGGCGCGCGTCCTGCTCAAATCAATTTTCGGCTATGACGACTTCCGCCCCGGTCAGGCGGAGATCATCGCCGCCGTGCTCGAAGGCGGGCCGGTGCTCGCGGTCATGCCGACCGGCAGCGGCAAATCGATGTGCTATCAGCTCCCGGCGATCATGGAGGACGCGCTCACGATCGTCGTCTCGCCGCTCATCGCGCTGATGCGCGATCAGGTGCAGCAGATGCGGGCGCTCGGCATTTCGGCGGCGACGCTCAACTCCATGAACGGCGCGGAAGAGAATGATGAAGCCCGCCGCGCGATGCGAGACGGCGCGTTGCGGCTGCTCTATGTCTCGCCCGAGCGCCTGATGATGGATGGACTCATCGCCGATGTGCGCCGCGCCGGGGCGCGACGCCTCGCCATCGACGAAGCCCATTGCGTTTCGGAATGGGGCCATGATTTCCGTCCCGAATATCGCGAGATCGGTCGCGCCGCCGAAGCGCTCGGCGACATCCAGGCGATCGGCCTCACCGCCACGGCCGACGCCGCGACGCGCGAGGACATCGCCAGGAGACTTTTTTCCTCGCCGCCGCAGCTCTTCCTGCACAGTTTCGATCGGCCCAACATCGCGCTCAATTTCGCTCTGAAGGACCAGCCGAAACGCCAGCTCTCGCGCTTTCTCGAAAAACACAAGAGCGAAAGCGGCATCGTCTATTGCTCCTCGCGCAAGCGCACCGAAGACCTTGCGTATTACTTTCAGGAGCAAGGTTACGACGCGCTGGCCTATCATGCGGGGATGGATCAGGCGGCGCGCAATCGCAATGGCGACCGTTTCCTGCGTGAAGACGCCGTCATCGCCGTCGCGACCATCGCCTTCGGGATGGGCGTAAACAAGCCGGATGTGCGCTTCGTCGCGCATGCCGATATGCCGTCGTCCGTCGAGAGCTATTATCAGGAGATCGGGCGCGCGGGCCGCGACGGGCTGCCGGCCGATACGCTGACGCTCTACTCGCTTGACGACATGGCCTTCCTCCGCCGGCGCATCGACGAAAAGGACGTGAGCGAGGAGCGCCGCCGGATCGAGCACGACCGCTTCTCCGCGCTGGCCATGCTGTGCGAGACGCCGCGCTGCCGGCGCCAGACGCTGCTTGCTTATTTTGCCGAAGAGGCGTCGCCCTGCGGGCGCTGCGACGTGTGCCAGGGCAAGGTCGCCGTCTTCGACGGCGTCATCCCGACGCAAAAGGCGCTCTCCGCCGTCTATCGCACCGGCCAGCGCTTCGGCGCCGGACATATCGCCGACGTGTTGAGAGGCGAAGCGACCGACGCCGTGCGCCGGCATGGGCATGACGCGATCAAGACTTTCGGCGTCGGCAAGGAATTTTCCAAATCGCAATGGTCGTCGATCTTGCGTCAGCTCTTCGCCGCCGGCGCGCTGCGAACGGCGAGCGCGGAACATGGTGGGTTCGCGCTGACGCCGAAAGGCGAGAAGATTCTCTTGGGCCGCGAGACGATCATGCTGCGCGGCGATCCGCTGACGCGCAGCGACCGCCGCAAAAAGGCCGCCGCCGGCCTCGACGACACGACGGATCGCATTCTCGCGGCCCTCAAGCGCAAGCGGCGCGAAATTGCGCAGGAGGAAGGCGTGCCGGCCTATGTCGTCTTCGCCGACCGCACGCTGATCGACATGGCGGAAAAGCGGCCGGCGACGCTCGACGACATGCTCGCGGTGCACGGCGTCGGCGAGAGGAAAGTCGCGCGTTACGGCGACGCCTTTCTCGAAGCCTTGGCGGAGGCGCTGCGTTAGCCCTTTTTCCCCGCGCTGGGGCATAATCCTCGCCAGCGGCGGAGGTCTTGCCGCGGCGCCCGGCGGAAAGGGTGTGGAACGACCCGAAATCGCAGTTATTTCCGTGCATTTTGCCGCCATTCCGGGGTAAAATCGGCCTTCTCGAATCGAGGGTCGTTCGACCCCCCGACGAACAGGTCACATGAGCGAAGAAACCGAACGGAACGACCCTGCGGAATATGGCGCAGGGTCCATCAGAGTGCTGCGCGGGCTCGACGCCGTCCGCAAGCGTCCCGGCATGTATATCGGCGACACCGACGATGGCACCGGCCTACATCACATGGTCTACGAGGTCGTCGACAACGCTATCGACGAGGCGCTTGCCGGCCATGCGACCGATGTCACGGTAACGCTCAACGCCGACGGCTCCTGCACGGTCTACGATAATGGCCGCGGCATTCCGACCGATATCCATCACGAGGAAGGGGTGTCGGCCGCCGAAGTCATCATGACGCAGCTCCATGCCGGCGGTAAGTTCGACCAGAACTCCTACAAGGTTTCCGGCGGCCTGCACGGCGTCGGCGTCTCCGTCGTCAACGCCCTCTCCGTGTGGTTGAAGCTGCGCGTCTGGCGCGACGGCAAAGAACACGCAATAGAGTTCGCCAATGGCGACGCGGTCGCGCCGCTCGTCGTCGTGGGCGACGCGCCGGTCGTCGACGGCGCGCCCAAACGCGGCACCGAAGTGACCTTCCAGCCGTCTCCCGCGACCTTCACGATGGTCGAGTTCGACTATGCGACGATCGAGCATCGTCTGCGCGAACTCGCCTTCCTTAATTCCGGCGTGCGCATCGTTCTCACCGACGCGCGCCACGCCGAAGTCAAACGCGAGGAGCTTTTTTACGAAGGCGGGCTTGAGGCCTTCGTGCGCTGGCTCGACCGCGCCAAGACGCCGCTCGTCTCCGCGCCGATCCTGATCCATGGCCAGCGCGACCTCATCAACGTCGAAGTCGCGCTGTGGTGGAACGACAGCTATCACGAGAATGTTCTGGCCTTCACCAACAATATTCCGCAGCGCGACGGCGGCACGCATCTCGCCGGATTTCGCGCCGCGCTAACCCGCCAGATCACCGGCTATGCCGAATCCTCGGGCCTCGCCAAGCGCGAGAAGGTCGATCTCACCGGCGACGACTGCCGCGAGGGTCTGACCTGCGTTCTGTCGATCAAGGCGCCGGACCCGAAATTCTCCTCGCAGACGAAGGACAAGCTGGTTTCCTCGGAAGTGCGGCCGGCGGTCGAGAATGTCGTCAACGAATTGCTCGGCCAGTGGCTCGAGGAACATCCGGGCGAAGCCAAGAATGTCGTCTCGAAAGTATGCGAGGCGGCGGCGGCGCGCGAGGCGGCGCGCAAGGCGCGCGAACTGACCCGCCGCAAGGGCGCGCTGGACGTCGCCAATCTTCCCGGCAAGCTCGCCGACTGCCAGGAGCGCGATCCGGCCAAGTCCGAACTCTTCATCGTCGAGGGCGATTCGGCCGGCGGCACGGCCAAGCAAGGCCGCAATCGTGAATATCAGGCGGTGCTGCCGCTGCGCGGCAAAATCCTCAATGTCGAACGCGCGCGTTTCGACAAGATGCTGTCGTCGGAGCAGATCGGCACGCTGATCACCGCGCTCGGCACCGGCGTCGGCCGCGACGAGTTCAACGCCGACAAGCTGCGCTATCACAAGATCATCATCATGACCGACGCCGATGTCGACGGCGCCCATATCCGCACGCTGATTCTCACCTTCTTCTACCGGCAGATGCCCGAGCTGATCGATCGCGGACATATTTTCATCGCCCAGGCGCCGCTCTACAAGGTGACGCGCGGCAAGTCGACGCAATATCTGAAGGACGAGCGTGCGCTCGAGGACTATCTGATCGAAAGCCTGCTCGACGGCGCGGTGCTGCGCGCGGGCTCGGAAGATCGCGCCGGGGCCGACCTGCACAAGGTTCTCGAAGACGCGCGCGCCTTCCGCAATGTGATGCTGAGCCTCCATTCGCGCTACGACCGCGCCGTCATCGAACAGGCGGCGATGGCCGGCGACCTGACGCCGCTGACCGACGAAGCGTCGGCGAAGCGCTTCGCCGACGAAATCGCGCGACGGCTTGATGCGATTTCCGAAGAAACCGAGCGCGGCTGGTCGGGCGAGGTGCGCGACGTTGGCCAAAGTCTCGAATATGTCTTCAAGCGCACGCTGCGCGGCGTGACTCATGCCGTGACGCTCGACGCTTCGCTCTTGAATTCCAGCGAAGCGCGCAAGCTCCATGAGCGCGCCGAAAGCCTGCGCGAGGTTTTCGCTGGTCCCGCGATCCTCCTCCGACGCGGCGACGAAGCGGCGCTCTCCGGCCCGCTCGCGCTTTACGAGGCGATGAATTCGATCGGCCGCAAGGGCCTCACCATTCAGCG
>JAKFXD010000135.1:2947-18816 GCA_021731565.1 Methylocystis sp. | reverse complement strand
TGAATTACACGCTGACCGACGCCTATTTCAATTCAGAGAATATTCTCGGCGCGCCGGGCAACCCCGCGGTGATGGCGGCCGGAGCGACCGGCGTTCTGGTCAAGCCGGGCGCCTCGCTGCCGTCGATTGCGCACCACCGCTTCAAGACCGGCGTCGATTATTCAGTGACGCCGAAATGGCGGGTGGGCGGCGACTTCGTCTATGCCAGCGGCCCCTATCTCGTCGGCGATTGGGCCAACCAGTTCGGCACGCTGTCGCCCTACGGCCTTCTGAACCTGCGCACGTCCTATGACCTGACGCCCTATCTGCAGCTCTATGCGCTGATCGAGAATGTGACGAATACGCGGTCGCGCAATTTCGGCACGTTTTTCGAAACCAACTCGATCAACTTCGCCAATTTCTATAATCCGAAGATGGTGTCGGTCGGCCCGCCCACCGCCTTCTACGCCGGCATGAAATGGAATTTCGGCGCCGAGCCCGGCGGCTGGATGGCGCTGGCGCCCGACGAAGCCGCGCGGCCAAGCGCCGATGCGCCCGCCCCGCGCAGATGGGCCGGTCTCTATGCCGGACTCAACGCGGGTTACGGCTGGGGCGCGAAAACCGGCGCCCGCGTCACCCCCAACGGCTTCGGCGACCAATTCGCCACGCTGTGGAACGAGAAAATCATCGACGAGGAGCCGCCGGAAGACAATGCGGCCTGGTGGAATCTATTCCTGCCGGGCGCCGCCGCGGGCGCCAACACCGGAATCGCCAACGTCAGCCGCAACGGCTTCATTGGCGGCGGCCAGATCGGCTGGAACTATCAGGACGAATCAAACGTCGTGCTCGGCCTCGAAACGGATATTCAGGGGACGCTGTTCCGCGGCAAAGGCGCCTATGCCGGCGCTCTCGTCGAAAGCGCGGGCTATATCGACAAGGAGGAGAACGGCGGGCTGGAGTCGCTTGTGCTGACCCGCCAGGCCATCGGCGGCGGCGTTGTCTCCGCTGGAACCCGCTGGATGGGCACTTTCCGCGGCCGGCTCGGCTATGCGGTCACCGACACGCTTCTGGCCTATGGCACGGGCGGTCTCGCCTATGGCGACGTCTACGCGTCCGCCTCGCACTTCAATACGTCCAGCATCCAGCGCCAGAACGACGTGGGCGTCACGGCGTGGAACTACGCCAATCCCGCCGCGTTTGGCGGCGGCGCCTATTCGGGTTTCATGGCCGGCTGGGCGGCGGGCGGCGGCGCCGAATGGATGTTCGCCGATAATTGGAGCGCGAAGGCGGAAGGCCTTTACTACAATCTCGGCAGCGTCGATCTCATGTCGTCGCCGCTCGTGACCACCTGCTCGAGCCAGGCGACGAACACCTCGGGCGGCGCCTGCGCCCGCGGCGCGTCGAGCGCCAACCGCATCGCGCCGGGCGGCCTTCTCTGGGCCAATATTCCGGTGACCAAGGTCGTGTTCGACGGCGTCGTCGTCCGCGCCGGCGTCAACTATCACTTCAATTGGGGCGCCGACCTTCTCAATTCGGCGCTCTGAGTCAGAGCCCGCGCAACCGCGGCCTCAATATGGCGCTTGCGTCGAGGCCCCGACGACTCCCGCCGAACCGGCCTCCTCACGGCCGACGAAGGCGGGGTCCGATGCGAGATTTTCCTCCCGCCAGCGCAGCGCCTGCGCGATCGCCGAAGCGTTTATCTTTTCTCCGGTGAAGGCGATCAGCAGCGTCTGGGCCGCGATTTTTAGATCGAGCCAAAAGGATGCGTGCCGGATATACCAGATATCCAGCGCGTCTTTCTCCCTGGCGGTGACGGTCCTGCCGCCATTCAGCTGCGCCCAGCCGGTGATGCCTGGGCGCACCAGCAAGCGAATGCGCGGATCGCTGGGTTGATCTTGCGGCAGCAGCGGCCTTGGCCCGATCAGCGACATATCCCCGACCAGAACGTTGAGCAGCTGCGGAATTTCGTCCAGACGCGCCGCGCGCATCATGCGGCCGATTTTCGACAGTCGCTGATTGTCAGGAATCCTTTCGCCATCCTTATCGAAAGGCGCCGGATAAGTGCGAAATTTGTAAAGCAGGAATTTACGTCCGTTTCGTCCAACCCTTTGCTGCCAGAAGATCACTGGCGTTCCAACGTCAAGCAACGCCAGATAGGCCGCGACAAATGTCAGCGGCATGAGCAAGACGAGCAGGATTATCGCCACGAAGATATCGATCGCGCGCTTGAACTTGAAATAGTCGCCAACCTCTATCGAGGGGAGCGCGTCGCCATTCGAGAGTTGAGATCTTACGCCCTGCGAAGGCGACAAATTCAGCGCCTCCGATATTCTGACGAATTTTTTTCCGCGACGATCGCAATCTTCGGCCGCCTTCTCGATCAGATCGTCGGGAACGCCGCTCGCCTCGTCCGAAAGCCAGATTTCGTCGATATCGACGCCGTGAACGGCGTATTCATCCAGAATGCCTTCCAGCTCCTGAACGAGCCCGACGATTTTGACGCCGCAGATGCTTCGTCCGACGAAGTTCGGACGCGTGTCGACCGCCGCAATGACTTGGAAGGTTCGTGGGCGCTGATGGTCCAGCAGTCTGATCGTGAGCGACGCGAAGCGGTCCGCGCCAACAATAATGAGTCGACGCGGGATGTGCGGCGAAGCGGCCGTCTCCGCCCACAGCGGCTCTTCTTTCCACGCCTTCTGATGAAAGAGCGTTGCGACGGCGCGGTCGACCATCAGACCGCCGCCAAACACGAGTCCATAAATCAACGGCGTCGATCGCGGGACGCCGTCGAGGCGCGTGAAAACGAAGAGAATGAAGCTGCTCGACGCGACAGCCAGCGCGACGGCGCCGCAAACGGCGAGCGCGTCTTGAACGGAAACCAAATGGTTCAGACCATCGCTGACCCGAAAGGCGAGCAAAGCGGGAATCGCGCAAAGAATCGCGACCAAGACATAAAGATATGTCGCCGGAATTTTTTGCGGGAAATCGCCTGGATCGAGAAGGCTCGGATCGCGCAGCGCGAGAGCGATCACTGGCGCCGCCGCCGCCCAAAGCAAATCCGTGGCGGCCAGTCTCGCTCGCAAATGCGACTTTGAGGTTGGCAAATGACGACGCGCCACGGCTAGCCTCTGCCTAAATCGTCTCGAACCGCTTCCATGCGCGGATCGGAATTCGCGCCACGATGAGTTTCGAGTCGCGACGATTGCTTCCGCTCCCGAGCTTCGATCCGAAGCATCAATATCTTGAACGCAAGCCGGAACGGTCTGATCAGGTGATAGAGCCTCCAGAGCGGGCGCGGCAAAGGAATTGCGTTGTAGTCGCTCGCCGTCCTGGTGACGGCGAGGAGCCATAACGCCCGCGCCCTCTCTCGAAAGCTGCGACAGATTCCGGCGCCCGCGAGCGAGAAATCAGCACGCGGATCCATCGGCTCGGCGGCGCTGGCCAGGCGGCGCAGAGCAAAGGCCAACTGCGATCCGACCTTCGCGTCGCCGCTCGCGTCGTTCAACACATCTTCCCGCACGCCGACGCCCAGCAGCTTTGTCGCAAGCAGGAGTCCCACCTGCAGGCGTACGCGGCCGCCGCGGTCGAGACGATGAAAAAGGCCTGCCCAGTCAACTTCGGGACACCGCACGTAAAATTCGGCGACATCGCAAACCCAGCCCAAACTTTTCCAGCCTTCCTTGGCGCCGTGGCCGATGAGGTAGATCGCGAGCGTTTCGGGATCGAGGGTCGGAACCGTTCGCCCGGCGATCGACACATGATCCAATCTGCGCCAAATATCCGATGTCTCGAGCGGAAATGCGAAGTCATGGGGAAAGAAATCCCAGTGAAGGTCGACCGCCAAAGTCGAATCTGTTCGCACGAACACATATTGGCGCTGATAGCCAAGGAAGGCCTTGCGCCATTCCCGGCCATTCCCTTGCGCCGCGCGATAGCCGCAGGATTCGAGCGCCGACTGAGCGGCGTCGAGATCGCTCGGGCGCACGATGATGTCGATATCGTTGAACTCCCGCCGCGAAATGTCGCCATAGAGCGTCGCCGACAGAGCGACGCCTTTGAAGGTGGCGAATCCAATGCCGCGCCGCTCGAAACAATCGGCGATACGTCCGACTTCGCCGGCCGCGTAAAGATTTCGCGCCGCATGGGCGCGCCAAAAGCGTTGCAGGATTTTCGGCAGTTCGCCGAAATCTCCGGAGTCCGCGCATGCGTTCAATGCGCCGAGCAGGAGAGGACGAACGCCATGCGCCGCCGCGAGACGCTCGACATGCGCAAAGTTCAAACCGTTGCCGGCGAGTTCCAACGCTCGACGATGGTCCGGATGCGGGCGAACCAGCGCGCACAGGAAATCGAATTCCGGCTCCAACGCAGGCTCCATCTATCGGCCCTTCAGCCAGGCGTCCAAGGCGCAAATCTTTTCGAGCGATCCAAATTCGACCGTCTTGTCGGGGAGCTTAGACGGATCGATGAATTTGCGCAGCGTCGAATCGATCGAAAGCACCGAAGGCTCGCGACCGCCCAACCCCGTGCGCGGATCGGCGACGAGCGGCGCCTTGTCCCGCTTGAGCACATCGCCGGGCAGGACGTCTTTCATCGCCTCGCGGATCAGACGCTTGCGTCGTCCCCATGGAATCGGCGGCGTGCGCAGCATAAAGGTCAGCACCTCCAGATCGACGTAGGGGTGACGCGCGTCCAGGGACGATCCGGAAAGCGCTGGATCGAAATGTTCGAAATAGGCCTGCCAGATCGGGCTGGCAAAAGACGCGAAGGCGTTCGGCCGCCAAGTATCGCCGACAAACAGTCGGCCGAGCGCATTCTCGGCCCGCGCCGAGAGATTCAGATTTTCGATAAAGCCCCTGTCGAGCCATTCGGGAAAGCGCGTCCAAGGGAGCAGATTCATTGGCGGCGCAGGCAAGCGCAGATTGTCGATCGTCATCAGCCATTCGCGCATCTCCTTCCCGCGAATATATCGGCCGATGGTCGACACCAGACGCAGCCAATCACGACGTTTCGCGAGCCAGCGCAGATGCGCGCGCCATTCGAAAGTGAGCGCATTATCCGGCCCTTCGCCAAAAAGCCAGACATTGGCGTGACGCGCCATTTCCAATTCGGCGGCGCTGCGGCGCACCGGCGGTCCGCCCGGCTCCTGAGAGGAAGCGAAGCGCTCGCTCGATTGCGGCTCGATTTGATCGTCGACAGCGAAAATCCTATGCGCGATCCCGAGACGCTTCGCCACCAAAGCGCTGAAATGCGCCTCCTCGTCGGGAATGAGGCGCTCGAAGACATTCGTGAAGGCGACGACCCTGGAGGCGTCGCCCGCGATCTCCACGGCCTTTGCCGCAAGCGTGGTCGAATCCAACCCGCCGCTCATCGAGACGCCGACGGGGCCGGCATCCGGAAGCCGATCCTTAATCGCGCGCGCGAGGACATGGCGGAAGTGATCGATATATTGGCTCGGACGGCGGTAATGGATCGGCTCCTTCAGGTCGAGCGTCCAGTATCTTTTCACAACGCCGGCATCTCGAGACACGGCGAGCGTGTGCGCCGGCGGCAATCTCTTGACGTGTTTGTAGACGGTCCTGTCGATATCGAGGCAGTAGGGTCCGGTCAGAAAATCAGCGATCCAGAAATCGTCGAGGTCTTGGCTCAACCCCGACTGGCGCGCGACGGCGTCGAGCGAATCGCCGACCAACCAGGTCGCTCCCGCGCGCGCATGAAACAGCGGCCTGACGCCAAGCTGATCCCGCGCGCAAAAGAGCCGCCGCCGCCCTTCGTCCCAGAGGGCGAAACAAAAATCGCCGTAGAGGCGCTCGACGCAATCCCCACCCCAAAGGGCATAGGCCTTCAGACAAAGAAGCGCGTCCGAATCCGCTTCCGACGCGCCAAGGAGAGAACGAAGCTCATCCCGCCTGTCGAGCCTGATTCGGCCGAGCAAATGTAACTGGCCGTCCAGCTCGACGGCGTGGCGCGCGTCTCTCGATTCCCGATCGGAGTCGGGCGTCCGCCAACTCAAAGCGATCGGAGGCGACGGACACAAGATGGTCCAGTCGTTTGCCGCGCCGATCATTTCGCCGTCAACCGGCGCGCCGTCGGCATTGAACACGGCGAGAAAGCTCATTTATCCGCTTCCCGCCGGCGCGTCGCGCGACGGCCAGGCCGCGAGAAGCCTGTGCGCGCCGATTTCGGCTCCGCCGACGAGCACCTGCCCGCGACAGACAAGCCAGGCATGCGCGGTGAGACGCGCTTCGGACTTATCGACGCCAATGCGCAATTCCGAGTCATGGCCGTTTTGCGCGAGCAGCCGCTGGAGCGCGAGCGCCTTTGCGAGACAGGTCGTCCCCTTCATCCTTTTGGAAGCAGCCTCGATGGACCATACGAGCCTGTTGATCGGCGCGGCGCCGCGCCCCTTGCGCGACGCCCAGGCGCGCGCCGAAGCGAAATCCTGATGACGCAACCGCACCCGGCAGACCGCGAGCGTCACCAGCGCCCGAACGAACAGCCGCCAGTCGCGAAACGTCAGCCGCCGAACCGTCGCGAACAGGCTCATGCCGGCGCCGAAGCGAGGATTTTTTCGGCGACCTCATCGAAAACGTCGAATTTGCGCGGATAGGTCAGTCGAAAGACCGGAAGCCGGTTCGCGAAGCCGTTGACGAAACGAAAATGATGTTCCGCCCGTCCCGGCCTGTCCAAGGCGTTGATCATCGTCGAAGCGCCGATCGTGCGAAACAGATCGACACCGCTCAATCTCTCCAGCAGGACGGCGTCATCGTCCTGCCGTTCCGGCGCCTGGAGATAATAGAGAGCCGCAAGACGACTCGTCGAACGCGTCTTCATCCTATCATCGAGATCATAAATGAACTTGTCGCCGATCGGACTCCATCTTCCCGAGATCGTCGCTTCGGGAAGAAACAGTTTCGCCGCCGCTTCGAACAGCTTCAGCCGATGGGGGCCGGGATGCGCCAGGACCGCGTCGCCATCGATCGTCAGGCGAAGCATGTCGTCGGTGACGATCTCTCCGCCTCTCACTCTCAAGAATGAGGCCAATGTGGATTTGCCCGCGCCGCACGCGCCGAGCAGGCCGATCGCGCGCCCGCCGATGTCGACCGCGGTCGCGTGAAGCGACTCTTCACCGCGCTGGATAAGCGCGGCGCTGACCGAGAAATTGGTCAGATAGGCGTCGAAAAATTCGAGAGGGCGATCGCTGAGATTGCGACACAGCACCTTCGCGCCGTCCGCCGAAACGATCAGATCGAACCAGCTCCTCCAGCACAGGTAGAGCGCGCCGCCGCTGAGAATCCTTTGGTGAAACCAGGGATCGGGATCAAAGTCCTCGTCTGAAACCGAGGGCATGGCTTCGGACCCGACGCTCTCGATACGGACAAGCTCGTCCTCGCCATAAATTCCGGAACGGACTTCCGGCAGAATCAATCGAATATCGCTCATCAAGGTCAGGCCATAGACATCGTAGACAAAGGGGGAGTCGCTGGCCATGTTCGAATCTGTGATGTCCCTCTTGGCGATCGAGCGATCCGCCTTCGCGTCTCGCCAACAAAGACTGATCGCAGGGCCGCGCGAACCGGCAATGTCGCCGTTGCGCGCATGAACGCTGTTATAGATATCGGATTGCAACTTCGCTAGGCTTGCTTATTCTCGGGAAAAAGACGCCATTCGGCGTAACGGCGTATTCTAATGGAGACGCTAGGCGATGAATGACACAGGCAAAGGCTCAAGAGGCGCGACGACTTCCCGGACCGCTGGCGAACGATCGGCAAAACAACCTTACCGCCGTCCGACGATAGAGAAATATGGAGACCTCAAGGATATAACCCAGGCCATTGGTCTCGCTGGAAATCCTGACGGACTTCTTGGGAGTTTAAACACCATACTAAGAACCTCAATAGTCAGTTTAATATTGGGTTGAGCTGGGGTCGGGAACCGACGTCCGGCAAAAATGTGTCGCCGCCTCGGGTCATCAGGGCGCGCACGGAGCCTGACTGGCGTCGGGGACAGACTTGGCGCGGTCCCTTTCCTTTCGCCACAGCGCGGATGCGAGGACAAGTCTTTGAGCGTCCTTCCCGCTGAGTCTCTCGCGCAAAACCTGCACCAGTTCGGGATTGCCGGTGATGTCGAGGCATAATTCGCAAATCCCCGAATAGGTCTGGCGCTTCTCGAATCTCTCGCGGCCGATCGGTTCATCCATCAGGAGATGATAAAGCCCATATGGCCCCAGATTGTAGATGATTTCCAGAATTGGGTCGTTGAGCCCTCGCTGCAATATGTCGTCGAGCGGTTCGACGGCGGCATCGCCGAGGAAAAGGGGCGACGGCTTTCGGCTGTAGTGAGACGGACCGCAGCACGCGTAAACTTTGCCGTCGGGTTCGACGATCGGAGAGAAAACGACGCTGCACACGCCTTTGGGCGGCTCGTCGGAGAATAGGAAATGCGAGGCCGGAAGCGATTCGGCGCGTCCCAATTGGACGAGCTGGTTGGTTTGCAACTCGACAGGCAGTCCCGCAAACGCCTGATGATCTTCCTCGCTCGATCGAGTCGCCGAGATGACGCTGCGAACCTTTACGCTGAGCCCCGCCTCTGTCGCGATTCGGGCCAACATTACGGCGCGCTCGCGGTTTGAAAAGGCTTCGTGATATTGGTCCCATGAAATACACAGGTCGTTGAGGCCGGCTTCGACCATCTCCGCGATGCGCGCCCGCGTCCGGCTTTCCCCGCGAACCCAGCCGGCGCCCGTTACGATCGACGTTTCCAATCCAAATGACTTCGCCTCGCCGATGAGCGTGGCGACTTCCCGGTGATAGAGAAAAGGTTCGCCGCCGGTGAAGCACAGCATTGATCCAAACCGCGCGATCGCTTGCACATAGGTTCTGGCGTGCTGCAAACGCATTCGCTCTTTAACCTGCGGAGACGACTCCGTGATGCAATGCGCGCATGCGAGCGGGCAACTGCGCGTGTACATCAAGCCGATGACTTCATATTTGCGCAAGGAACGTCTCCATATGCGCGTGTATCCTATGCGTGCGGGGGAGCGACAACAAGCGCATGTCCGGATCGCGACTCCGTCGACAGCCCGCTCCTTGACGCTTATGGGTCGGCTTTCGTCGAAAGCGTTTCGATCAGCCCTGCGGACGCCAGCTCTTCAAGAAACTCTATGACGTCCCTGCGGCATTGTTCTTCGCCGACATCGAACTGTTCCGTCACTTCCCGGCAAATCTCGGCGGCGTTCGTTGGCGCCTTGATGGCGTTCCAGATGCAGGCCGCGACGCCTTCCAGGCCGAAATAGAGCGAGTTCTCGAGGTTCAGGATCACGACCTCTTCGTCGAGCGCGGTCGATACTTGCGCCGGGGACTGCTTCACGAGAGTCGACAGATCGATCGCCATGGCCTTTCGCTCTAATACCCAGAAAGATGGACGCGCATCTTTCGCAATCATATCACGCGTCGTTCCCGACCATAAATAGGCGCGGCCGAAGCGACGGCCGCTCCCGCCCCCTGTGGGGGCTCAAGCTTCTTGCGTCTGCGCTTCCGCGCTGTCCGCCACATGCCGAAGATACCACTGATAGGTCGATGCAAGGCCTTCTTCGAGCGCAATTTCCGGCCTCCACCCCAGCGCCCGGATCCGGCTTGAGTCCATGATCTTACGGGGCGTCCCGTCGGGCTTGCTGGTGTCGAAGACCAGGCTCCCCTCATATCCGACGACGCGGGCGATGGTTTCGGCGATGTCGCGGATCGTATGGTCCAAGCCGGGGCCGCAATTGATATGTTCATATTCGTCATAAAAGTCGAGGCAGCACACGACGCCCCTGGCGAGGTCGTCGACATGCATGAATTCGCGCAATGGCGCGCCCGTGCCCCAGACGACGACTTCCGGCGCGCGGCCGAGTTTCGCTTCATGAAATTTGCGCATGAGCGCCGGCAGGACATGGCCGGTCTGCAGATCGAAATTGTCGTTCGGTCCGTAGAGATTGCACGGCATGACCGAAATATAGCGCCGGCCATGTTGGCGTCTGTACGCCTGGCAGGTCATGACGCCGGCGATCTTGGCGATCGCATACCATTCGTTGGTCGGCTCCAATGGGCCGGTCATCAGCGACGATTCGACGATCGGCTGCGCCGCGAATCTTGGATAAATGCAGGAGGAGCCGAGAAAAACCAGGCGGTCGACGCCGGCCTTATGCGCGCCATGGATGACATTGGTCTGAATCGTCAGATTGTCGTAAATGAAGTCGGCGGGATAGGAGCTGTTGGCGAGGATGCCGCCGACCTTGGCCGCCGCGAAAATGATCGCCGTGGGCCGATTGGCGCGCAGCCAGATTTCCAGTTCGCGCTGGCGTCTTAAATCGAGAGTCGAGCGATCGACGGTGAGCACCCTGCGACCTTGCGATTCCAGCAGGCGCGTAATCGCCGAGCCAACCATGCCGCGATGGCCGGCGACCCAGATGCGTTCTTCCATCGAGACCAACTCCCTTATGCCGCTCGCGCAGCTATGTCTCTGCCTGGACATTTGTTTTTTTCGACTCGCATTCAACCCTCCGCAGCAGCCGTTCCCAGCGTTCGAACGCAGCTTTCCTGCGGAATGACTGATCGAGCAGCGCGCGCGCGTTGCGTCCCATCTGCGCAAGCTTCGCGCGGTCATGCTTAAACTCGCGGATCACCCGGGCGAGCGCACGCCCGTCGCCCGGCGCGACCACCGCGCCGCATAGACTACGCCCAACAAGTTCGGCGATTTCTCCGGCCGGATCGGTCACGGCGATGATCGGGCGCCCGGCCGCCGCGACGCCATAGAACTTGCTGGGCACGATCAGGCCTTCCATCGCGGGCGACAGCGAAATCCAATGCGCATCGGCAACGCTCAACGACTGCGCCAAGCCGCTCGCCGGCTGATAGGGCCGAAACTGAAACATTGCCGCAAGCCCTCTGCGCTCGACTTCGCTTCGCAACGCTTGGGTCAATTGACCGCCGCCGATAAACAAAAAGACGACGTCCGGCTCCATGCGCAGAACTTCCGCCGCATCGAGCAGGGTCGCATATTCATGCGCTCTCCCGAGATTGCCGGAATAGCCGATGACGAATTTGTCATCGAGTCCCCAGGCCGAGCGGAGCGGATTGTCTCCTGGAGGAATCGGCCTGATCAATTCATCGTCGCACCAGTTCGCGATGATCTCAACTTGCGCGGCGCCGACGCCGGCGGCGTCGAGAGCCCGCCGCATGCGCTCGCCAAGCACCACATTGCAATGCGCGCCCTTAAGGCTCGCGTTTCGGGCCGCGCGCAGCAGCGGCGCCAGGGGCGTCAGCGCACGCATCCCGAGGCCGAGCGCCACTTCGGGATAGAGGTCTTGCAGCCAGTTGATCAACGCCAGCTTTTTCATCCGCGCCACTGGCGCCAGGGCGACAGACAAGAGCGGCGGGTCGGTCTTGACGATCAAGCAATCCCCCGGCGCCGCGAGTCGCCAGACGGCGCCCGCGAAGCTTGCATACATGGCGAGACAGTCGACCGCTCTGCCGGCGAGCGACCCCCGACCAAATCGCGGCCTGTAGACCCGATGAATAGCGACGCCGCCCTTGGTTTCGAACGCCGGCAGATCGGCTGGGGCGTCGTCATAGAGTCCGCGACTGGCGATCACGCTGACCGGCGTTCCGTCCTTCGCCAGATGAAAGGCGAGATCGGACAGCAATTGGCTTGTGGCGGAATGATCCGGAAAAAAAAAGCGATTGACGAAGATGAGCCGACGACCGTTCATCGCGCGACCTTTGAGGTTTTTTCGCGTTCGATTTGCATCCGCATGCGCCGGCGAATATCAACGGTCGCGCATCCGACAGGCCGGCCCGGCATTGCGCTTGATCTATCCGCTTCTGTCGGCGGTCGAATGGCCCCATACACGTGAACCGGCCCTTACCTATAGTCGTCGTCGACCGCCGCCGGCAAGCATCCCTGATAAAAAATCCAACGCGCCTGAAGGTCTTGCGCGATACGCTCGGTCTCTGGACAAACGAATATTCGCATGTCCTATTTCCGGCGCGTCTCAAATGCGTTGCGAACAGGACCACCATGCACAAACGGATTCTGGTTACGGGCGGCGCCGGTTTTCTCGGCTCGCATTTATGCGAACGGCTGATCGAGAGCCGGCACGACGTTCTGTGCGTCGACAACTTCTTCACCGGCGCCAGGCGCAACATCGGCCATCTTCTCGATCATCGCAATTTCGAACTGCTGCGCCACGACGTGACTTTCCCGCTCTATGTCGAAGTTGACGAAATTTACAATCTCGCCTGTCCGGCGTCGCCCATTCATTATCAGTTCGATCCCGTTCAAACGACCAAGACCAGCGTGATGGGCGTCATCAACATGCTCGGCCTCGCCAAGCGCGTGAAGGCCAAGATGCTGCAAGCGTCGACCTCGGAAATCTATGGCGATCCAACGGTCCACCCGCAGCCGGAAGAATATTGGGGCAGCGTCAATCCGATCGGATTTCGGTCCTGCTATGACGAAGGCAAGCGTTGCGCCGAGACGCTCGTATTCGACTATATCCGCCAGCATAAAATGGCGGCGAAGGTCGTGCGCATTTTCAATACTTACGGCCCCCGTATGCATCCCAATGATGGGCGCGTCGTATCCAATTTCGTGATGCAGGCGCTCACCGGCAGGGACATCACGCTTTATGGCGATGGCAGTCAGACCCGCTCGTTCTGTTATGTCGACGATCTGGTCGAGGCGATGATACGGATGATGGCGACGGGTCGAGAGACGACCGGTCCGATCAATGTCGGGAATCCGAAGGAGTTTACCATCAGGGAACTCGCCGAACTCATCGTCGAGTTGACCAACTCCAAATCAAAACTCGTGTTTCTGCCGCTACCCGCCGACGATCCCCGGCAGCGTCGACCCGACATCGCCAAAGCGAAACATTTGCTCGGATGGGAGCCCTCGGTGGCGCTCGGAGACGGGCTGATCAAGACGATCGCCTATTTCGACGATTTGTTGCGGCGCGGGGAAGGCCCGCATGAAATCGGCGCCAATCGAGTCCTCTGAGCGCTCAAGCCTGTCGGCGTTTAGGCGCCGCCGTTTGATCCGCCGCGCGCAATCATCGCATCCCCGAGGACAAGAACGTCCATATCGGTTCTCAGGAAGCAGTCCAGCGCCTCTTTCGGCTCGCACACGACGGGTTCGTTTTCGTTGAAGGACGTGTTCAGAACCATCGGCACGCCGGTGAGGTCGAAAAACGCGGAGATCAGCCCATAGTAGCGCGGGTTGGTCGCCTGCCTCACCGTCTGCAGGCGGCCGGAGCCGTCGACATGCGTGACGGCGGGAATGATTGGGCGCTTGTCTTCGCGGATCCGAAACGCCTGCATCATGAACGGCACGTCGCCCTCGTCTTCGAACCAGTCCGCTACGGCTTCCTGCAGCACCGACGGCGCGAAAGGCCGAAACGACTCGCGCCGTTTGATCTTCGCGTTGAGAATGTCCTTCATGTCGGCGCGGCGCGGATCGCCGACGATCGATCGATTGCCGAGCGCGCGAGGCCCCCATTCCATGCGTCCCTGGAACCAGCCGACGATTTCGCCATCGGCGACCGCTTGCGCGGTTCGTTTGCAAAGCTCCTGTTCGTCGCCGATTTTCGCGACGACGCAACCGGCCGACGCAAGGCGCGCCGACTGCTCGGTCAGGAGACGCTCGATCTCATCCGCTCCGAACCGCGGTCCCCAATAGGCGTGGTCCATGACGAAGGAGCGCTTGCCGCCGTTCCTGTGCCAGACGGCGAAGGCCGCGCCGATCGCGCCGCCGGCGTCGCCTGCCGCCGCTTGCACATAGACCTGTTTGAACGGCGTCCTCCGACCGATCTTGCCGTTGGCGACGCAATTCATCGCGCAGCCGCCGGCAAGAGCGATGTTAGCAATCTTGTGTCGCGCGTGCAGCGCATTGAGCAGATTGAAGAAGGCTTCCTCGTACATCGCCTGGGCGGAGCATGCGATGTCGCGGTGACGGTCTTCGAGCTGCTCGGTTGGTCTGCGTCGAGGCCCCAGCAGCGTCTCGAGCGCAGGCGTGAACAAATCCGCGAATTCCGGCGCGCCGCCTTGCCATTCATAGGCGATCTTTTCCTTCTGATGCCGGAAATAGCGCAGGTCGAGTTCATATGAACCATCGCTCTTCAGCAGGACGATCTCGCGCATCTGGGGCAGATATCGCGGCGCGCCATAAGGCGCGAGCCCCATGATTTTGTATTCGTCGCCATAGTGCGGAAAGCCGAGATATTGCGTGATCGCCTGATAGAATATCCCGAGGGAATGCGGAAAGAGACATCTGCCCTCGATGTCGATGCGTTCGCCATGACCCACGCCCCAGGCGCCGCTGGCGAAATCGCCAAAGCCATCGACCGAGACGACGACCGCCTCCTCGAATGGCGACACATGAAAAGCCGACGACAGATGCGCCAGATGGTGCTCGACATGGTGAAGCTTGGCCCGCGGCGCAACACCCGGAAAGGCTTGCGCGAGGAACTCGGACGAACGCGCGCGCGCGCCGCGAGTCTTGAGCTTTTCCATCAACAAACCAAGGCCCGGACGGGCTTTGAGGAGGTAAGCGAGCTTCGCCGAGAGGTTGGCGCCGCCGTCTTGATTGAGCGCAATGTGATCGACATCCGACAAAGACATTTGAGCTTGCGACAGGCAATAGCGGATCGCCTCCGAGGGAAAACCGGCCCAATGCTTGACGCGCCGAAACCGCTCTTCCTCGGCCGCCGCGACGAGCTGGCCGTCGCGCAGCAGCGCTGCCGACGCGTCGCCATGAAAGGCGTTGAGGCCGATGATGATCATCTCGCGCTTTCACGGTCTTTCTTGACGGCGGTCGGCGGCGATCGCGTCTTGAGCGTCAGCGATGCCGGTCGGGCTGTTCCAGATAGTTCCGCACATAGCGGCGCAGGCCGTCCTCGAGCGACGTCGTCCGCTGCGTGAACCCGGCCGCGCGCAACCGCTCCAATGAGGCGCAAGTGCGATATTGATATTTGCCGGCGAGATTCTCGGGCAGGTCGATGAATTCGATCTGCGGGGCGAGGCCGAGTTCGCCGAAGATGATTTCCGCCATGTCGCGGAACGAACGGGCGACGCCCGACCCGAGGTTATAGAGGCCCGGCTGCGACTGTTTGGGATCGAGCGCCCAGAGCGTCGCGGCGACGCAATCGCCGACCCAGACGAAATCGCGCAATTGCGCGCCGTCCGCATAATCCGGATTGTCGGACTTGAACAAATGCGCCTTTCCCTGCGCGCGGATTTCTTCATGCGCTTTCGCCGCGACGCTGCGCTGCTCGCCCTTGTGATATTCGTTCGGCCCATAGACGTTGAAGAATTTAAGGCCCACCCAATGCGGCGGCGCCGGCGCGTCGCCCAGGGCGCTGCGCAGCGCAAAGCGATCGAAGACATGCTTGCTCCACGCATAGGCGTTGAGCGGACGCAGCCGCGCCAGATATTGCTCGTCGAATTGGTCGTCGAAACCGAAGGCGCCGTCGCCATAGGTCGCCGCCGAAGACGCGTAGACGAACGGAATGCCCTGCGTCGCGCAAAAACGCCATAGATCGATCGACGGCCGGATATTATTGGCGACAATCGCGTCGACATCGCCTTCGGTGGTCGTCGAGATCGCGCCCATATGCACGATCCCTTCGATAGTCGATCGATTGGCTTCGACGAAGGCGATGCCCTCCTCGGGCCGCACGAGATCGACGAGGCGCCGCTTGGCGATGTTGCGCCACTTGCAGTCGTCCTTGCCGAGCACGTCGACGATGGCGATCTTCTTGCCGGCGTCGTCGAGCGCGGCCGCGACATTCGAACCGATGAAGCCGGCGCCTCCGGTGATTACATACATGCCTGCGCGCTCACAACGTCGAACCT
>JAKFXD010000135.1:0-2287 GCA_021731565.1 Methylocystis sp. | reverse complement strand
GAAAGCGCGAGCGCCGCGACGACCGTGTCGCCCGCGCCCGACACGTCGAAGACCTCGCGCGCAACCGCCGGGATGCTGAGCGCCGCGCCGGGCGCGGCGTTCTCGAATATCGTCATCCCTTGGGCGCCGCGCGTCATGACGACCGAGTCGACGCCGGCCCATTCGCAAATCCTGCGCGCCGCCGTCTGCGCGCCTTCGCTTGTTCGGCAGTCGAGCTGGGTGATCGCCTCGGCTTCCGAACGGTTCGGGGTCAGCACGGAGGCGCCGGCGTAGCGCTTGACGTCGAGCGACTTCGGATCGACGACCACGGGAATCCTGCTGGCGCGGGCGAGCGCGATGATGCGGCCGATCACGCCGGGGGTCAGCACGCCCTTGGCGTAGTCGGACAGGACCATCGCATCCACTGTCGCGAGAGTCCGCTCGAAATGGCGGGCGACGTCGTCCGCCTCGGACTCAGTCAAATCCTGCTTCCTTTCGACGTCGAGACGCATGATCTGCTGGCCGTCCGAGACGAAGCGGGTCTTGATTGTCGTGGGGACGCCCGGCCGGCGCAGGAAATAGCCGTCGATTCCGTCCTCCGCGATCAACGGGCCGGCGATCAGCTCCGCGGATTGGTCTTCGCCCAAGGCGCCCATGAGGGTGACCCTGCCGCCCAGAGCCGCGATGTTTCGCGCGACATTGCCTGCCCCGCCGAGCATGATCGTTTCCGCCTGAAACTGGAGAACCGGGATCGGCGCCTCGGGTGAAACGCGCTCGACTTGGCCATAGACAAAGCGGTCGAGCATGATGTCGCCGAGCACGCACACATGCTTGCCGCGCCAGCCTTCTGTCGCCCTTTTCAGATCGCTGGATCGCATGTTTTCCAAGCGCCTTGTCTTGCCTGCAACGCTCTTAACGCTCGCGCGGTTCGTCGGTCTGCGGCGCGGGCGCCGCGCCACGCGCGGCATCTTGGCGCTGAAGGCGCTGGTCGACGATTTCAAGCGCGATCATCGTCTCGGCGAGCGTCCGCTGCAACACATATAACCAGCCGGGCCAACCGCCGAACAGGCAACGCCTCCAAATCAACGCATATAGAAATACCAGAATTGGCGCCGCCCAGCCGGTCAGCCGGATGCGGTCGGTCAGCCGCATGTTTGCGCGCTGCATGCCGAGCAGGTGCGCCGCCTCCAGCCGCGCGTAGCGCTGCTGGGACTGCAGCCACCGCTCGTGCGGCTTGCGGTCGTCATGGTCGATCCGCGTCTTAAGTTCGCTGATCGCGCCATTGACGACAAGCCGCTGCGTATGGCCTTCCTGCACATAGCGCGCGCGGTCGCGGCGATAGAGCACGGCGACCGGCGTATAGAGGGCGCCGGACAACGGCCTGCCGTTCATGCAATAGCGAAAATTCGCACGATAGGCGGATACTCGATCGCATGGCGCCAGTCGCGAAATCTCATCGACGAGATCGGCCGGCAGAAAGTAATCGGCGTCGAGCGCCAATACCCAGGGACGCGTCAGCCCGCATTGCGTAAGGCCGTAGTTCCACTGATTGGCGTGCGCGTCGAACCGGCGCGCGACGAGCCGCGCATTGGCGAAGCCGCCGACGATCGAGGCCGTCGCATCTTCGCTGCCGCTGTCGAGCACGACGATTTCCGGAAACGCGCGCAGCGCGCCGAGGGTGCGGCCGATATTGGGCGCTTCATTATAGGTCAGAATCAGCACGCCGATCTGATCGAGAAAATTCACGCCGGCCATTCCCGGCGAGAACGGGCGAGAGAGGCATAAAGCGCGATCAGTCGCCGGGCCATCGCCTCCGTCGAATATTCCCGTTGCGCGAAGGCGGCCGCCAGCTGTCCAAGGCGTTCACGCTCCGCGTCGTCATCGAGCAACTGCGCAATCGCCTCGGCAAGAGCCCGCGGTTCGGGCGCCGTCACGCGGCAGGCGCCGGCGGCGCCGGCTTCCCCGGCGACGCCGACGCCATCGGCGAGGATGCAGGGCCGTCCCGCGAGCATCGCCTCGACCGCAGCGATTCCGAAATTCTCCGAATAGGACGGCAAGACGAATATGTCGGCCGCCGCCAGGACCGCGGATTTGGCGTCCCCTTCGACATGACCAAGCCACTCGACGCGCCTGTCGATCGACAGCGCGGCGGCGCCTGCCTTCAGAGTCGTTACATATTCGGCCGGTCCGTCGCCCGCGATGTTCAGCGTCACGTCCTGTCGCTCGCGTGCGATCATCGCAAAGGCGCTCAGCAAGCCTTCGATGTTTTTCTTGCGGTCGATGCGCGACAGATAAAGCAGGGTCAAAC
>JAKFXD010000124.1 GCA_021731565.1 Methylocystis sp. | reverse complement strand
CGGCGCTTGACGATCAGCGCCGCGACATTCTCGCCGCCTTCCCCTTCGCGCGAACGCTCCTATCCTTTGTCGTCAAAATGAATCGCGAGAACATTCGTAGCCCCGCGCGTTCCGCCGCCAATGTCGAATTTCATCATTCGGCCGACGATTGCGATGACATCGCGCGCCGCATCGTTCTCGCGCTCCAGGCGCGCGGCGTGCGGGCCGGCTATCCGTCGATGGGATTTCCGATGGAAGCGTCGCGGTGGCCGGGCAAGATGTGGATCATCTCCCATAAGCCTGTCGCCGTGGCGGCGGGGCTTGGACGCATGGGACTCCATCGCAACGTCATCCATCCCAAATTCGGCAATTTCATTCTGCTCGGCACGGTCGCTATCGACCTCGATCTTGAGGCGCGATCCGCGCCGCTCGACTTCAATCCGTGCTTCGAATGCAAGCTCTGCGTCGCCGCCTGTCCGACGGGCGCCATCGCGCCCGACGGACATTTCGACTTTAGCGCCTGCTATACCCATAACTACCGCGAGTTCATGGGCGGTTTCGGCGAGTGGGCGGAGACGATCGCGGAGTCAAAAAGCGCGCGCGCCTATCGCGCGAAGGTTAGCGACGCGGAGACCGTCTCAATGTGGCAGAGCCTCGCCTTCGGTCCGAACTACAAGGCCGCCTATTGCATGGCCGTCTGTCCGGCGGGCGCGGACGTCATCGGCGCCTATCAGGCGGACAAGAAGCGTTATCTTCGGCAGATCGTCGATCCGCTGCAGCAGAAGGCCGAGACGGTCTATGTCGTCGCCGACTCCGACGCCGAAGCTTATGTGGCGCGCCGCTTTCCGGCCAAGACGCCAAAACGCGTGAACTCGACGCTACGTCCGGCGACGATCGAGGGCTTCCTTTCCGCCTTGCGGCTACTCTTCCAGCGCGGCAAGTCGACCGGTATCGACGCCGTCTATCACTTCGTCTTCACCGGGGCGGAACGGCGCAGCGCGACGATCTCGATCGCGGACAAGAAAATCCGCGTCGACGACGGGCTTGTCGGCGGCTCGCGACTGCTCGTGACCGCCGACTCCGAAACCTGGCTCCGCTTCCTGCGCAAGGAGACGAGCCTCGTCTGGGCGCTGCTACGCGGCAAGATCAAGCTGCGCGGCGATCCGCGACTGCTGTTCGTCTTTGCGCGCTGCTTTCCGGGCTGAGTCGCTATCCCCCATTCGCCTTCGCATGGGCGGCGACGATATCGCGCGCCTGTTTGCCGACGACTTCCGCGAGATGATCGAAACGCGCCTGATAGAAGCCCGAGCCGGCGGTCGCCGAGCGCAGTTCGACGATGAGATTGTCCATCTCCGCTTCCGGGATCAGCGTTTCGAGCCTGTCCCAGCCGTCCCAGCCCTCGCGCGGGCCGAAGCCCATGATCTGGCCGCGGCGCGCCGAGACGATGCCGGTCGCCCGCGACATGGCGTCGCTCGGCACGAAAATGTCGACCGCGAGCACCGGCTCGAGCAGGATCGGCTCGGCCTTCTCCAAGGCTTCGCTCATGCCGATGCGCGCCGCGGTGCGAAACGCCATGTCGGACGAATCGACGGTATGATAGGAGCCGTCGGTCAGCACCGCCTCGACGTCGACGACCGGGAAGCCCAGCGGCCCGTGCAACAGAGCGTCCTGACAGCCAGCCTCGACGGATGAGAAATACTGCCTGGGCACCGCGCCGCCGTGCACGCGTTCGCTGAAGGCGAATCCTTCGCCGCGGCCGCGCGGCGCAATCTCCATCACCACGTCGCCGAACTGGCCATGTCCGCCCGACTGCTTCTTGTGGCGACCGCGCACGGTGACCTTATGGCGGATCGTTTCGCGATAGGCGACTGTCGGCTTGGAGGATTCGACCGCGACGTTGAATCGCGAGGCGAGGCGTTCGAGCGCGACGCGCAAATGCATTTCTCCCTGGCCGAAGAGCTTGATCTGCGACAGTTCCTGATCATGGACAAAGACCAGCGAAGGGTCCTCTTCGATGAGCTTCCCCATCGCCGCGGCAAGCCGCATCTCGTCCTTTCGGTCCTTCACATTGAGCGCTATCGCATGCACGGGATCGGGGACATGCGCGCGAGTGGCCTTCAACTCCTCGGCGCCCGCGCGGGCGTCCACGACGATCGTGTCGCCGGTCTGCGCATGATCGAGACGCCCGAGCGCGACAACGTCTCCGAGCTTCGCTTCCGTTATCTTGCTGCTCGCCGCGCCCATCAGGCGCGACATGCCCGAAATGCGATCCTCGCCCTGCGGCGAAGCGACGGCGCCGCCGTCCGCGATAGCGCCGCGCAGCACGCGCGCGACCGACAGTTTGCCGCCATGCGGGGTGTGAATCGTGCGGAAGATGCGGACGAGCGCGGGGCCGCTGTCGCCGACGCCGAGCCGCGCGCGGGTCGCGTCGATTCCCGGCGCTTCGTGACGCAGCGCCTTTAACAGCCGCGTGACGCCGGCGCCCCGTTCGGCCGATCCGATGAACAGCGGCGCGACGAGCCCTGCGCGCAGCTCCTTGGTGAGATCGTCGAAGACCTGATCGCGCGGCGGCTCGATGTCGGAAATCAGCTCCTCCATCAGCGCGTCGTCATAATCTGCGAGGCGCTCCAGCATCGAGTAGCGCGCCTCCTTCTCGGTCGCGGCGTCTCCCTTGGGAATGTCGATGACCTCGGAGGGCGCGTGTTCGCGGTAGACGAAGGCGCGCTCCAGCGCGAGATCGATGAAGCCGACCGCGACGCCGTTGTTCCAGATCGGAATCTGCCGCAGCAGCAGCGGCGTGCGCGACGCCGGCTGCAGAATGTTCAGCGCCTCGCGCACGTCGATCGTCGCGGCGTCGATCTTGTTGAGGAAAATATAATGCGGCGCGCCGAACTCTTCGAGCTGGCGCAAAATGAGCTGCAGCGCTGGAATCTTGCGCGGATCGGCCTCGCAAACGACGACGGCGGCGTCGACCATGGGCAGGATATTTCGCGATTCATGGGCGAATTCGACCGAGCCCGGAAGATCGACGAACGTATAGCGATCGCCCATATAGTCGACGGTCGCGATATTGGATTCGACGCTCATCTGATGGGCTCGGGCCTCCGGACTTGAATCGCCGACGCTCGCGCCCGCAGCGACGCCCCCCTGCCGCGGAATCGCGCCGGCGTGCGCCAGAATGGCCTCCAAGAGAGTGGTCTTGCCGCATTGAAAAGGGCCCGCCAGCGCAATCAGCCGGGGGCCCTGTGCTCTCGCCTCGTGCGAATGCGCTCCTTGGGACGACGCTTGGGACGTTATTTGGCCCATCACTCCCTCCTTATCTGTCGAAGCCTGATTTATCCGGCCCCGTTAGCTCATGGTTTCACCATGCGGCGGCGAGCGCAAGACGGGGGAGCAGGACGGACGGGCCGCGCCCGGCGCTTCCACGGCCGTCGAAAGCGGGATAGAAGGCGCAACCGATCCGTCAACGGAGCTGTTATGCGCCCCAGCAAACGCGCGCCCGATGAAATGCGCCAGGTGAGTTTCGAGCGGGGCGTCGCCCGCTACGCCGAGGGCTCCTGCCTCGTCAAGTTCGGCAATACGCAGGTCCTCTGCGCGGCGTCGCTCGAAGACAAGCCGCCGCCATGGCTGCGCGGCCAGGGCCGTGGCTGGGTGACGGCGGAATATTCCATGCTGCCGCGCGCCACCCATACCCGCACGCGGCGCGAGGCGGCCTCCGGCAGGCTCTCGGGACGCACTCAGGAAATACAGCGCCTCATCGGCCGTTCGCTGCGCGCCGTCACTAATCTGCCGGCCCTCGGCGAGCGGCAGATCGTCGTCGACTGCGACGTGATCCAGGCCGATGGGGGCACCCGCACCGCGTCGATCACCGGCGCCTGGCTGGCGCTGCATGATTGCTTCGACTGGATGCGGTCGCGCTCGATCGTCAAGGAAAGCCCGCTGCGCGATCACGTCGCCGCAGTGTCCTGCGGCATTTTCAATGCGACGCCGGTGATCGACCTCGATTACGCCGAAGACTCGACCGCCGCGACCGACGCCAATTTCGTCATGACCGGCTCCGGCGGCCTCGTCGAAATTCAGGCGACGGCGGAAGTTGCGGTGTTTTCGCAGGACGAACTCGCGGCCATGCTGGCGCTCGCCCAAAACGGCGTCGCCGATCTTGTCGCCTTACAGAAGGCGGCGCTCGCTTAAGCTGCGAAAATGTCCTTCCCGACGCGCGGAGCGCGATCGGGGATCCAGAACGACGCCAGCATTGTTAATTGGCTCTAAATTCCCGGTCAGGCCTTCGGCCCGCCGGGAATGACGATCGTCCAAGCGAACGGATGAGCCTGAATGCCTATCACGCCGCCGATGGCGGATGGATCGGCTGAGGATCGGTTTCCAGCAGCGCATAAAGCAGATGGTCGCGCCACTGGCCGTTGATGTTGAGATAGGAGCGCGCATAGCCCTCCTGTTTGAAGCCGACGCGCTCCAGCAAGCGCTTCGAGGGCTCGTTGGTCGGCAGGCACGCCGCCTCGATGCGATGGAAGCCGCGCTTTTCGAAGGCATAGGCGCAGGCGGCGCGAACGGCGCGGGTCATGTGGCCCTTGCCCGCGTAGGGCTCGCCCATCCAATAGCCGAGCGTCGCCGCCTGCGACACGCCGCGCCGGACATGTCCGAAGGACAGGCCGCCCATCAGCGCGTCGTCCTCGTCGCGAAAGATGAAAAAGGAATAGGCCTCGTCGCGCGCCATTTCCTCGGCGTGGCGGCGCACGCGATAGCGAAAGCTCGCCCGCGTCAGATCGTCGATTGGCCAGAGCGGCTCCCAGGGCGTCAGGAAGGAGCGGCTCTTCTCGCGCAGTTCGGCCCATTCGACGTAATCGCGCATTTCCGACGCGCGCAGATAAAGGCCTTCGCCTTTGATCTGCAGGTCGCGGCGTCCGATTACGCTAAAGATCGCCATCGTGCTTCTTGCCAGACCTTGTCAGTGCTTCGCCGCGCGCGCGTGCTGCAAAATGAATTCGGCGATTCGCGCGCGATCATTTTCAAGAATCGTGAATCGCTCCGGCGCGTCAAGACGCATCGCAATATTTTCAGGCGGCTGCGGGCGCAGCCCGATCGCGCGCTCGATGGCGTCCGGAAACTTCGCCGGATGCGCGGTCGACAGCGCGACGACGGGCGTCGCCGGATCTTTTGCAAGCCGCGCCCGCGCGGCGCTGACGCCGGTCGCCGTATGCGGATCGAGCACATAGCCGGTCTCGCGCCAGGTGCGGCGAATCTCGTCCGTGGTCTTGGTTTCGCCGACGGATTGCGCGTCGAATTCGGCGCGGATGGCGGCGAGCGACTCGGCCGGAATGTCGAAGGCTCCTGATTGATCGAGCGAAGCAAATGCGGCGCGGACCGCGGCGGGATCGCGTCCCGCCGCATCGAACAATAAGCGCTCGAAGTTAGACGAGAGCTGAATGTCCATCGACGGCGATTGAGTCGGCGTCACCCCGCGCGGCTCGTAACGTCCGCTCGCGAGCGCGCGCGCCAGAATGTCGTTGGCGTTGGTGGCGACAAGCAATCTCTCGACGGGAAGCCCCATCCGCTTGGCGACATAGCCGGCGAGCACGTCGCCGAAATTGCCGGTGGGCACGGCGAAGGAAATATGCCGGTGCGGCGCGCCGAGCGCGACCGCGCTGGTGAAATAATAGACGGTCTGCGCGACGACGCGCGCCCAATTGATCGAATTGACGCCCGCAAGTCCGACGCGCGTGCGAAAGTCGGCGTCGCGAAACAGCTGCTTCAAAATCGTCTGGGCGTCGTCGAACGAGCCTTCCAGCGCGATCGTATGAACATTGTCGTCGGCGACCGTCGTCATTTGCTTGCGCTGCACGTCGGAGACCCGGCCGTGCGGAAACAGAATGAAGACGTCGACGCGATCCAGTCCCTTGAACGCCTCGATCGCCGCGGCGCCCGTGTCGCCGGACGTGGCGCCGACAATGGTGGCGCGCAGATTTCGCTGTTCGAGCAGATGATTCATCATGCGCCCGAGGAGCTGCATCGCCAGATCCTTGAAGGCGAGCGTCGGCCCGTGGAAAAGCTCGAGAACGAAGAGATTGTCGGCGATCTGAACGAGCGGCGCGATGGCGCTGTGACGGAAGCCGCTATAGGCGCTCGCCGTCTGCGCCCGCAGAATGTCGGGCGAGAAAGTCTCGCTCAGATAAGGCGCGATTAGCCGCGCCGTCGCTTCGGCATAAGGGAGCCCGGCGAGCGCGGCGATGTCGGACGGCGCCACGCGCGGATAGGCGAGCGGCGTATAAAGCCCGCCGTCGGTCGCAAGACCGGCGAGGAGAACATCGTCGAAGCCGAGCTGGGCGGCCTCGCCGCGCGTTGAGAGATAGCGCAATCTTCGATCCATCGATGCGGCGGGCGCGCCGCCTGCGACGCGCATGTCATACGATTTCCTTCTGAGCCGTTCAGGGGGTCATCCCCGACGCGCGGAGCGCGATCGGGAATCCAGAGCAAAACCAGCGGTCCTCGGCAGGCTCTGGATTCCCGATCAGGCCTTCGGCCTGTCGGGAATGACAGACCAGCGAACGGATCAATCGGCGTTCAGTTCAGTGCGCCTTTTCATAGCATATTCGCGATCGCCGCAAGGCCGAGGCTACGGCGCGCCCCCGCGCACGAGGACGCCGCGGGCATAAAGCGCGAAAATCACTAGAAGCGCGAGCGACAGGCCGAACCAGGTCACGGCGTAGGAGAAATGATTGTTGGCGATCGTCGGCACGCCGCCGACGGGGAGCGGCCAGCCGGACGCCGGCGCCGGCGCGGCGTCGATCACGAGCGCGAAAGGCGCGGCGCCGGTCAGTCCCAGCGCCGCGGCGATCGCCGCGGGGTCGCGCGCGAAGAACACGCCTCTCGCCGGCTCATCGGCGGGCGTGAAGGGGTTGCGCCGCTCCGGCGCGCGCAACACGCCGACCAGAGTCGTTTCGCCGGAAGGAGCCGCGCGCAAAGCGGCGTCGCTGGCTTTCGAAGCCGGTAGAAAGCCGCGATCGACGAGCACGACGCCGCCGCCGGTCAGTTCGAAAGGCGCCGCCAGCAAATAGCCCGGCTCTCGGCTCGCGCCCTCAGGCGGCGCGGCGAAGATGAGCGCGTCGCGACCACCGATAAAGCGCCCGCTCGCGCGCGCATGCAGGAAATCATAATCGTCGGCGCGAAGCGTCGCCCATCGCTCCCGCGGCGGAATCGGTTGCGGCGCTTGCGTCGCGCGCTGCTCGATTCGCGCGATCAGCGCCTCTTTCTCGCCGAGCCGCCGCACCTGCCAAAACCCGAGACTGACCAGCAGCGCAAACAGCAGCGCAGTCGCAAGCGCCGGCCACAGAAGCGCGCGCGCAGCGGGGGTCACGACTGGTGGCGGCTTTCTTCAGCCTTGTTGAAATATTGCAGCACAATCAACAGGCCTTTCGCCGGTCGCAGAAGCGCAACGCAGAGAATGGCCGACAGAGGCGCAAGGATGGCCGCATGCACCCAATAGGCAGGCTGATAGGTCACCTCGACATACCAGAGCACCGCGATCGCGATGAAGCCGACGATGGTCATGACAAAGATCGCCGGTCCGTCGCCCGCGTCGGCGAAGGAAAAATCCAGTCCGCAGACCTCGCATGTCGGCGAGACGGCGAGCAGGCCCTTGATCATGTGTCCCTTGCCGCAGCGCGGACATCTGCCGAGAATCCCGTCGACATAGAGCGACACGGGCGGATAGACGTGCTCTTCTGACATGATGGTCCTCCAATGAAAACGGTCACGGGCGCGCCCGTGACCGTCCAATGTTCAGAACTGGCGCCGGCGCCCTATTCCATGGTCCCGCCCCAGTTCCCCCACACGTAAATGCAGGCGAACAGAAACAGCCAGACGACGTCGACGAAGTGCCAGTACCAGGCGGCGAATTCGAAGCCCAAATGCTGATCTGGCGTAAAGGCGCCTTTGAAGACGCGCAGCAGGCAGACGATCAGGAAGATCGTGCCGACGATCACATGGAAGCCATGGAAGCCCGTGGCCATGAAGAAGGTCGAGCCATAATTCGTCGCCGCCGGCTTCGCCGGGTCGAAGGCGAAGGCGAAGGGCGCGTGGAGATATTCATAGGCCTGGATCGTCGTGAACAGCAGGCCGAGCGCGATCGTCGCGATCAGACCCTTCTTCAGCGTGTCGCGATTATTTTCCAAAAGCCCGTGATGGGCCCAGGTCAGAGTCGCGCCGGAGCTGAGCAGAATGAGCGTGTTGAGCAGGGGCAGTTTCCAGGGGCTCAAGACTTCAACGCCCTTCGGCGGCCAGACGCCCTGGAACAGTTCGGTGCGCAGCACCTGCGCCGCATCGTCCGGGAACAGCGCCGAATTGAAAAACGCCCAGAACCAGGCGACGAAGAACATCACCTCCGAGAAGATGAACAGGATCATCCCGTAGCGGTGATGCAGCCGCACGACCGGCGAGTGAAATCCGCCGACGCTCGCTTCATGGATGATGTCGCTCCACCAGGCGTACATCACCAGCAATATGCCGGCGAAGCCGACGAAGAACACGATGCCGCCGAAGGTCATGCCGCCGATCGGTTGGCCCTTGTGCTGCGCCATCCACATGACCGCGCCGATCGCCGTGATCAGCGCGGCGAGCGCGCCCACGATCGGCCACGGACTCGGATCGACCAGATGATAGTCGTGTTCGGGTTTCGCGTGTCCGTCCGCCATCTTGCTTATCCTTGTCCATCGGCCGGCGATCCCGGCCTGTCTCCTTGAGTTCGCCGCGCGCCAAACTGCGCGGCGCGTCAACCCTTCGGCTTTTCGCTCGCTGTCTCGCTCGTCTTCGAAGGCGCAGGGTCCTTGGTGGCGAAGAAAGTGTAGGACAGCGTGATCTCGCGAACGCCGCGCATGCCTTCCTCGCGCTCAAGCGCCGGATCGAGATAGAAAACGACCGGCCATTCCTCGGCTCCATGCGGACCGAGCCGCTTCTCCTCGAAACAGAAACAGGCGACCTTGACGAAGAAGGCGCCGGCCTGGCCGGGCGCGACATTGTACGCCGCCTGGCCGCTCGTCTCGCGGTCGGAGAGATTGGCGACCTTGTAATAGACGGTCTTCGTCTCGCCGGTGCGCAGGGAGATTTTCGCGACCTCCGGCTCGAAGCGCCATGGCAGATCGCGCGCGACATTGGCGTCGAAACGCACGGTCAGCACGCGTTCGCCGGGGTCGGTCGGCGCCGCGGCGGCGTCGATTTTCGGCGTGCCGCCGAACCCTGTCGCCGCGCAAAATGCTCTATAGAGCGGAACCGAAGCGAAAGACAGAACGAGCATCGCCGTCGCGCCGGCGATCAGCGCCGCCGCGATCAGCCGCGGACGATGGCGCGAATGCGGTGCGGGCGCGTTCATGGCTTTCAGATCGTCCGGTTAATGATGGCCGCGCCGAACTTCACGATCGTGACGGCGTAGAACAGCACGGCGAGCAGAGCGATCGTCGCGCCGATGGCGATATTGCGCTGGCGGCGGCTGCGCGCCTGCTCTTGGGTCAGGACGACGCCCGGTCCGCCGAATGCGTCGCGGTGGTCCTTCATCTTGTCGCCTGCGTCGGTCATTTTATTCACCGCTCTAGATCAGCGCGAAGACATGCGCCGTCTGTTCGACGACGAGCGCGAGGAACAGCACGAAGAGGTAGAGGATCGAGAACAGAAACATCCGGCGCGCCGCGACGCGGGCCGCCTCGCCTTCGCGCGTCTTGAACACCGCCGCCGCCGCGGCGACGAGCGTAATGCCGAAGCCGATCGAAACGACCCCGTAGGCGAGCGAAGCGAAGCCGAGCAGCCATGGCGCGACGCCAAGCGGCGCGAGCGCCAGAGCGTAGATCAGGATTTCGAGGCGGGTGCGGTCTTCGCCGGCGACATTGGGCAGCATCGGCACGCCGGCGCGGCCGTAATCCTCGCTTTTCAGCAAGGCGAGCGACCAGAAATGCGGCGGCGTCCAGATGAAGATGATCGCAAACAGCACGACGCTTGCGAGATTGATCTCGCCGGTCGCGGCGGCGTAGCCGACCATCGGCGGAAGCGCGCCGGCGGCGCCGCCAATCACGATGTTCATCGGAGTCCAGCGCTTCAGCCACATCGTATAGATCACGACGTAAAAGAAGATGGTGAAGGCGAGCAGCGCCGCCGCAAACCAGTTCGCGACATAGCCGAGCGTGAACACCGACAGCGTCGCGAGCACGAGGCCGAAGGCGAGCGCTGCTTCGGGATCGAGCCGTCCGGCGGGAATCGGCCGCTTGCGGGTGCGCGTCATCAGCGCGTCGATGTCGGCGTCGTACCACATGTTGAGCGCGCCGGACGCGCCGGCGCCGACGGCGATCGCGAGGAGCGAGGCAAAGCCGATCAGCGGATGCGGCGGCGTCGGGGCGAGCAACAGGCCGGCAAGCGCCGTAAACACCACGAGCGACATCACGCGAGGCTTGAGCAGCGCGAAATAATCCGAAGGCGACGCGACCGAGATGCGCGGAGCCTGTTCCTCATGCAGATAGGATGCGTCGCTCATGGCGTTTCACTCAGAACCTGTCAGCCGATACATTTGCTCAGCGCAGCGTCCGCATCATCGCTCGCCGGCAGCATGGCCGGCGCGAATTTCTCCGCGCCGGCGTTTGGTTTCTTACCGCCCCGACCCGCTGATGCGCGGCAGGACCTGAAACTGATGGAACGGCGGCGGAGAGGGCAGAGTCCACTCCAGCGTCGTCGCGCCGACGCCCCAGGGATTGGCGCCGGCCAGCCGCTTCTTCATGAAGGCGTCGATGATCACGTAGAACCAGACGATCAGCGACAGCGTGACGAAGATCATGCCGAAGGACGACACCATGTTCCACAGCGCGTAAGCGTCGGGATAGTCGATGTAGCGGCGCGGCATCCCGCCGAGCCCGAGGAAGTGCTGCGGGAAGAAGACGATGTTGACGCCGATGAACAGCAGCCAGAAGTTCGCCTTGGCCAAAGTCTCCGAATACATGTAGCCGCTCATCTTGGGGAACCAGTAATAGAATCCCGCATAGAGCGCGAAGACCGCGCCGAGCGACAGCGTGTAATGGAAGTGCGCGACGACATAGTAGCCCTCGTGGAACTGCTTGTCGGCGCTGGCGTTGGCGAGCACGACGCCGGTGATGCCGCCCATCGTGAACACGAAGATGAAGCCGATCGCCCAGACCATCGGCGCGCGGAACGAGATCGATCCGCCCCACATCGTCGCGATCCAGGAAAAGATTTTGATGCCGGTCGGCACCGCGATCACCATCGTCGCCAGCGTGAAGTAGCGCTGCGCGTTGAGCGACATGCCGACCGTATACATGTGGTGCGCCCACACGATGCTGCCGAGCACGCCGATCGAGACCATGGCGTAGGCCATGCCGAGATAGCCGAACACCGGCTTCTTCGAGAAGGTCGACACCACCTGGCTGATGATGCCAAAGCCCGGAAGGATGACGATGTAAACTTCCGGATGGCCGAAGAACCACAGCAGATGCTGGAACAGCAGCGGATCGCCGCCGCCCGCCGGGTCATAGAACATCGTGCCGAAGTTGCGGTCGGTGAGCAGCATCGTCACGCAGCCGGCGAGCACCGGCAGCACGAGCAGCAGCAGGAAGGCCGTCACCAGAATCGACCATACGAACAGCGGCATCCTGTGCAGCGTCATGCCCGGCGCGCGCATGTTGAAGATCGTGGTGATGAAATTGATCGCGCCGAGGATCGACGACGCGCCGGCCAGATGCAGCGCCAGAATCACGAAATCCATCGCCGGGCCGGGCGTGCCGGTGTTCGACGACAGCGGCGGATAGAACGTCCAGCCGCCGCCGAAGCCCCTCATGCCCGGCGCGCCCTCGACGAACATCGAAATGACGGCGAGAACGAGCGCAGAGACTAAGAGCCAGAACGAGATGTTGTTGAGGCGCGGAAACGCCATATCCGGCGCGCCGATCATGATCGGCACGAACCAATTGCCGAAGCCGCCGATGAGAATGGGCATGGCCATGAAGAAGATCATCAGCACGCCATGCACCGTGATGAACACGTTGTAGAGATTCTTGCCGGCGTCCAGCGCCATCGACGGATCGGCCCCCTGCAGCAGTTCCGCGAGTCCAGGAAAGATCTGCACGCCTGGATAGGCGAGTTCCAACCTCATGCCGAGCGACAGCAGGAAGCCGACGACGCCGCCGATCGTGCCGAGAATGATGTAGAGCGTGCCGATGTCCTTGTGATTGGTGGAGAAGAGGAAGCGGCGCAAACCCCTCGGATGATCATGCGCTCCAGCCGTCGTCGAACTCGCCATCGTCATGTTCCTTAGAAAGACTTGTGTGTTCCGTTGCGTCCCGTTTCAGCGGCTCGCGGCGGCGATGCGCACGCGCGCGCCGGCGCCGGCGAACTTCTGCTTCGATTCGGCAAGCCACTCGTTGTATTTCTCGCGGCTGACCGCGCGGATCACGATCGGCATATAGGCGTGGTCCTTGCCGCAGATGAAGTAGCACTGGCCGTAGTAGACGCCTTCCTTCTCGACCTTGAACCAAGTCTGGTTCAAACGGCCGGGGATCGCGTCCATGCGAACGCCGAACGACGGAACGCCGAAGGCGTGGATGACGTCGTTCGACGTGATGTGGACGGCGATCACCTCATTGACCGGCACCAGGGCTTCATTGTCGACCGTCAGCAGACGAAGCTCGCCGGGCTGGAGTTCGGATTCGGGCTTCATCATTTGATCGAAGCCGAAGCCGCCGCCCTGATCCTCCGGATATTTATACGACCAATACCACTGGTTTCCCGTCACTTTGATCGTGACCGACGCCTCCGGCACTTCGACCTGCTCCGCCAGCAGCCGCAGCGACGGGACGGAGATGAACAGCAGGATCAGGACCGGAATCAGGGTCCAGATGATTTCGAGCGGCGTATTGTGCGTCAGCTTCGACGGAATCGGGTTCGCCTGCTCGTTGAAGCGATAGCAAACATAGATCAGCAGGCCCAGAACGAAGAGCGCGATGAACGAAATGATCGGCATCAGCACCATGTTGTAGAGCTGCTGAGTCCCCAAGCCGACCGGGGTGACCATATTCGGAAGGCCGAGACCGCCCGGGACGGGCTGTCCTTCAGCCTGCGCGAGTGCGGCGCCAGCGCACAAAATCGCGGGAATCCCCGCAGCGGCCGCCAATGCGCCGCGCGTCAGCATCTGTCGATTGACGTAAACCATCACAGCCGCCTTCTTTCGGACCCTTCGCCAGCCAATCATTGATCTTCTTGCGATTTCCGTTCGCGGCCCGCCCAAAGCCCGCCCCGCTCGGTAGTCGGCCGGTTCAATCACAAACAGCCGCTAGGCGCAATTGTTTGCAACGCCAGATTCGACAGACAAATCGTCGCGCCAAAGCCTTTGCCAAACAATGCGGCGTGGGCGTCGCCGATCTTGACAGTTAAAGTCCATTTGATAGGCAACGGCAGGTCGTGCCGAGGGCGCGTGGCGACCGGCCGCTTTCTCTGCGATGCTGAATTGGAGCGGGCGCGGCGCGGTCTTTCAGGAGACGGAATGAAGCCATCGCGGGTTGCAAAAATTGATCGCCTGATGCGACATCGGGTCGCGGCGGCGGGAGCGGCGATTATTTTGCTCGGCCTCGGCGCGGGCGCGAATCCTGCGCAAGCCGCGGTCAGGGCCAAATTCGGCGATTGGGAAATGCGCTGCGAGACTCCGACCGGCGCCGCAACCGAACAATGCGCGCTGGTGCAAAGACTCATCGCAGAGGACAACGCCGAAATTTTTCTCGTCATCCAGGTGCTGAAGACGAGCGACGGCAAAAGCCGGTTGCTGCGCGTGATCGCGCCGCTCGGCGTGCTTCTGCCCAACGGGCTCGGATTGAAGATCGACCAGACCGACATCGGGCGCGCGGGCTTCGTCAAATGCCTGCCGTCCGGCTGCGTCGCGGATGTCACGATGGACGACAAGCTGATCGATCAGCTGAAAAGCGGCAAGGTGGCTACTTTCATCATCCATCAGGTTCCGGACGAAGGCATCGGCCTGCCGCTGACACTGCAGGGATTTAAGGATGGATTCGCAAAGCTGCCGTAACACATTCGCCTATGGCCCGACGGGCGGCTCGATGACGCCGGCGCGGCGCAGGCGCCTCGCCATCGCGCTTTCGACATCGATTGCGCTTATGCCCGCGACCGTCGCGGCGTTCGAACTGCCCAAGCTCCGCGTGCCGGGCATTTTCGGCGGCGAACAGAAGGAGGGCGAACCGCCGCCCGCCGGCGCGACGCCCGACTGTCCCGAAGTGTTCATCGAAAGCGGCGCGGCCATGCAGCGTTCGCCGCCCGACGCCGACGCCGCCAATGTGCGCTACCAGCTTTCGCTCCGCGAAACCGCGCGCCAATGCATCGTCGACGGCGACCATCTGACGATCAGAGTGGGAGTCGAAGGTGCGGCCGTGCTCGGCGCAGCCGGCCAGCCCGGCGTCTTTGGCGCCAATCTGCGGGTGGCGATTCGCCGTCAGAAGGACGATACGCTCGTCGCCTCGAAAATCTATCGCATCAGCGCGTCGATCGCCAAAGGGGGAACGCGCAGCGAATTCCAGGTGATCGCCGATCCGTTCACCGTGCCGGTGATGAGCCCGCGCGCGCAGGACGATTACGAAATCCTCGTCGGCTTCACCCAGGGCGCCGACAAGCCCGTCGTCGAGAAAAAGCGCCGCGGCGGATAAAGCGCCGCAGCGGTTTAGTGAGCGAGCGACTTCAATTCCTTGATGCCGTCGGCGACAAAATCCTTGCCGGCGGCCGCGCCGCTCGAGAGCGCGCGCTCGGCGATCTTGACGGCGGCGTCGGCCGCGGCGGCGCGCACTTCGGCCGAGGCCTGCGCCTCCGCCTGAGCGATTTTCTGCTCGACCTGCTTGACGCTGCGCGCCATGAATTCATCGAGCCGGCGACGACCCTCGGCGGCGACCATCTCCGCCTCCTCCTTCGCCTGCGCGACGATGGCCTTGGCCTCGGCTTCCGCCTCCGCGCGTTTCTGCTCGAAGGAGGCGAGCAGCGCCTCGGCTTCATGACGCAGCCGTTCGGCCTCGGCGAGTTCGCCCTTGATGCGGTTGATGCGCGCGTCGATCAGCGCCGTGAACTTCGAATGCGCGCCGACCCACAGCATCACGAGAACAAAAATCGTAAAGCCGACCGCGACGTAGAATTCCGCGTCGAAATGCATTGATCGTCTCCTCAGTGCGACGACGTCGCGCCATCCTTGGCGAGCGCGGACTGATCGATTTTGGCGCCGGTGAGCTTCTCGACGATGGCGGCGGCGGCGTCGACGGCGATCTGCTCGACATTGCCGAGCGCCGTCGTCTTGGCGCTCGCGATGCGCTCGTCGGCGGCGCGGATTTTCTCGCCCGCTTGCGATTCGGCGAGCGCGCGCTGTCTTGCGGTCTCCGCAGCGATTCTATGCTGCGCGTCGCGGCCGATGGCTTGCGCCTCGTCGCGGCGGCGGCGAAGATTCTCGTCATTCGCGGCGGCGGCGGCTTGCGCCTTCGACTGCATGTCGCGCGCCGCGCCGAGATCGGCGGCGATTTTCGCGCCGCGATTTTCGATGATGCCGCCAACGCGCGGCAGCGCGATGCGCGACATCAGCACATAGAGCAGTCCGAAAATGATGACGAGCCAGAAAATCTGCGGCGCGAAATTTTCCGTCTGGAAGGGCGGAAAGGCGCCCTCGTGATGCGCCTCGCCGGCGCCGACGGACTCATGCGTCGTTTGCTCGCCCTCGGCGGCGAAAGCGGAAGAAATGATCGCCATGGACATGATCCAAGTCTCGGAACTAGGCCGCGCGATCCTGGCGCGGCGCATAAGCGCTGGAAAACGAGCGCCCGGCCGCAAGGCCGGACGCGAAACGTCACTGCTTCAGGAAGAGCAGGATTGCGATCAGAAAGGCGAAGATGCCCAGACCTTCGGCAAGCGCCGCGCCGATGATGGCGTTGGTGAACTGGGAGGCGGCCGCCGACGGATTGCGCAGCGCGCCGTTGACGAAATTGCCGAAGATGATGCCGACGCCGATCGCCGCGGCGCCGGTGCCGATCGCCGCCAGTCCGGCGCCGACGAGTTGCATTTCTGACATATCCTACTCCTGCTGAATGGGGCGACGTTTATTGTTCGATTTTTATCAGTGGCCCGGGTGAATTGCGTCGTTCAGATAGACGCAGGTGAGAACGCTGAAGACGAAGGCCTGCAGACAGGCGACGAGCAGTTCGAGCGCATAGAGCGCGACGATGGCGAGGAGCGGGATCGGCGCGAGCGCCGCCCAGACGCCGGCGCCGAGCAGCATCACCACGAAGCCGCCGAACACCGCCAGCGTGATGTGGCCGGCGAGAATATTGGCGAAGAGACGGACGGAGAGCGACACCGGCCGCGACAGGAAGGAGATGATCTCGATCGGCACCAGCACGACGAGCACGGGCAGCGGCACGCCATGCGGCACGAAAAGATTGAGGAAGCCGAAACCGTGGCGATAGAGGCCGTAGAGAACCACGAGCGAGATCACCACCACCGCGAAGGCGAAAGTGACGACGATCTGGCTGGTCACCGAATAGGTGTAAGGCACAAGCCCGATCAGATTGGCGATGAGGATGAAGGAGAACAGCGTGAAGACGAAGGGGAAGAATTTCATCCCTTCGGTCCCGGCGGTCTGGCGCACCATGCCGGCGACGAATTCATAAAGCATCTCGGCCATCGCCTGCACGCGGCCCGGCACGATCGCCTTCCTGGAGGTCGCCAGCACCATCAGCGCGACGACGCCGAGCGCGGCAAGCAGCATGAACAGCGAGGCGTTGGTGAAGGACGTCTCGACGCCGTTAATCTCGAAGGGCCACAGCCGATGTAGCTCGAATTGCTCGATCGGGTTGGGCTTGGCGGCGGCTTCTTCCGGATTCATCGTTCTTTCCGAGCGTCGCCGCCCGGCCCTGCTTCAAGCGCTGCGACGCGCCGTCATGTTCCTTCGTCTTCGCCCGGCGCTTTCGGTTTCGCCACGCGATAGACGTTCCAAAATCCCGCCGCGACGCCTAGTCCCAGCATGACGATCAGGAGCCACGGCGCCGTGCCAAGCCACTTGTCCGCCTGCCAGCCGATCAACGCGCTGACCAACACCGCCCCGACGAATTCGGAGAAGGCGTTGAGGCCCACGCGCATCGCACGCGTAAACCCTTTGCGCTCCGTCCGCGGCGCGACTTCGGCGGCCTTCTCTTCGTCGACCTTGCGCAAGGCCGCGTTGAGCTTTTCGAGCCGCGCGTTGAGCGCCGCGCGCTCCGCGTCTTCCTCATCCTCGTCGCTCATCGGCGTTTTCGCCTCGCCTATTGCGCCACGCGCAAAAATTTAACGATGGCGCGTCGCCGCGCGACGGGAAAGTCGAACCGTTCGGGAGACGGCAAGAAACTCTCAGCCTTGCGGCCAATCCTTTCGAGCCGGGCGCAACATATTTGCGGGCTTTCATTTAGTCAAGGCGAGGCTCGCCAGCGTAACTTATTGTATTTATTTTACATTTGTTAGCATGCGGCCATCTGCTGCCGGATCAGGCGCCGCGACGCGTCAAATTGCCGGCGCTGGCGGGTGCGGAACTGTGACAGGGTCAAATTTGTTACGCTTTTATGACGCTCAATCCGAGAAACTTGGGGCCGCTGTTCGCCTTCCTGCTCCTGCTGCTCGCGCCGAGCCTGGCGATCGCCGGCGGCGCGCTGTCGTTTCATTTGCGCTTCGAGGCGCTGCTCGTCGTTTCGCTCCTGTGCGTCGCCGCCTGCGTGCTCGGCGGCTATTCCTTCGCCGAACTCGGCCTCGGGGCGCCGAGAGGCGCCCGCGCCTGGCTGATCTGCGGCGCGCTGACCTGCCTTCTGCTGGCGGCGATCGTCGTCGAGGCGCAGTTTCTGGCGCATCCGCATGCGCCGCCGAACTGGATCGCCTTCGCGCCCTTCTATGTGCTGGTGTCGAGCCCCTGCCAGGAAATCGTCTGCCGGTCGATCCCCAAGCTGATCGCCGATCGGCTGCAGATGAGCGGACGCAATTACGTGCTGTTTTCGTCGGCGGTGTTTTCGCTGATGCATGGCGCCTATGGCGATCCGGTCCTGCTCGCCAACACTTTTCTCGCCGGCATCGTGTGGAGCACCGCCTATCTTTTCACCCGCAACGTCTGGCCGCTGACCGCCTCTCACGCCGCCGTCGGCTCCTTCGCCTTCTGGATCGGGCTCGCCTGATCGCGTCGCGGCGCGGCGCGGATCGCCGCGCGCAGCAGCAGCCACAGCACGCAGGCGTTGAGCAAATGCCAGACAAAATGCGCGCCGAGCGGAAACATCGGACAGACCGCGCGGTCGATCGTGCGAAAGACCAGCGAAATGGCAAAAAGCAGCGCTGCGGCGCCAAGCGCGCGCGCCGTCTCGCGCTGTCCGCGTGGCCAAAGCAGCGCGGCGAAGATCGACAGCGCGGCGAACGCCGGCAGATAGCCGACCGACCCGTTCAGCGCGTCGATCGTCCCCGCGAAAGATGAGCCGGCGGCGAAAGCGAGCGTCATCGCCGCCGCCGGCGCCATCGGCAGGCGAAAGTAGCGGCGAAGCGCCAGCAGGAAATAGCCATAGATGAAAATCGCAATCGGGATCACGTCGAGCAGCATGGCGCCGCGCGTCGCGACTGTATGGAAGATGAAGCTGCCGACGCCGACCGACGCCGTGACGATGATGAGCGCGAGCGCAGGATAATCCGCCCCGCCCCGCCGGCGCCAAAGCAGAAAGCCCGCCGCGGCGGCGATAATGAAAGCGAAATTGCTTACCGCATTCGCTGGCTCGGCCCAGAAGGCCGGGCTCTGTCGCTCGCAGTAGTCGATTACCGGCGCACGCCAATCCATGAGCGTTCTTGCAGT
>JAKFXD010000123.1 GCA_021731565.1 Methylocystis sp. | reverse complement strand
GATCCTGACCCGCCGCATTGGCGGAACCAACCAGACGCAGGTCAATCCCGTCTATCAGGACAGTCTCATCGGCTGGACGGCGGGCGGCGGCGCGGAATGGATGTTTACGAGCGACTGGAGCGTCAAGGTCGATTATCTGCGATATGATCTTGGCGCCGCTCAGGCGTCACCCGGCTTCGCGATCCAGCCGAACGGCCTTTACGCCACCGGCGCGACGAGTTCCACGCGGTTCAACGGCAACCTCATCCACGCCGGCGTCAACCGCCATTTCGATCTTAGCGGCCACGTTGAAACAAAATAGGCCGGGCCGAGTCGAGAAAATGGCCTGACCACGGGTCTCGGCCTATTAGATCGACATCGATCGAAGACGACGCTTGCCGGGGTTCGCCGGCGTTTGGTTGCTCCGAACGAATCAAAGCGCCTGCGCCAGGCTACGGTTACGCTCTTGCCGTCATTTTCAGTCGGCCGGGAACTGCGCTTGCAACTCGACGGTTCAAACACTGCGCCGGCCTTGGCCGAAGCGAAAGCTCGGGCTGTCAAACCCGTCGAGGATGGGAAACTTGCCGCAGGACACGCAGCAAAGGCAAAGCCCGCAGGAACCGCCCATGGCGCCGGGATCGGGCGATTCTGACGCCTTGAGCGAAGTGAAGGGCATTACCGAGCGCGAGATCATCGATATCGAGGAAAGAGCGCAACCGCGCACGCCGGTTCTTTATGAAGTGGTGCGCCGAATGGGCGAAGAAGAACTCGCGCGCCCGGCGGTGTCGCTCTGGTGGTCCGGCGTCGCCGCAGGTTTTTCGATGAGCTTCTCGCTTATCGCTCAAGCCGCGCTCCAGATTAATCTCCCTCCAAGGACTTGGACGCCGCTGATTGTCGCCGCCGGCTATCCCGCCGGTTTTCTCTTGGTGGTGCTGTCTCGCCAGCAGCTTTTTACAGAAAACACCATTACAGCCGTGTTGCCGCTGTTAAAGAGCTTCACCGCGCTGAATGTCGGCCGCGTGATTAGATTGTGGAGCGTCGTCTTCGCGGCAAATATGGCGGGCGCTCTTGTCGCGGCGCTCTTCTATACGTTCACGCCCGCGCTCTCGCCCGAGCTTCGCGACGGCGCGCTCGAGATCAGCCGCGAGTTGTTCAGCAACAACTCAAAGGAAATGTTCTTTAAGAGCATTCCCGCCGGCTTCCTCATCGCGGCGATGGTCTGGCTGCTTCCCAACGCCGACACCGCCCGATTCCATATGGTCGGCCTGTTGACATATCTTATTGCGATCGGCGGCTTTACTCATATCGTCGTTGGCAGCGTCGAGTCTTTCCTTCTCATCTTTATCGGAGAACTGGCGATTGCGCAGTTTTTCGGACAATTCATGGTGCCGGTGCTCGTCGGCAATATCATCGGCGGAACCGCTCTGTTCGCGCTTATCTCATATGCTCAGGTCATGAGTGAAATCTAAAAATTGAACCGTCATTTCGGTCTGCTTTTAGGAACAATTCTCATCATCCCGCGTTTCCCCATGGTCGCCGCACATTGCGCACGCTAACGGGGATTTTCCTGTGTCTGCCTCAAGCGCGTCCTTAACAGGTCAATTCTCTATACGTCGGCGGGAATAGGACCGCTTCGCTGCGTTCAGTCGCCACCCCTCTTTTGGTGAAAGGATTGATCGATGGCTCCAGACTCCAATCCGCTCCCAAAAGGCGATGGACAAGCTTCGTCCAGCATCGAAGAGCTTCACGTTCTCTGGATCACCGCGGGGCTCGGCTGCGATGGCGATTCGGTTTCAATCACCGCGGCGAGCGAGCCGAGCATAGAGGACGTCCTCCTAGGAGCGATCCCCGGCCTGCCGAAGGTTCATCTGCATAATGCGGTGCTGTCCTACGCGGTCGGCGATGATTTTATGAAGCCGTTCCATCAGGGCGCCTGCGGCGAACTCGAACATTTCGTCCTCGTGGTCGAAGGTTCGATTCCAAATGAAAATCTCAGCGGCGACGGATTTTGGGCTGCGGTCGGCACCGACACGGCGACCGGCCAACCGATCAAAACCACCGAATGGATCGACAGGCTGGCGCCCAACGCGCTCGCCGTCATCGGCGCCGGCACCTGCGCCGCATTTGGCGGCATCCATGCGATGAAGGGAAATCCCACCGGCTGCATGGGACTTCAAGACTATCTGGGCGCCGAGTGGAAATCCAAAGCCGGCTTGCCGATCGTCAACGTGCCGGGCTGTCCAGTCCAGCCGGACAATTTCATGGAGACGTTTCTCTATCTGCTGCGTCAGCTCGCGGGCCTCGCGCCGATGATTCCGGTCGACGGGCACGGCCGCCCGCGCTGGCTGTTCGGCCCGACCGTCCATGAGGGATGCGATCGTGCCGCTTATTATGAACAAGCCGATTTCGCAGAAGAATACGGTTCTCGGAAATGCCTGGTGAAGATTGGCTGCTGGGGACCGGTGGTCCAATGCAATGTGCCCAAACGCGGCTGGATCGCCGGACTCGGCGGCTGTCCGAATGTCGGCGGCATTTGCATCGGCTGCACGATGCCGGGCTTTCCCGACAAATTCATGCCGTTCATGGAGGAGCCGCCCGGCGGGCGCATCTCGACGACTCTGGTGAAGCCATACGGCGTGCTGATCCGCAATCTCCGCAAGATCACCAATCATACGCTCAACAGAGAGCCGAAGTGGCGCAACAGGAAGCCGACGTACACCACCGGCTATGATCCTGAGCGGCCGAGCAAGATTCATCCACTCTAATTAAGGGACTGCGGCCATGGTCGATCTTGCAACTCGACGTTCGGCGCCCCCGAGCGCCAATAAAGCCTCGCCAAACCTCGTCGAGAAGAACTGGGATCCGATCACAAGGATCGTCGGCAGCCTCGGGATCTTCACCAAGATCGATTTCGACAATCGGCATGTCGCCGAATGTCACAGCACCTCGTCGATCTTTCGCGGCTACAGCATTTTCATGAAGGGCAAGGATCCGCGCGATTCCCACTTCATCACCAGTCGCATTTGCGGCATTTGCGGCGACAATCACGCGACCTGCTCGGTCTATGCGCAAAACATGGCCTATGGAATCAAGCCGCCGCCTCTCGCCGACTGGATCATCAATCTCGGCGAAGCCGCGGAATATATGTTCGACCACAACATCTTTCAGGACAATTTGGTCGGCGTCGACTTCTGCGAGCAGATGGTCAAGGAAACCAATCCGAGCGTTTGGGCGATGGCGCAAAGAACGCCGGCGCCGCATGCCGAGGCGCACGGCTACCGCACCATCGCTGACATCATGTCCGCGCTTAATCCGTTTTCAGGAGAATTCTACCGCGAGACGTTGATTGTGAGCCGCTACACGCGGGAAATGTTCAGCCTGATGGAGGGGCGCCATGTGCATCCCTCCACCCTCTATCCCGGCGGCGTCGGCACCGTGCCGTCGAACCAGCTGTTCACCGAATATTTGACCCGGCTCGTGCGCTACGTCGAATTCATGAAGAAATGCGTGCCGCTGCATGATGATTTGTTCGACTTCTTCTATGAGGCGCTGCCAGGTTATGAGGAAGTCGGACGCCGACGCATTCTGCTTGGATGCTGGGGCGCGTTCCAGGACCCTGAACATTGCGACTATACGTATAAGAACATGACCGACTGGGGTCGGAAAATGTTCGTCACGCCTGGGGTCGTCGTCGACGGCAAGCTTGTGACGACCGACCTCGTCGACATCAATCTGCAGATTCGCATCCTGCGCGGGCAGTCCTATTACGAGGACTGGGACGGTTGCGAAACCTTCGTGAAGAATGATCCGCTGGGCAATCCTGTCGATCAAAAGCACCCATGGAATCAGACGACCATTCCGAGGCCGCAGAAGCGCGATTTCGACAAGAACTACTCATGGGTGATGTGTCCGCGCTGGCTCGACAAGAGCAGCGGCGACCATCTTGCGCTCGACACCGGCGGCGGCGCCTTCGCGCGCCTCTTCTCGACCGCGCTCGCCGGGCTTGTCGACATCGGCGGCTATGTCAAAGCGACCGGCGACAGCGTCAAGATTCATCTGCCGAAGACAGCGCTCAAGCCAGCAGTCGACTTTGAATGGAAGGTTCCAAGGTGGAGCAATGCGATCGAACGGAATCGCGCGCGCACCTATTTCCAGGCCTATTGCGCCGCCGCGGCGTATTTTTTCCTGGAGAAGGCGTTTACGGAACTGCAGGCCGGCCGCACCAGGACATGGACCGAGTTCGAAGTTCCAGACGAGGCGATCGGCTGCGGATTTCATGAGGCGGTGCGTGGCGTGCTCTCCCATCATCTCGTCATAAAGGACAAGAAGATCGCCAACTATCATCCCTATCCGCCGACGCCCTGGAACGCGACGCCGAGGGACGATTTCGGAACGCCCGGTCCATACGAAGACGCCATTCAGAACACGCCGATCTTTGAAGAGAATGGTCCCGATAATTTCAAGGGGATCGACATCATGCGCGCGGTGCGCAGTTTCGATCCCTGTCTCCCCTGCGGCGTGCATATGTATGTTGGCGGCGGGAGGACGATCGAGACCAGGCATTCGCCGATGTTTGGCGCCTCCCGAAAGCCGTCGCCATGAGCGCAGAAACGCGCGAGGGAGAGACGCTGGAGCAGGCTTTGGCGCGGCTGGACGCTTTGACGGGCGCGCTCGAGCGCGTCGGCGACGCGCATGCGCGCGAGGCGGCGCGGGAGTTGCTCGCGCTTTTGCTGGATCTGCACGGCCGCGCCTTTCAGCGGCTCAGCGCAACGATTGCAGAGGCGCGCGATGGCCCGGCCCTCATCGAACAGATGGTCGCGGACAAAGAGATCGCGGCGGTCTTGCTTCTCCATGGGCTGCATCCGAAGGCCGCCGAGGAACGACTGCAGGAGGTCATCGCGCGCATGCGGCCGCAATGGAGCGCGCGCGGCCTCAACGTCGAGCTTGTCGGCGCGGGACAAGCCTTCGCGATCGTCCAGCTTAAACGCAATGGCCGCGCGGAGCCTGCCGAGCGTTTGCGGGTCGAGATCGAAAATGCGCTCACCGACGCCGCGCCCGATCTCGAAGATATCTTGATCGAAATGGATATGACCGAAAGTTGCGCCGCAACCGCCGCATAGAGAGAGGCGCAAGGCATGGAAAGGATACAGTCGGGGAATTGGGCCTCTCGGCTTCGGCGGTTCCTCGCCGTGGCGGAAGGAGAACATTGCGACTTCTGTGCGAAGGTCATCGATGTGCGGCACGCGCATCTGATCGAGCGTGCGACTCGACAGTTCTTTTGCGCCTGTCCCCAATGCGCGCTGCTTTTGGGCGCCGGCGACCGCTATGCCGCCATAGAGGCGCGCGCGCATGTAATGCGCGACTTCGAACTCAGCGACGCCGAATGGCAGGGCTTTCGCATTCCGATCGATCTCGTCTTCGTTTTCCGCAGCACGCCGGCGCGCGGGCCGGTCGCAATCTATCCGGGGCCGGCCGGCGCGACCGAATCTCAAATTGCCGCCGACTTGTGGTCACGACTGGTCGAAGCCAATCCGGCGCTCGACGACCTGCATCCGGATGTCGAAGCGTTGCTGATCAATCGAATGAACGGCGAGCGGGAATATTACCTCGTATCAATCGATCATTGCTATGCGCTCGTCGGACTGATCCGCAGGCATTGGCGCGGCCTCTCAGGCGGCGCGGAGGTCTGGGAGGCCGTTCGAACCTATTTTCGGAAGCTGCGCGACGGCGTCGGACTCGAGGACGCCATTCATGGTTGATCTCGACTTTCGCATCGAGAACGTCGAAGTCGAAAAATATTCGGCGGCGCCGCTGCTGCTTTTCGCGCTGCATGTCGTGAACCGGACGCCTGAGTTGCCTGTCCTGAATGTGATGCTGAATTGTCAAATCCGGATTGATCCCGTTCGGCGGCGCTATGACGGCGAGGAGCGCGAAAGACTTTCCGATCTCTTCGGGCAGCCGTCGCGCTGGGGGGAGACGCTGCGCAGCTTCCTTTGGACTCATGCAAGCGTTTCTGTCGCGTCGGTCGATCCCGAGCGCAAGGTCGAGCTGCCCGTGACATGCAGCTATGATTTCAACATCGCGGCGACCAAATATTTCCACGGGCTCGAACAGGGCGAGGTTCCGCTCAACTTTCTGTTCAGCGGCTCGATTTTTTATCGCGACCGCGAGGGCAGGTTGCAGATCGCGCAGATTCCGTGGAGCAAGGAATGCGCCTATCGACTGCCCGTCGGAACATGGCGCGCGATGATGGATCATTATTATCCGCAAAGCGCATGGCTTTGCCTGCATCGCGAGGCGTTCGAGGAGCTGGACAGCTATCGGCGTCGGCTGGGACTGCCGACCTTCGAACGCGCCCTGCAGGCGTTGCTTGAAGCGCGCGCGGCGGAGGCGACATGAAGCTCGACTCGATCAAAGCGATCGCCGACGCCGTTCTTTACGAGGGCTACATTCTCTATCCCTATCGGCCGTCGTCGATCAAAAATCGCCAGCGCTGGACCTTCGGCGGGGTGTTCCCGACGTCCTTCGATCAACAGGGCGACGCCTCGTTTATGGAGACGCAGGTTTTGCTGCGCGGCGGGGAGCAGGCGGCTTTTGGGGCGCATTTCCGCTTCCTGCAGGTCGTCAAGCGTGAGATCGGCCGGCTGGCGACGCCGGCGTATGAGCTTCCGAAAGAAGTCGAGCCGGCGCTGACGCTTGTTCCCAGTCTTGATGTCGACGGTCGGGAGTTGCTGGCTTGGGAGGAGGCGCTTGAGCGGGAGGTCGACCCGGGCCCGCTGCGGCCTGCGGATATTCAGGATGCCGCCCTCGTAGCGCCGTTTCACTTCGAGCCGACTTGCAGTTTCGAGCCGGTTCGCGACCGAGACGGACGAATCGTCGCCGCGTTTATTCGCACATCGCATGGGATCGCGGGCGCCATTGAAGCAAAGGCGCAGAGGCTCGCGCCCGATTTATGGAAGTTGACGCTGCGGATCGCAAACGTCACGCCGCTTGCCGACGCCGATCGGAGCGAACGCGCGGCGGCGCAACTTCGCGCCTTCGCATCGACACATGCGATTCTCACCGTCGAAGGCGGCGCATTCATTACGCTGCTCGATCCTCCCGACGACCTCCGCGAGGCGGCGGCGCAATGCGAAAATGTCGGCGCTTTCCCGGTGCTGGTCGGCGGAGAAGACGATCGCGCCATGCTTGCCTCGCCGATCATCCTCTATGATCATCCGGCGATCGCGCCGGAAAGTCCCGGCGACCTCTTCGACGGCGCCGAGATCGACGAAATCCTGACGCTGCGCATTCTCGCCCTCACCGACGCCGAGAAGCGCGAAATGGCCTCCGTCGACGCGCGCGCGCGGGCGCTGCTGGAGCGCACGCATGCGCTGACCGCCGACGACATGGCGCGGCTGCATGGCGTAATGCGCGATGGCTCGTCGCAGATCAGTCGGGCGGGTCCGCCGCCGGCGATCAACGAGCGCGAGAAACCTCGCCTCGTTTCGCTCATCGACGGCGGCGGCGCGCTATGCGTCGGCGCGCGCGTTCGGCTGCGTCCGAAGTCGGGCGGCGACATCATGGATATCGCGCTGAGAGACAAGCTGGCTGTGGTCGAGGCGATCGAACGCGATTTCGAAGACCGCATTCACGTCGCCGTGACTTTGCTCGACGATCCGGGCCGCGATCTCGGCGCAGCGGGTTTTCCGGGACATCGCTTCTTTTTCAGTCAAGAGGAGATCGAACCGATCGCTGCGGGAGACGCGCCATGACGTCGATCCTCGTCGCCTGCGTCGGCAATATTTTCAACGGCGATGACGCCTTCGGCGTCGAGGTGGCGCGCAGGCTCGCGCAGATCAGGCTGCCAAATGGGGTGCGTGTGATCGATTTCGGCATTCGCGGCATCGATCTCACTTATGCGCTGATGGACGATTATGACGCGGTTATTCTCGTCGATGCGGCGCAACGCGGGGAAGCGCCGGGCGCCGTCTCGATTGTCGAGCCGGATAGAGTCGATATGGACGATCCCTCGCCAGACGACATGGCGTTATCGCCGCATGACCTCGATCCGGCGAAAGTCCTCCGTCTTGCGTCGGCGCTTGGCGGAAGCTGTCAGCGCGTCCTTCTCGTCGCCTGCGAGCCTTTGGCGCTCGGCGGCGAGGAAGGCGTCATGGGACTGAGCGAGCCTGTTGCGGCGGCGGTCGGCGTCGCGGCCGAAACAGTGGAAGAGCTGATCGATGCGATGATGGCGGCGCAACCTGCGTCGCGCGCGTGACATCGACGGAAAAGGAGCAGCATCATGAGCGGATGGGAGATCACAGGAATCGTTCTCGGAATAATCATCCTCGGCTTGCTGATCATGAATGCGAAGGATCTCTATCGCTATCTCAAGATCAGCAACATGTGAAATTGACCGAACCGATGACAATCGAGACGGACCAGTCGCAGGCGCTCGAATTTCGAGTGCGCGGTCGGGTGCAGGGCGTCGGCTTTCGGCCGACGGTCTGGAGGATCGCGCGTCAGCTCGGGCTTGCCGGCGAAGTGCTCAATGATGGCGAGGGCGTGTTGATCCGCGTCAGCGGCGATCAAGCGCGAACCGAAGCGCTGCTTCGACAAATCGCGCGACACCCGCCGCCGCTCGCGCGTGTCGACGGCATCGAGCGACGACGATATGTCGGTCGACTGCCGCGGGAATTCCGCATCGCTGAAAGCATCGGCGGCCCGATCCGCACGCAAGTCGCGCCGGACGCTGCAATCTGCTGCGCCTGCGCGGCGGAGCTGCGAAATCCAGGCGAGCGCCGTTACCGCTATCCTTTCGCCAATTGCACGCATTGCGGACCGCGTCTCAGCATCGTGACCGGCATTCCCTATGACCGCGCGACGACGACGATGGCGTCTTTCATCCTATGCGCGGCCTGCGAGGCGGAATATGGCAATCCAAGGGATCGCCGGTTTCACGCCGAAGCCATCGCCTGTCCCGCATGCGGACCGACGGCGTCGCTGGTCGCCTTCGGCCCGGCGGAGGCGACTGACGACGGCGACGCCGATGCTGTCGAGATCGCGGCCCGGCTTCTGGCGCGCGGCGACATCGTCGCCGTCAAAGGGCTCGGCGGCTATCATCTGGCGTGCGACGCGACCAACCCCGAGGCGGTCGCGCGTCTGCGACGGCTGAAGCGGCGTGACGCTAAGCCCTTCGCGCTGATGGCGCGCGATCTTGCGGTCATACGGCGCTACTGCACGGTCGGCGAGATCGAGGAACGCGCGCTGACCTGCGTCGAGGCGCCGATCGTGCTGCTGCGCGCCACAGATCCGCAGCGCCTGCCGGAGGCCATCGCGCCCGGACTCGACACGCTCGGCTTCATGCTGCCGACGACGCCGCTGCATCTCCTGTTGATGGACCGGTTCGATCTTCCGCTGGTCATGACCAGCGGCAATATTTCCGACGAACCCGCCGTGATCGACGACGCCGAGGCGCGACGGCGACTCGCCGATGTCGCGTCATTCGCCTTGACGCATGATCGCGCCATCGCCAATCGGGTCGACGATTCGGTGGTGAGGATCATGGGGGGGCGTTCGCGGCTTCTTCGCCGCGCCCGCGGCTATGCGCCCGCGCCGTTGCTTCTGCCGAACGGCTTCGAACATGCGCCCGATCTGCTGGCGATGGGCGGCGAACTCAAGGCGACCTTCTGCCTGGTCAAGGACGGCGCGGCGATCCTGTCGCAGCATCAAGGCGATCTCGAAAACGCGGCGACTTTCGACGACTATCGAAAGAATCTGCGCCTCTATGAGAAGCTGTTCGATCACGCGCCGTCGGCGATCGTCATCGACCGGCATCCGGAATATCTTTCGTCGAAACTGGGCCGGGCCGAGGCCGAAGGGCGCGGTCTGTCGCTGATCGAAGTTCAGCACCATCACGCGCATGTCGCCGCCTGTCTTGCCGAGAACGGCCGGCCGCTCGACGCGCCGCCGGCGCTCGGAATCGTGCTCGACGGATTGGGCTTTGGCGACGACGGCGCCATGTGGGGCGGCGAATTCCTGCTGGCCGACTATCTCGGTTACGAGCGGCTGGCGCGACTGAAGCCGGTCGCCATGCCCGGCGGCGCACAGGCGATGCGCGAACCCTGGCGCAATCTTTATGCGCATCTCAGGGCGGCAGGCGAACTCAAGCCGGGAATTATTGCCGGCGATTGGAGGGCGTTCGACGGCAAACCGCTGGCGATGATCGACAGAATGATCGCGCAGGGCGTCAATTCGCCCCTGGCTTCGTCATGCGGACGACTGTTCGACGCGGTCGCCGCGGCGCTTGGCGTCTGCGCCGATCGTCAGGCCTATGAAGGCGAGGCGGCGGCGCGGCTCGAAGCTCTTGCAAGCGCGGCGCCGAACGAGCGACGCTTCTATGAGTTCGGAATTTCGCAGTCGGAGCCGATCGAGATCGATCCGGCGCCCCTGTGGAACGCGATCAGGGACGATTTGCGGCAGCACGTCGCCGCGCCGGTCATCGCGCGCCGCTTCCACCTAGGCCTTGCTGAGTCGATCGCGAAAGTGGCCGTTCGGCTGGCCGCTATGCGACGTTTTGAAACAGTGGCGTTGTCCGGCGGCTGCTTTCAAAATCGCCTTCTGTTCGAAAGCGTCCACGACAGGCTGTGCGAGGCGGGATTGGAAGTGCTGACCCATGCGGACGCGCCCGCCAATGACGGCGGGCTCTCGCTGGGTCAGGCCGCGATCGGCGCCGCGCGTCTGATCAGCGGCGGCATGAAAAGCGATGGAGAGGATCAAACATGTGTCTTGGCATTCCCGGCTGCATCGTCAGCATAGACGATGCCGATAATCTCGTCGCGACCGTCGACGTGAGCGGGGTGCGTCGACAGATCAACGTCAGCTGCATCGTCGATGAGGCGCATCCCGTCGGGTCCTGCGTCGGCGATTGGGTTCTCGTCCATGTCGGCTTTGCAATGAGCCGGATCAACGAGGCGGAGGCCGCCGAGACCTTGAGGCTGCTTCGAGAACTCGGCGAGCTTCAGGCCGAGCTCGAGAACATGCACAGGCCGTCCGACGCCGTGGCGGCGGAGGAACGAGAGCTATGACCGGCAAAACCGCATTGGAGACGCTTTACCCGTTCCTTCATGGAAAGGAGCAGAATCCCGCCGCGCGCGACGCTGGCCTGCTGCATTCGGTCGAAGCGAAAGCGCGCGAGTCGCGCGAGACGAATGCGCGCTTCTTCGCCGAGCAGGCGGGTGTCCTGCTCGATGCGGCCAAAGCGCTTGCCGCCGTTTATCGACGCGGCGGCCGGTTGTTTACCATGGGCAATGGCGGCTCGAGTTGCGACGCCGCCCACGTCGCCGTCGAGTTTCTGCATCCGATCACTGCCGGTCGGCCGGCGCTGGCCGCGGTCAATTTGACCGCCGACGTTGCGATGACCTCCGCGGTCGCCAATGACGTGGGCTTCGAGCATGTCTTCGTGCGTCAGCTGATCGCTCACGCCCGGGCGGGAGACGGAGTCGTCGGCCTCTCCACCAGCGGCAATTCGGAAAATCTGGCCGCCGCCTTCGCCAAGGCGAAGGAGATGGGTCTGACGACCATCGGCCTTTCCGGCGGCGATGGCGGCAAGATGGCGAAGGTTTGTGATCATTGCCTCATCGTGCCGACAACGTCGGTCCACCGCATTCAGGAATGTCACGTCGCCGCCTATCACATTCTTTGGGACCTCGTTCACACGCTGCTCGCCGATGATCGGGGCTCGGCCACCAGCAGGGACGTCGCGGCATGAAATACGTCGACGAATTTCGCGATCGGGCGAAGGCGGACGTTCTGATCAAAGCGATCGAACGGTTGCTCGCTCGGATGAAGCGCGACGAGACACGGCCGCTGCAGATCATGGAAGTCTGCGGCGGGCATACGCATTCGATCTTCCGCTACGGCGTCGAAGGCATGCTGCCGAAATCGATCGAACTGGTGCATGGACCCGGCTGCCCGGTTTGCGTGTTGCCGATGGGCCGCGTCGACGATTGCATCGCCATCGCCGAGCGTCCGGAGGTCATTTTCGCCACCTTCGGCGACGCCATGCGCGTGCCGGGCTCCCGCAAGAGCCTCTTGCAGGCGAAGGCCGACGGCTGCGACGTGCGCATGGTCTATTCGCCGATGGATGCGTTGGCGCTCGCGCGTCAAAATCCCGCGCGCGAGGTGGCGTTCTTCGGCATCGGCTTCGAGACGACCATGCCCTCGACAGCGCTGACCGTGCTGCAGGCGGAACGCGAAGGGATCGAGAATTTTTCGATCTTCTGCAATCACATCACCATTGTTCCGACGATCAAGGCGATCCTTGACAGTCCCGATTTGCGTCTCGACGGATTCCTGGGGCCGGGCCATGTCTCGATGGTGATCGGCGACGCGCCCTATGAATTCATCGCGCGCTACTACAGGAAGCCGATGGTCGTCGCCGGTTTCGAGCCGCTCGACATTCTCCAGTCGATCTGGATGCTGCTCAAACAAATCGACGAGGGACGTTGCGAGATTGAAAATCAATATGCGCGCGTCGCGCCGGCGGGAGGCAACGCCGTCGCGCTGAAGGCGGTCGCGCAGGTCTATGAGCTGCGCGAATTCTTCGAATGGCGGGGGCTCGGCTCCATCGATCACTCGGGCGTGAAGATACGCGACGCTTACGGGCGCTTTGACGCCGAGCGCAAATTCGAGGTGCCCAATGCAAGAATAGCCGACCCCAAGTCCTGTCAGTGCGGCGAAGTTCTCAAGGGCGTCATCAAGCCTTGGCAGTGCAAGGTTTTCGGCCGCGCCTGCACGCCCGAGACGCCGCTCGGCGCGCTGATGGTGTCGTCCGAGGGCGCCTGCGCCGCCTACTATCAATATGGCGGCGTGAAGCGCGGGCGCGACGAAGCGGAGGCGAGCGCCGCATGAACATGATCTCCTTTCCGCCCCGGCGTTCGCGCGGCAAGGTGCATGTGCCGACCGTCACGCTCGCCCATGGCGGCGGCGGCAAGGCGATGAAGGATCTGATCGACGACGTGTTTGTCGGGGCCTTCGACAATCCGCTGCTGGCGCCGCTCGACGATCAGGCGCGCATCGATCTCCTGGACCTTGCGCAATATGGCGACCGGCTGGCCTTCACCACCGATTCCTTCGTTGTCGATCCGCTGATCTTCCCCGGCGGCGACATTGGCAAGCTCGCGGTCTGCGGCACCGTCAACGACCTTGCCGTTGGCGGCGCGCTTCCTCTCTATCTCTCTTGCGCCGTCATCGTCGAAGAGGGCGTCCCGATCGATCTTCTGCGGCAGATCGCCGGCTCCATGGCCGCGACGGCGAAGGACGCCGGCGTCAAGATCGTCACCGGCGACACCAAGGTCGTCAACAAGGGCGCCTGCGACCAGATGTTCATCACCACCACCGGCGTAGGCGTGGTCGCGGCGGGCGTCGAGCTTGGCGCGCATCGCGCGAGACCGGGCGACGCGGTGCTCGTCAACGGACTTCTCGGCGATCACGGCGCCGCGATTCTCGGGGCGCGCGGCGATATGGCGTTGCGCGCGCCGATCGAAAGCGACTGCGCGCCGCTGCAGGGTCTCATTGCACGCCTGCTCGAGGCGGCGCCGAACACGCGTTTCATGCGCGATCCGACGCGGGGCGGGATCGCGACCGTGCTCAATGAAATCGCCGAAGCGTCTCAGCTCGCCATTGAAATCGACGAGGCGGCGACGCCGCTTCGAGACGAAGTGCGCGGCTTTTGCGAAATTCTCGGGCTCGATCCGCTCTACCTCGCCAATGAAGGCAAGATCGTCGCGATTGCGCCGCCCGACGAGGCCGCGGCGGCGGTCGACGCGATGCGGGCGCATCCGCTCGGACGACAGGCCGCCATCATCGGTCATGTCATGGCCGGCGAGCCGGGTCGCGTCGCCATGCGTACGATCTTTGGCGGCCGCCGCATCGTCGACATGCTGGTCGGCGAGCAATTGCCGCGCATCTGCTAAAGGAGCCGACGTGCACGAACTCTCGATCGTTTGCAGCATCGTCGAATTGGCGTCGCAGGCCGCCGAGGGCGGCGTCGTCCGGCGCGTGACGATCGAAATTGGCAAATTGTCGGGCGTCGAGCCGGAGGCCATCGTCTTCTGCTTTCCCGAAGTCGCGCGAGGCACGCCGGTCGAAGGCGCGGTCCTGGACATCCGCGAAGTCGACGCCGAGGCGCGCTGCGATATCTGCGGCGCGGAATTTCCAACGCCCGACATGCTCTCGGCATGTCCCTGCGGCTCTCTTCACTTCAAGCGCCTGCGCGGCGAAGAGCTGAACGTCAAGAGCATCGAAATCGAGGAGGCTGCGTAATGTGCGCGAGCTGCGGCTGCCAAGGGCAGGGAACCACGATGACCAATCTGCAGACCGGCGCGAGCGCGGAAATCGCGCCGCCGCCGCATGGCGCAGATCATTCGCATGGCGTTGGCGAGGGTGACGGCCTCGGTCATTTTCATGATGGACATTATCACGTCCATGGCGATGCGCATCATCATGCGCATGGACGCGATCATGTGCATGAACATGAACATGAGCACGGTCACGCGCATCCTCACGACGACAGCCATCATGATCATGTGCACGAGCATGCGCATCGTCGCGTGGAGATGGAAGCGCGCATTCTCGCCAAGAACGACGCGATCGCCGCCAAATGCCGCGCGTGGTTCGCGGGTCGCGAAATCCTGGCGCTCAATCTCGTCAGCTCGCCCGGGGCCGGCAAGACGACGCTGCTCGAACGCGCCATATCGGACCTGTCGGGCGAACTGCCGCTGTTCGTCATCGAGGGCGATCAGGCGACGTCGAACGACGGCGAGCGCATTCGCGCCGCAGGCGCGCCGGTCGTGCAAGTCAATACCGGAACCGGGTGCCATCTCGATGCGGAAATGATCGCGCGCGCGCTCACCGAACTCAAGCCGAGCGTCGGTTCGCTCGTATTCATCGAAAATGTCGGCAATCTGGTGTGTCCGGCTCTGTTCGATCTCGGCGAACACGCCAAGGCGGTGATCTTTTCGACGACCGAGGGCGAGGACAAGCCGCTCAAATATCCGCATATGTTCAGCGCCGCGAAGCTCGTGATCTTCAACAAGATCGACCTTTTGCCGCATCTCGATTTCTCGATGGAGCGGGCGCGAGACAATATTCGCCGCGTCAATCCGGATGCCGAGATTTTGGAGGTTTCCGCACGTGACGGCGCCGGGATGTCGACCTTTTACCAATGGATAGTCGCACAGCGAACTGTCGCCGAGCGGTTGAGCGTCATCTGAGGATGGGGCCGGCGCCTTGAGCATGGCGCCTGAAATTCAAAGCTAAAGAGAATGCGCGCGTTCGCGCAGCGCGCTCTGGCGAGAGTCGCGTTTCGGCGCAGATTCGGGGCTTGCCCGGCGAGTCATTTCCCTCTGCGATCCACTGTCGCCGCATGAGGACGCCTTTCAGGCTGAGTGCGCGCGTCACGCCTCTCGTCGCCGACGCGGGTTATTGAGCGCGCTTTGTCAACTTTGACAACACGACACTCGGCGACTGGGATTTTGCAAGCGATGCAGGCTTTCCGGCGGCGATGCGCGCGCCGTTTTGTTTACGCTTTAGTCAATAATGCCCCTCGCTTTTTTGGAATGAGAATAAATACAAGTAATAGGCGACAAAAGTACCACATAGTACTTGAAATATTTCCGAAAATTGATTGGAGCGATTGACGTGAAAAGAACAGGTGAGCTATTTCAGGTGGCATTCGCGCTGCACAATAGTAAAGGCGGAAGAATGACTAAGAAGCATTCCAGGTTTTCCTGCCTCGTCGTCCCGCCTATCGGGAAAACATCCCTGCTTGTTTGCGGTCTCGGCGCGCCGATCATGGTCGGTCTCGAAGTCGCGTCGGCCGCGGCGCAGAGCGCTTCACAAACTCTGCCGCCGGTGACCGTCGATGCGCCGAAGGAAAAGCCGCAAACGAAAGTGCGGCAGCAGACGCCGCGCCCGGTCGTGTCGAATGCGCGCGCGAGCAACGTTCATCCAAGCGGCCCAAGGCCGCATGTGGCCACGACGCCGCGCGCCGCAACCTCCGGCGCCGGGCAGGGTCTGGCGCAAAGCTCCGGGCCAAGCGTCGCGCCGTCTCCGCCAACGGGAGAGATCGGCAATCTCCCGCCGGCCTATGCCGGCGGCGAGATCGCGCGCGGCGCGCGACTGGGCATGCTCGGCAACCGCGACTTCATGGATACGCCGTTCAATGTGACGAGCTACACGTCGGCGCTGATCGAGAACCAGCAGGCGCGCACGCTGCAGCAGGTCTTGGAGAACGACCCGTCGGTTCGTATGAGCACGTCGGCGGGGCACATCCGCGAGAATTTCAGAATTCGCGGATTTCCGGTCCTCGGCAGCGAGCTCGCGCTCAACGGCATGTACGGTCTCGCGCCCGACGGCCATGTGCCGACAGAATTCCTGGAGCGGGTCGAAGTGCTCAAAGGCCCGGGCGCGCTGCTCAACGGAATGGCGCCTTTCGGCGCGGTCGGCGGTTCGATCAATCTCGTCACCAAACATGCAGGCGATAAGCCGATCACCAGCGTCAGCACCGACTTCACGTCGAGTTCCCAGTTCGGCACGCATATCGACGTCGGCCGGCGCGGCGGCGACCACAATCAGTTCGGCCTTCGCTACAACGGCGTTTACCGCAGCGGCGGGACCGCGCTCGACGAACAGTGGAAAGTGCGCGGCCTGAACGCGCTGGCGCTCGATTTCCGTGAAGAGCGCATAAGGCTGTCAATCGACGCCTATCACAGCCAGGAAATCTTCAAGAACGGCAGCGCATTCTTCGCGAGCTTTGCTGGAATTGGAGCGGCGGCGGCGCCAAGCGCAACCAAGAATCTGTTTATCGGTTCGAACGCCCGGTTCGAGAACAAGGCCATCGAAGCCCGCGCCGAATTGGACGTCGCCGAGAATGTCACCGTTTTTGCGGGCATCGGCTTCTTGGACAGCCGAAACTTCGGCTTTACCAATGGCACCCAGGCGACTGGCGTAAACCTGCTTGGCAACTACTCCGGAGCCCGAATCGTCAATCTGCGCGGCTATACCAATTCGCTGTCGACGCAGGGCGGCGTTCGCGGCCAGGTGGACACTGGACCGCTGCGCCACCAATTCGTGCTGAGCGCCTCGGCGCTGAAATTAAGCCAAAGTTCCGAATTCGGATTTGTCTCGCCTTACAGCTCCAATATTTATCTGCCCGTCACGCCGCCTCAGGCGCCTCCCCCGCCGGTCGTTCCGAATACGCCGTTCCGTCTCGGACAAGCCTATTTCGCGACAGATCCGAGGAAGACCTCAGAAACCTATCTGGCGAGCCTCGCCTTCGCCGACACCGTCTCGGCCTTCGACGAACGCGTCCAGCTCATCGGCGGCCTGCGCAGCCAGCGGGTGATGACCAAGACGTTCCAGGCCAATACGGGCATCGAGACGAACGCCTATGACAGCCATCGTCTCTCGCCGGCCTTTGCCTTGATCGTCAAGCCCTTCGACAAGCGCCTGTCGCTTTACGCCAACTATATCGAAGGACTCACGCAGGGCCTGCGCGTCACCAACCCGCAGGCGACCAATTTCAACGAGTCGTTTGCGCCTTTCGTCTCCAAGCAGATCGAGACCGGCGCGAAGCTCGATTTGGGCATTCTCGCGAATACGCTGAGCTTCTACGAGATCACGCAACCGACTCTCGCAACCGTGACCACAGCGGGACGAATATCTTACAGGCCAGTTCGGCAGCGCAACCAGGGCATAGAGTGGAACGTCTTTGGCGAGCCGATCGAAGGCTTCCGCGTGCTCGGCGGCGTCTCCTACATGATCGGCGTCATCACTGAGAGCGCCGACGGAAGAACAACCGGCAAAAACGCCTTCGGCATTCCGCGATGGCAGGCCAACCTCTATGGCGAGTGGGATCTTCCCTATCTCGTCGGCGTGACGGCGGAAGGCCGCGTCATCTATACGAGCGCCCTCTATGTCGACTCGTTGAACTACTACCGAATTCCTGAATGGACGCGCTTCGACGCAGGCGCGCGCTACACCACGAAGATCTACGACACAGACATGACGCTACGGGCGAATGTGAACAATCTGTTCAATCACAGCTACTGGTCCGGCGCCTTCAATGACGGCTTCGCCACGCTTGATGCGCCGCGCACCGTCCTTCTGTCGGCGACGGTCAACTTCTGAAAGTCGGGAGCGGACGATGAGCCTCTCGCCCGCTTCCTTTCAATTCGCAGCCTGCGCCGCGATCGCTTCGGGCGCCGCCGGCCTCTATCTCGGCGCGCCAAACCAGCGGTGGCTGTCGCGGCGCTTGCCCGCATGGACGAGCCGCGTCATTGGCGTAGCGCTGCTGCTTCTCGGCGTTGTCCTGTGGCGTGAGACGGTTCAACTCTCGACGGCGATTTTCGCGACGCTCGTCCTGACCATGCTTCTTTTCATTGTTTTTCCGTGCTTGGGGGCGCTGCGAACCATCGTTGGAAACACCCGATGAGTCAGATCAGACGCGACTGGATCAGCAAGACGTCGGCCGGCGCCATTCTCGGCTTCACGCTCGCAGTCGCGCTTGCCGGGCTGTTCGCCTGGCTGGCGCCCGGCGGATTGGCCGCTCCAAACAAATTTCAGCTCGTGATGTGGCTGATCGCGCCGATCTGGCTCACGACGCTGAGCCTTTGCTTCCTTTTTTATAGCGGCATGCGCGCCTGGCTCTGGCTCGGCGGCGCGAATCTCATTGCCTATGCCGGTCTATTCGCCTGTCGACATTTCTTTCGTTAATCGGGACAACGCACGATGCGCAGCGACGTTGTTCGGCTCTATAAGACCGTTCATACCTGGACCGGCATCACCGCCGGGATGTTTCTGTTCATCGCCTTTTACGCCGGCGCCATCACGGTGTTCGCCGAGCCGCTCGCGCGATGGGTTTCATCGCCGGCCCCGATCGGTCTCACCGCGCTCGCGCAGGCGGATGAGTTGATCGCGCGCACGCTTGCCGCGCGCCCTGACGCAGCCAAGGATTTCACGCTCCACTTGGGGGAGACGGAAGATATCTGGGCGCGTCTCACAT